>JAHPYZ010000117.1 GCA_019058425.1 Promethearchaeota archaeon
TAATGATAATTTATAAAAACCGGAGATATCAGAATGGAATTCTTTCATAATTAAATTCTCACTTTTAAAAATTAATAAGTTTTCTATATCTACTAATATTATATTACTTTCTAATGAGATAGAAGTAATTATTCAAGAGGAATTGGTATGTCTTCAGCCTGAAGTTCTCTTTTAGTTAAATACTTATCTGGTATTGTTATATAAATAGGACTCCAGTTTAATAATCCTTTAGCGTTAATATTTTCCTCGTTTTCATTCTCTACTCTTCTTAGTTCATATTCTAAAGAAGTACCCTTTTTCGCATTACTAGCCACTCTTACTAATCCTTCCTTTAAATACTTCAAGTCATTAATGTCTGATTGAGCAACTGGATCACTATCTAGCCTTGCAAAGAGAGGAAAAAATCTTTTATGATATCCGGAGTGACCTTTCGGACAGTTATCTAAACCTTTTATATTTGGAATAAGGCATCCTTCATCACAAAAATGAAGTGTAAATCCTCTGCCATTATTATTTTCATGTTCAACAATATGACCTAGCAAGATATCTGGTTTAATATGACCATTTTTAATTAACTCATATTCTTGAACACTTTTCTTTTCCTTTAGATTTATAAAATCATTGATATGTGGTCTTTTTTGAATAATTTCATTAAAGTTCTCTTGAACTTTTAAAAGTCCCGAAATGCAAGTAGCTCCAGAACCATATGATCCAAAATAAATTGTATCGTGAGCACGAGCTTGATTTTCAAGAAGATATATAATCTGAGCCCAAATTGCAGCATTATACATATTTCCAAAGTGCATTGGGACATTTAATTGGGGAAGAATTCTTTCTTTCACATTTGTATTCACCCAATATGAAAATCTCTCTAATGTAGGGGAAGAAAATCCTCTCTCTTTTAATTTTAAATAAAGATATTCTGGTAATACGGTTACATCATGTAAAAAATGATCAAGTTTCTTGAGTATAGATGATTTAATTTGTTTTCTATCAAATTTCGGAAGTTCATTTATATGTTTTATCCAACGCTTTAGAATTATTTGTTGCATGCATTTTAGTGGTAGTTTCGAATAGGGGGCATGAAAAGTGTAAAAATCTGCATGGAAATCCCCAATACTTCTAATTAAATCATCATAAGCAGCAAGCTGGAAATTTATATAGGCCTCTTGAGAATATCTACCAAATGCTCGTGCATTTTTATCATTTGGAGGTCTGAAAAAGTCGTTAACATTTCCGGATACCTTGCCAAAATTTTTACTGAATTTAACAATTCGAGGATTTTTCGATATAACAAGTGCTATAGCTCCTGATCCCTGCGTTGGTTCACCAGGGGAGTATAGATGATATGAAGAAATATCAGTACTTATGACAAGCGCTTTATTTATTATTTCCTTTTCAATTAAGGCGATAGCGTTGAGAATTGCTAAAGTACCACCAGCACAAGCGTTGTAAATATCTTGAGTTAACGAATTGGGGGAAATTTCTAACATCTCAGCAAAGATATTCGAAATACTCTTAGCTGCATATACTTCTGTCTCAGTTCCTACAAATAAAGCGTCAATACTTTTTGAAGGTATATCTCCTCTTTGTAAGGCATTGTAACCTGCTTTTAATCCTAAAGAAATAATGTCTTCATCGATCTCAGCGATTCTTATTTCTTTAGATAATAATCCTTTCGCATATTTTTCGGGATCTACTTTTCTTTCCAATGCTAGCTCATGTAGATCGACATATGACCTTGGCGCATAAAACCCTACCGAATCTATACCAATGTTTGAAAATAAATAATCGTTAGAAAGCATTAAGTGTATCTCTCAAATTGATGTTTTTACTGTTTTCTATTTTTCTTTATATAATATTTATTCTTTCAAAAACTTATCTAATCAAATCTTATTCAAGGAGAAGTTTTGATTCTATATAAGTTCTCTGAACGAATACGAATTGTAACTGTTCAAATTCTTATAAGTGTTGAAAGGAGAGAGTAATATTTTCGAAAGATTTTTGTTGGATTAATGGTTTTTCTATATGAAATATTATTTGAATTTTTTGGGATATTATGACAAAAAAAATATACAGAGCAAGACCGATATTGAGTATTGCTGATATTATTTTTCTTATAACATTTTCTCTTTTAGTTATAGGGTCAATCCTAGGCTATATCTTCGATCAAACGCAGAGATTTGGTAGAATTAATTAACCCTATAAATAATTTCTTCTTGTATTTGTTTTTTGAATAAAATTTATCCATGAAAATAATTATTGAATTTTAAGATAAATTTAATATTTTTAATATTCATATTAATATTGAAAAAAATACATCATTATAATGGGTTAAATGGTAACTACTTTAGAAGAGTTAAAAACTATAGCAAAGGGCAACTTACCGAAGCATGTTGGTCTGATAATCGATGGAAATCGTCGATGGGCAAAAAAAAGAAACTTAGACATCAATTTTGGTCACTTAATTGGATATGAAAACCTTAAGAAAAGACTATTTGACTTTTTTGACGTAGGGATCCACTACTTAAGCCTGTATATTCTATCACTTGAAAATGTAAAAAAGCGTAATAGTGAAGAACTTGATTATATTTATAAGATTATGGTTAAAGCTGTTGATACTGTCATAAATGAATCAATTGTTAAAGAGGAAAAGGTTAGATTTAACGTTATTGGCAGGATTTCAATGTTACCAGAAAATGCGCGAAGAAAGATCGAAGAATTAATAGAATTTACTAAAGGTCATGATCAAAATTTCATTAATCTTTGCATTATGTATGATGGTCATGAAGAAATTGTAGATGCTGTGAAGGAAATAGTTAGCAATGGAGCTAAACCCGAAGAAGTAAATGCAGATTTAATAAAAACTCACCTTTATACAAAAAACTTCCCTCCATTAGATTATATCATTAGAACAGGAATGGATGATGGAGCAAGAATTTCTGGGTTTTTGTTATGGGATTCTTCTTATGCAGAATTTAAATTCAGGAACGATTTCTGGCCTGATTATAATAAAGAAATGATAATTAAGGATTTAGAAGACTATTTAAGAAGAAACCGACGAATGGGAAAATAGTTCTTTTATCTATTTTATTTCATAAATCTAAAATAAATAAATCATTAATAATTGTTAAACCTAAAAATTAATGAGATATTTAGAATTAGTAGTCATAACTTGAACAAATAAAACATTTGAATTATGTCAAATGCAGATAAAATTATTTCCTTAAACATCACAAAATTCCCACAAAATTTATTAATTCCAAAAATCGATAATGAAATATCAATCCAAGCTATAAACTACTCAGGTAAAAAAGAAAGCTTTAAATTTGATTTTGAGGGAGAAAACTTAAAGATTAATGTAGAACCTGAGGATTTTAAGAGTAATATTGAATTTGGTCCAGGTGAAAGTAAAAGTATTATTCTGAAATTAGAACCTACTGCGGATGGGTACGGTAAGTTAACTATTAATGTACATTGGCTAAAGATTGTTGAAATTACCGTTAGAGTACAAAAAGTAAGGGATTCAGTTCAAACCAGTAAAATTAAGAAAATTTTAGATAAACAGGCATTTAAAATAACTGAAACCGTAGATAAATTTGATCCAAAAGATTTTATTATAGACATGAATGAAAAAGTAATAAAACAAGCTGAAAAACAGTTAGGCTCATTAACTGAGCAATATAAATCATCACAATCCTCAGACATATCTAGCTCCGAATTACTTGAGAAAATGGAGGCTTATAAAAAACAAATAGCAAAAGGTTATCTTTCAATTAATAATCCTCAAAGGGCACTAAAATTGGCTTTAATGCTTTCAAATAAAAATGAACAAAGAGAATTCTACATTAACCTAATTCGTGCATATGCTATTAAAAATCTTGAACCCTCCCTTCAGATTGTTCAGAATTTCCCAGATTTAGAAAAAAAACAAAATATTCTTAAGGTTTTAGCTTTGGATCAAGTAAAAGATGATCCAGAACAAGCAATTAAAATAGCAAATCTAATTCAAAATCCTTCTATTAAAGAAAATCTTCTAATTAGTGTCTATAGTCGAATTGTCAATTCAGATCCCTTCTTAGCTTTAAAATTAAGAGATTTGATAGATAATAATGATCTTAAAATAAAAGTTCTATTCAATATTGCTAAAAAATTAAGAGAAAAAGATGTTAAATCTGATTTAATTCATGTTATTAACTTAATTATAAAGACTCTTCTAAAATCTCTTGTAACAGGCTTAGATAGGTCTAATTATAAGATGTTCAAAAATACATTATATGCTCTAGCTGAGATTGATAACCCTACTTCTGCGAATGCCATTATTGAACGAATCCCAATCCAAGAAGTCAAGGATAAAATAATAAAAGATGTATTCGATGATTTTTATATAATGGTTGATGAAATTAAAACAAAAATTGATTCTGAAATAGCATTTTCTCAATATTTCCTATTAAACACATTTGTCTCCGGTATTTCAAATGAAATTAAGAATTTTAGTTTAACTGGAGGGAATGTAAGCAATAATGTCCTAGTAGATGATTTTAATTTTAACTACCTGTTTTTATCATTATTTGGATTTGATTTTAGTACTTTTCCACTTTTAGATCGTGTATATAATGATTTAAAATATACTTTAAATAAGTCAATCGCATATTATACCTTCCCATCAAAAAACAACTATAATCAGGAAGAGTTTAGGACACTAGTAAGTTCATTAAAACAATTTTTTAAGAACTTCGAAAATAATCCTGGTCAAGTATCAATTTTTAATTTAGATTTCATTCCATATTTAGGAAAACCAACAGTGATTATATCGAAGGAATCTGATTTAGATAACATTCTGTACTCAAAAATTAAAAAAATTGGAGAAACTATTAATATAATCGTGGATGATTCATTATTCAATGGTGGTAAAATTTCTGAAGATCTAAAGCAAATTTTACCTTCTAACAAATGTAAGATTAGTAATTTAGTCTTATCTTACGAATTTATCAACGATTATGATATTTTCAAAACTTTCATACAATCTCTACTTTAAAATGAAATACACAAACTAAAATTATAAAATTAAGATCAGTTATATATATTGTAAGCTACAAAAAAAGAGAATTTCTATGGCAAAAGACAAGAAAAAAAAGGGGAAAAAGAAGAAAAAACAAGACGACCAAGCAATTGATACATTTTCTCAACTATATACGACAAAAGGAAAGGCAAAAACCAAAGCACCAACATCTTTAGGTGTTACCTTAGGACAAAGTATTGATAGATCAGGTGATAAATTATTTTTAGGAACTGATTATATGGAAGTACATATCCCAGAAAGACCATGGGCGGATATGCTAGCTGATGTTGAGCATTGGACTCTTTTACCATTCACTCATGGTATTGAAATGGAACTAATTATTGCTGATGATAGTGGTGAATATCCTCCTGGAGAAGAAATGGTTTACCGAATGAAAGAAATTGTGAAGGATGCCATTAAGATAATGGATGAAATGCTCTATGAAGGAAGAGAGGATTTTTTACCTGTTCCGGATTACATTAGACAGAAAGTTCTAGCCAGACCTTGGGGAAAAGAAGATCTTGAAAAGGGATATGCAATGGATATACGCTACGCCCTAGGAGATAGTTCAGTTGATATAGATACGTTCGCGAGAGATGGAAATGTCACAGCAATTACATATATATTAGAATTAGTCACACCTCCATGTGTTTATGTTGAAGAATTGGCCTATTGGGCGAGTACTCTATTTTTATTAGCCAAAACTACGCTACCAAAAGATTTGCACATTATTGCTTCCGCAATTAATCCCGCAACGCGTGAATATATGAGAGGCGTGAGTCAGGCCGATCATTCGCATTTAGGTTCTTTTAATTCTGAATTAGAGAAAATTCAAGCATATTGTATGATTCGAAATTTTATTCCTCATCTTATCGCTCTTACATGTAACTCACCAATTTTAAATAATAAGCCTACAGATGTGGTTAAGATTATAAATAGACGTATCACAGCCCCCAATTGTACGAGATCTCTTCGACTAAAATACAATACTACCATGTTAAGTGGGAACGATCCGAAATATTTTATCCCATATTTGACTGATCTTAGTGAGAATTCTGTGAATTATTTCCTTCAAACTGTCCAGAAGGCAAGTCTAGAAGATGGGAGGTTCCAGGATGTGTTCCCACTAACGGATTGGGGAACGATCGAAGTCCGAATTAGTGATGCACAAATTTCTATTTGTCGACGTATCGGAGTGGGGATGTTAATTCAAGCTATGTGCTATAAAGCTAGAAAACTGCTAGAAAAGGGAGTTTGGGTACCTGATGCAGGGAGTGAGACAATTGCAACAAATCGTCAGGCTGCGATTGAGAGAGGTTTGATTTCTTTATTCCGACCTATAAATATTACACGTGAGAAGCTTGCGCAATATGACCCTGAATTTGCAGAACAATATATAGGGCCAGAAAATCAACCTATAAGATATATGATGCAAGCAGTTCAGAGAATGTTTTTCTACTTAAAAGATGTATTAAAGGAGTTAGGATTTTTATATTCTCCTTTTATGAAACCTCTTTTGCAATCTGTGTTTGGTAGTGTTTCTTATGCGGAACCACCGATAACAGAAGCAGAATACCAATTAAGTTTATATCAATACAAATTAAACAATGGAGAAGACCCTAGTATTTTATATGATTTAATATATTTCACGATTCTTTATTGTCAGGATCCTTTAAATAATCCACTTACGGGGATACTAACTCTACCTAAAGAAATGAGAGATTAAAATATTTATTATTCTACAATATTAATTGCAGGATATTAATCTTGAATTAAAAAAAAAGAAGTATAATTCTTATCATATTACATACTTCTAATTTTAGATTAAATTCTTCAACAAATTCTTTTAAGTGGGTGAATTATCAAAATTAGTATTATTGGTTTTGTAGAAATTCAACATCTTTCTGAATCTCCTCAATCATCTGACTATCTTTTAGTTCTTCAAATATTTCTAGAGCATCCTTTAAAATATTAATAGCGATTTCGGTATCCCCTGAATAATTATAATAGGCAATACCTAATTCCCTTAAATAAGAGGCTTTTTTTACATTGTCGTCCTCTTCTTTCAATAGTTCAAGGATTTTCAAATAAGTATTATATGTAGTTTCATAATCCTTCATGGCGTAGGAAACAGTTGCAATATTGTTATAACTATCAACAAGATAGTTCTTATCTCCAATATTCTGAGCAGTTTGTAATACCCGATTATAATATTTTAATGCCTCCTCATAGTGCTCCTTGTTAAATGCCATAGTTCCTATTAAAAATAAGATATTTAACTTGATAGGAAGAAGCTTATATTTTTCACATATATCTAGCCCTTTCTCCCAGTTCTTAATTGCCTCCGACTCGTTGTTTATTTGAGTATAAAAACTTCCTATCGAATAGAGTAAACTCGCTTGGTCCTCATAATCACCTATATCATTTGCCAATTGTAATCCTTCATTGAAATATTCTATTGCCTTATCATAATCTTCCAAATCCTGATAAGTTAACCCAATATAATTCAATATTACTGTTTGTTGTGGAAGGGTTCCAAGTAATTTGTCAATGTTTAAAGCTTCTTTAAGATATTCTAAAGCTTTATTATACTCTGCAAAATTTCTATGAATAGTTCCTATATTCATTAATGCATGCGCTTTAGCTAGTAGGTTTCCTGTCTGATTTACAACATTTATTGTTTCTTGATAATAACTTAAAGCTTTATCATATTCTCTCAATTTATCATAAGCAGCCCCCAGATTCAATAAAGAACCTGTAATACCTTCCAAATCATTGATCTTTCTTTTTACTTCTAAAGACTCCTCATAATATTTTATAGCATTATTAAATTGACCATTTAACGAATATATAGTTCCAATATTATGTATACAATTTGATTCTCCTTCATAATCCCCTAATTTAGAATAAATTTCTTTCGCTGAGATTAACATTTCTATATTTTTCTCATAATCTAAATCAGATTGAGGGAGACTTGCAACATTTGCTAGTAATTCTGCCTTTTCTTTGTTATTTTTCACTTCTTCTGCGAGTTCTAATCCAGTTTTGTACATACGTCCCGCATCTTTCCATTTGCCAAGACTATAGTGAACATTCCCCGCAAATTTATATTTAGTAATTCTATCAATTTCCATATATTCTTTTAACGACCTAATCCATTCTCCAAAGTCTTGATATTCCAAATTAGAGTCACTCTTAATGTCTGGTTGTGGGACAGAATTAAGTAGTATGTTCCAAAGAGTCTCTGATATAAAGACCTTAGTATTGCTTCGAATTAAATAGGTTTCAATCCCATGGTTCTTCCATATTTCAAATAAAAAATCTTCCTGTTTTGAAGTTCTGTTAGAATCCAATTCAGAGCCTACATGAATGATCTTAGTATCTTCCAAATTCATACTCGAGATATGATCAATCCAAAATATTTTCTTGTAATTTGTTATCTCTTTTAAAAAGGGCGTAATATCAAAATCATCACTCCCAGAATAACCTAATATAATTAAAACAGAATTTTCTATAATTTTAGAAATAATTGGCTTTTTATATGACTCAATAGCAAATGTTTCACCTTCTTCTCGATTTTTTCCTAAAGAAGAAAGAGTTGTAATTAATGATTCAGAAGTGCTCTGACTTGTTATGATATTTCTTTTTGAACCATGGAGTTTGAAAAGCAAAAAATCTTCAATATCTCCTATATTCACAATATTATTTAATTTTAAATATTGTTCCTTTAAAATTATAGGATTAATAAAATCCTTTTTATTCGGTAAGAGTTCCATTAAAGCATATTCAATTAAATAATCAAAATTTGTCGTTATTACATTATTTCTTTTTATGATATTATTAGCTAAAAAGTAATGAATAAGATTTGGTTTTGTCCTTGTCTCAAGAAAATCAAGGAATTTTATGGATTTATCAATATTTTTCTGAATTACTTCAACAAATCCTTCATATCTTAATGATTCTTCTTCAAGAATTGGATTAACTTCTTCAAAAGGAACACATAGTCTTACCAAATGCCCTACAAACTCCTTAGCGGAAGGAACATTACTCGGATTTTCCATAGAAATACCTGCTCCAACTAAAAAGGTAATTTTATCTGATGGGTCAATTAATTTTTCAATAGATATCATATTTCTTGATTTTTTTTCTAAAATTAATAAATTTTAAGTGATTTTATCAATGAATGAAGAGATATAAACTATGATTTAATATATTTCACAATCCTTTATTGTCAGGATCCTCTAAACAATCCCCTTACAGGAATTTTAACCTTTCCAAAAGAAACGAGAGACTGAAAATTAATGCTCAATTCCTTTAAAAAAATTCAATAGAGTATTCTGATCCTCTGAAAACATAATTAATTTAGGTTTAATATTGAAAAAAAAGAAATTATAAATTTTTTATTATTTTACATGGATTTCCTACAGAATAAACTCGTTCAGGTATATTTTTTGTAACAATGGAACCCGCTCCAATCACAGAATCATCTCCTATTGAAATACCGGGGCATATTATTGCTCCACCTCCAAGCCATACATTATTCCCAATTTTAATTGGTAATCCTAATTCATCTCCAGTTTTACGGATTTCTGGATCTAACGGATGAGTTGCACTGTATAATTGTACATAAGGTCCGAATTTCGTATAATCTCCGATTTTCACTCTATTTACAT
>JAHPYZ010000118.1 GCA_019058425.1 Promethearchaeota archaeon
AATTAGGAGTCCCCAAAGAAATTATTTCAAGGCATCCCTTCCCTGGCCCAGGATTAGCAGTGAGAATAATAGGGCCGATTAATAAAGATAAACTTGATATATTGAGACAGGCTGATGAAATTCTAATTGAAGAAATTAAGAAATCAGGAATATACGAGAATCTATGGCAAGCATTTTGTGTATTCTTGCCGTTAAAAACCGTTGGAATCAGTGGTGACTATCGCACATACGAATATATATGTTCGATTCGTGTGGTTGAATCTCAAGACGCTATGACAGCAAATTTTTCTAAGATAGATTGGGAATTATTAGAAAGGATTAGTACGAGAATTATTAATGAGGTTAAAGGAATTAACCGTGTTGTCTATGATGTTTCAAATAAACCACCCAGTACTATAGAATATGAGTAATTTATATTAATTGTAAATTACAATTCTTATTTTTCTAATAGATTTTAATTGATGTATTAATTAGATCCTTTAAATATTGATATTTTCAATGTGATGAAAATGACAAAAGATGAAGTAGTTTGGGATCTAAGCGGACTATTTACTGGTCATGATGATCCTAAAATAGATAAATTAATAGAGAATTCAAAAGCTCAGGTTGAACAATTTATTAAGGATTATAAAGGAAAGATAAAATCACCTGATTTCAGTGCTGAAGACCTCAATAAACTATTCCAAAGGCAAGAAGAATTTGGAGCAAATTTAGATGAATTAGAGACTTTTGCTCATATTTTATATGATGCAAATATGAACATTACTGAACATGAAGCTCTAAAGAATAAAGCCATAGGTTTTGCAACAGAAGTAGGTCAAAAATTGACATTTTTAGAATTAGAAGTTGGAAAATTTGTTTATGAAAATAAAGATTTACTAGATAACCCGGAATTAACAAATTATAGACATTATTTAGAGAAAATTGCAAGAGCCTATCCACACTTATTATCTGAATTAGAAGAACAATTAATCCTAGAGAAAGACCAGTATGGTGTCAATCAATGGAGTCAACTTCAAGGTAAATGGCTAAACACACGTCAATTCCATGTTATGGTTGAGGGTGAGGAAAAAGTTGTATCCTATGGAGAAGCAAATACTTTATTACGTCATCCAGACAGAGAAACGAGAATTTCGGCAGATAAATCTATATATAGTACACTAGCGAAAGATGAGTATATTTTTTCCACAGCTTTACGAAATATATGTAGTGATTGGATGAAAACTGTAGAGAGAAGAAAATACGATAATGCCCTACATCATAGTCTAATAGTTAATGATTCAGAACAAGAAATTATTGAAAGCTTAATGAAAACTGTAGAAGAGAATGCTCATGTTTATCAAAGATACTTAAAACTTAAAGCAAAACTTTTAAATTTACCCAGGTTAAATTATGCTGATGTTCTAGCTCCCCTTCTCGAAATGCCAGAAAAGAAATATACTTGGAATGAATCTAAAGAGTTAGTTTTAAAGACATTTGAAGGATTTGATAAAAAATTCGTTGATATTGCAACTGATATGTTTGAAAAGCGTCATATCGATGCTAACATCAGAATGGGAAAGAGAAATGGGGCATATTGTGCTGCTTGGCCTAAAGGAAAATCTGCCTTTATTTTAATGAACTTTGCAGGGCAAATAGGAGAAATTTATACATTAGGGCATGAATTAGGACACTCAATCCACGATTATCTAGCTGCGGAAGTACAAACTTATGTGAATTTACATCCAGGGTACACAACTGCTGAATGTGCAAGTACATTTTGTGAATTATTACTGACTGATTTTTTGTTAGAAACGAGTGATTCTGATGATTTTAAAAAAGCAGTCTTAGCTCATGTTTTAGATGATTCAGGTATGGCAACATTTCAAGTAAGTGCCCGTTATTGGTTCGAAGAGGGAATGTACAACGCAATAAAAAATAATGAATACTTGGATGGTCAAAAAATCTCAAAATTATGGGTAGCTGGTAGAGATAAAATCTATGGAGATTCAATCGATTTCTTTGATGAATTGATATGGGAATGGACAATGAAGCCTCATTACTACAGAGTCGGTTTCAGGTTTTATAATTATCCATATGTCTATGCTCAACTTTTTGTTTACGCTCTCTATCAAATCTATAAGACAGAAGGAAAAGATTTTCCCCCAAAATTTAAGAAACTTCTCGCAAGTGGAGGTTCAGTTTCACCAAAAGAACTTTGTAAAATTGTAGGATTAGATATAACCAAACCTGAATTTTGGGAACTCGGAATAAAACAATATGAGGATTTCGTGAATCAATTAGAAAAACTTATGAAGTAATCGATTTTGATACTTCAGATTAAAAAACTTATTTATCTTTTTTATTTCTTACTCTAAATATACTTCTTTCTAACTAATATTTAGAGATAACTTTTATATACAAGAAGGTATAAAATATTAACATTATTAACATAAGATCATATATTTTTATGTTAATTTAATGTAGATCTATAATTAGGAGGAATTCAATTTGTTAATGCTTTCTGATGTAGTTTTTTACAATGCACTTCTTGATAGTGTTTTTTCTTTTTTTCTACCATTTATACTAGGACTATTTTTTATGTTCCAAGGAAGAAAGACAAAAACTACGCTTCTCTTTTATTATGGGTTAGCAATAATTGGAATTGGTATAACTCTTGGAGGTCCAACTTTCATCGATTTTACAACTATCCTTATAACAGGAAATAACATGGATGGCCAATTATAACATTATATAACTTGGGTACCTACTGCTGGTTTTGCCGCGCCCGTTATGGCATATGTGTGGACTGAAATATTAATACTCAAGAAGAAGTGGTATTTTTTATCTATAATTTTAATTTTGAATATGCTCATTTTATTGGATCTATTTATATTTCATTGGATGACTCCAATTATTGTACCTCCCACAATACCCAGAGAAGGACTAGTAGAAGTCTATTATGGTTTGCTAATACCAACGCAAAGGCTTCCTGCTAGGTGGAGCTTATTTACAAATTCTTATGGCTTAGTCCTCGGAGCTGGAATTCTATACAAAGCTTCTGAGATGAAAGGTATATTTAGAAAGAAATATATCTATTTATCTATTGGTATTGTACTTCATTGTCTATCACGAATCCTTATGTTTCAAATGGTACAAGCTTTTGGGGAAGAAGTTAAATTTATTTTCATAATAATTGACTTGACAAGCATAGAAACTTCTTATTTGGGTTTAAGAGCAGAACCTGAGCAGCGTAAAAAGAAAGTTAAAAGGAAGATTATAGCTAAAGATTCATTTTTTCGAATAATAGAGAGGCCTGAACATATTAGTGAAGAAGAAGTCACATACTATCGGGAGCAGAAAATCTGCTTGATATGTAAAGGAAAAGTAGAGGGATTTAATATTTTCCTGTGTCCTAATTGTGAAGCGTTATACCATGAAGACTGTGCGCGTGCTTTATCCACTATGGAAAATGCTTGTTGGGTTTGTATTGAACCAATTGACAAGACAAAACCAACAAAACCTTTTAAAAAGGTTGAAGAAAAGAAGGAAGTTGAAGAAAAAAAAAAATAAAAAATTAATAAAAAATCTTCTCATTTAAAGAGGTAAATAGAAAAATGGCTAAAGAAATTTTGAAAGGGTTAAAATGGACATTTTTAGTGAATTTTATTGTTTTTGTTGTCTTTGGAGTACTTTTATTCTTCCTTGTGGAAGATTATATGGAGTGGTTCAGTATTCCTTTTCTAGCTCCTATTGGTTATGGAGGATTATTCGGTGGAGCCCTCTTAGCTTTTGCGAGTGCATCCTTTTTTGCATGGCAACAGGCAGAATGGGAGAAAGTTAAAAATGTCGTAATAATGCAGATAGTTTGGCATATGATAGGAGTATACACTTTTTTTTGGTGGACTATTTTTTATTGGCCAAATATCTTTATATTATTGCATGCAAAAATAATGAACTTGATATATCTCATTGTTTTTTCTGGATTCCTCGCAGCATTCATCGTTTTCTATATCCAGCATGAAAATAAACAGACAACACTCAGAAACGATAACGAACCGATACGAGTAGCACAAGACTGAACCGATTGAACCTTTTATAGTGGTTGAAGCTTATGAAATAAATGATTTTGTTTAATCAGAATAAAAATCTTTTTTTATTTATTTATTCGGTATCAAATATCAAAGACTTTTTATAAAAAATATTAATTATTTAAGATTTCTTTTCTTTCTTTTAAAATATAAAATAAAACCTAACATTGTTACTCCTGTAATTGCTACAATCACAATATCAAGAGGGAGATCCTCACTTATAAGAATATCTGCTATAGCTTCACAAACAGCAATTGTAGGTGCTTGACTAGCGCCGCCACCTGATGGTCCTCCTCCAGTACCCCCAGTAACTATTCTTCTATGAGATATAACTCTTTCATTTACTGTTATTCCCCCAGCGGCAAGTACATCTGATGCGGAATTAATATCATAAGCAATGTTAATGCCACTCACTATATTTGCTGCAGCAAGAACTCTGATTCCTACACATAATGAAGAAATAATGAGGCCTAGGTTATATGCATCAGATATCAAGTCTAATGTTGTTATATCGTTTAATAACTCTAACCAATGACCACCACTTGGTATAAATATGCATTCATATTGAGAAAGTGTATTGTTATTTACCTCTGAAATTAGTATATTTACAGGAACAGGTCTAGGATTTGTATTCGGGCATGAAGTTACTGATGATGTTAAACCCGCTGTGATCACACTCCAACCCCAAGATTCAAATTTATTTTTAGCAGAAAAGTAAGTTTCACCAACACCATTAGCTGCTAAAATCATTACTCTATGACCTGGAACATAGGCTCTAACCAATAAAGGAGTAGAATAAATACTACCTGTAATCATTAATAAAGAAAGAAATAGTAGAAAAAATTTCGAGGATTTATACAATGAGCTCACATCAAATTAGATAATATTATGGATAAGAGTTTAACTAACATAAGAAGATAATTTGTGGGAATTTTAATTACTATATAAACTTATATTAGCTTTCTTTTACATTTTTGTGTTATTAAAAAATAAGCCTTGAAGTTAGACTCTTACCAGGCGTAATATTGTCCACTCATGTCAAGAGTTAAAAGTACCTAGGTACAATCTCAATTCACGGCAGATCTGAGGTAGATGAATAAATTCCTGAATAAATTTCTCTCTTTACCAACTCGAAATCGAGAGATTCTTGAGATTGAATCCCTAAATTCCATTTCTCACAGACATCTTTTGCTCTTTGAGATATAAATGCAATATCATGGCGATCGATTAAATCTAATTTAAATTTCCTTATTCCTGCAAGTAATTGTTTTAGACCTATACCTAATTTACTGGCAAAATAAGTATAAACTCCAATAGCTGATGGTGGAATAGATTTTCCATTATAAACTCTATGTAAATTATCATATTCAACAAATACCTCTTTTAAAGTTAAACTCTTAGGGTCATTTTCTTTTGGAAATCCTAAGATTTTTAATAGTGCAGGAGTTCCTTCATTCTTATCTATGACATCACCAATATATTTTGCTTTCATCGAAGCTGTGATTGGTGCCCTAGCCATAGCAATACAGTTTACATAAGGTGAGCCCATAGCAAGTGATTTAAACATCTGAGTTTCATTTGCAATACCACCCGCGATTGCGATAGATGGTATGGTTGTGTTCGGACTTTTCTTCTTAATCATATCAAGGCATCCAACTACTAAAGCCTCTAAATACGTTGTAGGAATTGATCCCTCGTTCATCATGCTTACTGGACTCATACCTGTTCCTCCACCAGCACCATCAAATGTCATCCCATCCACTTTTCCTTCAATTCCGATTCTTATAATCCAAGCTGTAGCTGCTGGTCTAAATCCTCCAGTTTTTATAAAAATATTTTTTGCACCACTGGAACGTACTTGATCAATTTCTTCTAAAACATCCTCTGTAGAAGATAGTCCTACTCTACTATGCCTTTCAAAGTCTGGAATCAATCCTGCTTTCCATTGTTCAATAATAAGGGGATCAGTAGGATCTGGGAACACTAAATATCCTCTTTTTTGCAGTAATTGCGCTCGTTCTAAAGACTCTAAACGGACTTCACCGCCTATTGCTTTTGCTCCTTGACCAAATTTAATTTCAAGTGAAATTATATCTAATTTAGATATAACATAGTTAAATACACCTAATCTTGTATCTTCTACATTTTTTTGAATAATGATATCTCCATATTTTCCATCCCAGAATTTTCTAAATGTTTCAACACGATTTTTCATATCAACTGTATCAATTACTCTAGGATATAAAGCGTGATTTGCAAACTTGGAATCAGGATCCATTCCTACGACATTTTCCCCTATAGTTATACTTACACCGCTTAATGCCGAACCTATTGCTAAACCGTTCCAATTTCTTTTCGCTACATATGTACTTCCCAAACCTGCTATAACTATAGGGAGTTTTTGATCTATATTACCCCATTTAGTTGCAATATCAACATTAGGAAAGATTACTTTATCTTCATTAGCTTCGATCCCTTGAGCTCCTCTACACTCAAATTGAATCTGAAAGTCACTAAAAGAAAAACCAAAATCTTTTGGTGAACCCGCTGTAGAATTTCCAAAAAATTCTCTTCTTGGATATAAAACTTCGCGACCTCTGAGTGCCGATTTTGAAACTTCGCAAAATATAGGGCAATCTGCGATACATATTGGACATAATCCGCTCTCACAAGAATCTTGAACTCTAGTTCTTGAGCCTATCATACTAGATTGATGGGTATCCATCGAAAATTTAGTCATTTTTATTACAAACTCAATGTAACTTTTGAGGGAAATTAATCCCATTTTATTTTATATTATATTTACCAACAATCTATATAAATTTTAAGGTGAAAAATTAAACAATTATGTAATTTTCATTAAATTCTTAATAATCTTTTTTAGATTAAAAAAAAAAAACTGAACAAGCTAAAGAAATCAATACATTTCTATGAAAAAAATTTTTATTTGTATCAACTAATATTAAAACTTAGTGTTTTTAATTGAACAAATTTTAAAATTAGAAGGTTAGATTAGATATTCTGTAATAATTTAAACATTTTTTATAAGTAGAAATCTTACATATTAAAAAGGTGGAGCTCTTGCCATGGTTCCTGCTGTCACTCCATGGCAAGAGCTGTGAGTAGATAGGTACAGTCTCAATTCACGATGGATTTGAGTCGGAGGAAAATCTGGCGGATTGGAATGGTACTAATTATAATTATGAAAGGTGTAGGAATTGATCCTTCATTTTAGTCATACGTTTACAAGTATTATCGAAGGTCTTTCCATCCACCTAATTTTTAAATCTGGCTTTATTTTCTAACTCTTTTCATACACCTCCATATGAATCATTCATAGATTAAAACATAATCTCTTTCTATCAATTCATTTTGTTTTTCTAATCTCAAAGGAGTTTTGCAGTTCCAATTATAATTAGTTGGTTTTTGATCGTCAATAATACTAACTTCTGAAAAATCCTCTTCGAGTGCTTCATTGCTTTCTTTAATACTCATTAATGTATTACAATTCCATTTATGAAAGATTCTAACTCCATTGAAAATGATACCAAAATATGTGGAATGACAACAGCTTATTTTTCTACCATATGAGAATTCTTCACCACAATTTTGACATTTTATCATGTTATATTACCCTCAATTCGTTGTTATGCTATATTGCTTCATACATACGCGGTTTTTTATCATAATATACTTTTAACTTATCTGGCATTGTATTCTGAATTCTTCTTATGACTTTTATAAGACCATTTGGGCTACTATAACCCATTGCTAGTGACCACTCTGCTACTGAGGATTTTCCTATTTCCTCTAATTTTTCTAAACACATTTGCTCGTATGTTCGAAATATTTTTTGTAAAGTCATTTTTCCCTCAGGTTTACTATTTTTTTAACGATTTAATTGTTTTCCTTTTTCTATTATTTCAAAATTTTTTGATAATCGTGGGAGATATTTCCCACTTTTAATCCCATTAATAATAGTATATTATATACATTTATAAATTTTTCGCTCAAATTCTAAACGTTTCTGTAGGATTTAATTATCAATACTGAACTTTTGTATAGTAATCATTCATATTCGTGAACAAACCTACACAAATCTAGATTTTTAATTGAAAACTATAAACAATGTTATAAAACTTATCTAAATAACTGAACAAATAAAAAATGATCCTTAAACAGCTGATGTATAATATTAAGAAAAATTCAGAAAAGATCTATTTCATTAATCTGATATAAAATCGCATTTGATCAAGAAAAATAGAAAATCGATTTATATTTTGAGCATATTAATACAAAAACAAAATACTTAGTTGAATTTTTAAAGATTAATGTAAAATCATAGTTATGGCACTTCAAAATAAAAAAGGAGTCTATATATTCCTACTGTTATTTGGAGTAATATTAGGCATCATAGCTGTTATTCTATTATATACATTTAATTGGTCAGTGTTAGTTGTTACTTATCAGACACATGAAGGAACGTTAGGAATCGTTTTAATTATGGGGATTCGAATATCTATTGTGTCTTTAATGGCTCTGTATACTTTTTATAGTTGGTTCAAGCAAGAAAAACAATACTCCTCAGATATGCCCTTCCTTTTTGGTTCCTTCTTTTTACTGCTCATATTCGGAAAAGCCTTAGATTTATTCATCGATTTTAGTTATTTTGGATTAGATAGTGGACTATTACTGCTTATCATGAAAACTCGATTTTTAATTGCAATCTTTAATCTGCTTCCGATGATTTTTCTTAGTATTGAAATGGTGCTATTTTCGCTTTCTCTGAAAACGCGCTTTAAAAGATTAACGAACGAGAAAACGTTAAATAAAGTCAAACTACGCATATTGATACTGATCGTCGTTATTGAACTCATCATGGGCTTATTTATTCTCACTATAGAATTATCACCTATCTTATATCCAATAATTATCGTCCCCTCTCTGATTACTATTGTCTGGGTTTTTAATTTTGCGTGGAGAAATCAACGCCTTTCACAAGTAAATACTTTTATTCTTATGATCGGATTTGGTTTATATTTAATTACGTCAGTATTGAGACCTTTAATGCAGTTTATAGTCGGTGAATCATCATTATATGTTATGATAGCAGAGTCTATAGATATAATCATATTCCTGGTTATCTTTATCGGCTTTTACAAGAAATCAAACTATTCAGGAAGAGAATAAATTATATGAAGAAAAATTAAGGTTCTATTTTTTTTTAAACTCTTCGTTGTAATACATAGTGCTTTCTAATGGGTTTACAATGTGGGAAAATGGTATCAATAGCATGTGAATTATTAGACCATATGGAAGTACCCTCATAGTAATATGCTCCGCGTAGTTTATAGGTGATTTGACCAATATTATTAAGAGCTGAAAAAATTCCTCTCCCGTAATAACCTTTCTTCACCATAGCTGTGTCTACGTTCACACGATTAATTGGTTTTCCAGCCCATACTTCGAATAAATCGGGGAGTGTTAAAATAATTCCAACCAATTCACCTGTCTTTCTATCAAGCGCGGTTGGTTGGCATTCAATTTTTTCAAGATCGCAAGTCTCCCATGCCTCTATAAATTCAGGTATATCAGAATAGTTCTCTGG
>JAHPYZ010000044.1 GCA_019058425.1 Promethearchaeota archaeon
GGAGATAACAAATAACTTATTAGAGGTTCATAATTACTATTTTGATATCACACCTGCAAAATACATCTCTGGATTTATATCAGATTTAGGTGTGCTAAGTAGGATAGAATTTTTAGAAAAGGTGAAGAACACCCTTCCAATAGAGTGGTTTAAATATTTCTTAGATAAAAAATAAATATGGTTATAGAATCAAAAATGAATGGAGAAGAATTAGAAGCTAAAAAATTAGATAAAAACACCTATGATAAGAACATTAATGTTGATAATGCTTATCGAATAACAAAAAGACTTGCTTTCCCCAGATTGATAGGATCAGAAGGAGAGAAAAAGGCTAGAGAGATTGTAGTCGATGAATTTGAAAAAGTAGGATATAGTCCAATCCATCAAGAAACATTTATGACTTCTTTTTATAATTGGATTTTTATAAGATTAATTTTTTTAGTTATGGGTTCGCTTTTAATTTTGTTAGCTTTATCAACCTATATTAATCCTTTTCTAACACTTGGATTATGTATTTTTACCATTTACATTTCATTTAAAGCACTCGGTATTTCCGTTTCTAGCAAAATTAAATTATTCAAAAATGATGCAAATAATTATGAGACTGAAAATATTTATACAAGCTTGAAGAGCATCAATTCAAAAGCTAAAGTTATTTTTATGGGGCATTGGGATTCTAAGTCTCAATCATTTCCAAGCTCTACTCGAATAATTATATTCCTTATCTCTGTTTTTGGTTCTTTAATTCTAATGATAATTTATTTAATTTTAAACCTCCTTAAAGTTTTTTTTAATACTAATATACCTATCTTGAATAATATCTTATTGGATGCCTGTATTATTATTGCTATAATTGGAGTTTTTAATTATTTCAATAAAACAGGTAATGATTCTCCTGGCGCATACGATAATGCAGCTGCAGTAGGTATATTAGTAGAACTCGCAAGATTTTATAAAACAAATCCAATTAATAATATTGATTTACAATTTTTATCTACTAGTTCTGAAGAATTAAACTTAGGAGGAGCAGTTCATTTTATCCAAAACCACAAAAATGATCTTGATAAAAACTCAACTTATTTCATTAACCTCGATTTAATCGGAGGAAATGAACTCATTAGATTAATAACTTCATATGGAATTCCACGAAAAGTATCCTCAAAGAAGTTAAATAAGCTATTTGTGGAAAGTAGTAAAAAACTAAATATCAAATTAAAAGATATATATGCTCCTACAGGTGCTTGGTCTGATTATATGCCGATTGTTAATGAGGGTTTTGAAGCATGTTGGCTTGGTTCTCAGCCGGGTTTAAAATATGTACATACTAAGAATGATACCATGGATCTAGTTTCAAAAGAGGGTTTAAAAAATATATTCCTCTTATGCTTAGATGTCGTAAAAAAGCTTGATAATGAATATAAATAAAAATACTTTTTTCCGCTCTACATCTATTTTTTATAAATCAATTCTAGGAAAGTTTTAAGAAAGATTATACATAACTTAAATTTTATCCTAAGATTTATTTTATCGAAATTAATTAATTAGAAAACAATTAAAAATTACTCAAAATGTTAACTCCAGAACAAATTAAAGAAGTTTTAAAAAATGATGTGGTCAACCTTCGATTCCATGCAAGAGGAGGACAAGGTGGAGTTACCGCTTCGAATTTATGTGTAGAAGCTTTTTATGGTTATGGTGTTTGTCAACCCCGTTTTGGTGCTGAAAGGATGGGTTCTCCAACTGAAAGTTACGTAAGACTTTCATCAAATGAAGAATTAGTAAGAACCAATGAGCAAGTTTATGGACCTCATTTTGTTTCAGTATTAGATCCATCTCTTTTAGGAGAAATTAATGTTACAGCTGGTATGCCTAAAGGAGGGTGGTTAATTGTGAATACAGTTATGGATCAAGTTTCATTACAAGAGGTAGTCGGACGAAAAGATATCAATGTGGCAACTATTGATGCAACACGGATAGCAATGGAAGTCTTAGGGAGAAATATAACTAATACTATAATATTAGGTGCTTTAATTCGAGTCTCTCATCTCTTTACATTAGATGAATTATCTGATGCAATTATGAGAAGATTTAAAGGAGCCATTGCAGGAAAAAATATTCAAGCTATAAAACAAGCTATAGAAGAAACATGCGTATATGATCTTGGAATTGATATCGATTTTGCTTTAGATACTAAAGTACCTTGGCAACAAGTAAGACCTGAACTTCCTGGATATAAAGAGATGGATAAAGCAGGAGTATGGTATTGTGACGAGGAGATTATTCCATATGGAAGTTCTCAGGTACAAACGGGAACATGGGGTGAATGGGAAATTATATGGGATAGAGAAAAATGTACCGATTGTGCTCAATGTTGGTATATCTGCCCAGATTTTGCCATAATCCGAGCAAAGGGAGATGATGGACTATGGCATATGGAGGGAATTGATAATTTTCATTGCAAATCATGTCAGAATTGTATTAATATATGTCCTGTAGAAGCTATAAGTAAACAATTAAAACAAGGTCCTGCTTCTTGTGCAGTGCCTGAGGAAGAAGGAGGTGAATAGAACCATTAGTGTAGAACCAATGCGTATTTTTTTCAAGGAAATTAAAGAACCAATCGAAACCACAATGATTGGAAACTATGCTGTAGCAGGAGGTGTAACACAGACCGATCCAGATGTTATATGTGCATTTCCAATTACACCTCAAACTCAATCTGTGGAAGGATTATCTGATGTAGTTCATCATGGAAGATTGAAAGCCGCCTTTATAAATGTTGAATCTGAATTAGCTGCAATAAGCTATTCAACAGCAGCTTGTGCAGCTGGAGCGAGAACTTTTACTGCTACAGCATCACAAGGTTATTTATTGATGACTGAAGCTTTACCAATGGCAGTAGGATGGCGTGTACCCTTAACCATGATGATTTCAGCAAGAGCTTTTAATTCTCCTAACTTATCAATTTGGAATAGTTGGGAATATGTGCAAACTAACTCTGAATTAGGGTGGAATTGTATTGTTTCTGAGAACGTCCAAGAGACATATGATGCCGCTATATTATCAGTTATGATTTCAGAGGATTCTTTATTTCCAACAATGTTTGTCCATGACGGTTTTATTATTTCTCATTCAGTACAGAAATTAACCCTCATCCCTGATGAAATTGTTAGAAATTTGACTCCAAAAAAGCCAAGACACCACATAAATACTAAACACCCCGGTACTTGGGGTGGAATCGTGACTCCGGATTATTTCATGGAAGGCAGAAGAAACTTAGAGGAGGCTAAAAAACCGGTCCTAGGAATCATGAGAAAGTGTTTCAACGATTTTACGAAAGCTACTGGACGTGAATATGACTTAATAGAAACCTTTAATCTCGATAATTCATCAAAAACAGCATTTCTTACAATGGGATCTATGTGTGGAAACATTATTAGCTGGATGACAAAAAACAGAGATATAGGTTTAATAAAAATTCGCGCTTTCAGACCATTTCCTTATGAAGAATTACAAAAAATAGTGCGGGAACATAATATCGAGAAAATAATTATATTAGAAAAATCAGATTCATTAAACGGACTTTTACCACCATTTTCTATGACAATTGCTTCAGCTTTATATCCACTTGGAACTTTATTTAGAAGTTTTATTGTAGGTTTAGGTGGTCGAGATGTTACGAGGGATGAATTTGATATAGCAAAAAAGAAAATGTCCACTATCACAGATATGAAAGGGCAATTATATTCTTATCTTGGTGTTAGAGAATCAAAAGATAAAATTTTGGGGGTGGATAGATAAGATGTCTCAACCAGAAAGAAATATAATAAAAATGGAAGATTTACTTGCGAGAGAAGGAAAATCTAATGTTTTATTCTTTAACTATGATAATGAAGCATTTATGAATACTGGTATACAAGAAAGTGGAGGGACCCCCCCATTTGCATCCACAACAACTGGTCCTGCAGGAGAGAAAATACCAGGAAAAGTTGGAGTAAAACAAGATTTAGTTACCCCTTTCGCTTTCTATGGATCAAATTCATTATTCTTAGCAACTTTGAATCCCGCATACCCTAATGATTTTATGGGAAAAGTAATGGAAGCTTTAAAGACTAATGGTTCTTCTTTTGTCCAAGCTTATTCTGATTGTATGAGAGGATGGCGACATCCGGCAGAAGATGCTGTTAAAATATCAAAATTAGCAACAGATTGTGGATACTGGCCTCTTTATACTATTCGAGTAAGGGATGGTGTACCAACATTCTCATATTACAGAGGATTAGATATAGATAAAGATAAATTTGTGGAATATTTGAGATCTATGGGACGATTTAGGCACTTATTCAAGCCAAAGTTTATGGAAAAAGAAATTGACGAAATAATTTACTATACAGAACAGAGGAATAAAAAGCTAAAAGGATTAATAGAACAATTTGGAGCAGACAAACCAGTTGATATTTACAGAATTAATAGAAAAGCTTTAGAACCACAAACCCACTTACATCCAGGTCATGGATTATGCCCAGGATGTGGAGCAGGAATGGTGCTTAATCAAATGGCTACAGCAGCAAGTAAAGTTGCGGGTGATAATATCATTTACGTGAATAATACCTCGTGTTCTGAGGTTTCAACCTCAAAAGACAATGTAAGTTCTTGGCGTGTTCCATGGGTTCATCATTTATTTGAATCTGGTGCAACTGTAGCAGATGCCATAAGTACCACTTATAAAATACGTAAAGCAAAAGGTTTATATGAAGGAGAAGTGCCTTATGTCATTCATATTGGAGGAGATGGTTCAACTTACGATATCGGATTCCAATTTCTTAAAGCTGCTCTAATAAGAACAAGCACACTAGTCGAAATGCACGAATATTTAAAAAATCAAAAATAAATTTTTTAAATCTCTTATTTTTTAGTCAATGTTTCGATTAACTGTTATAAATTGAAATTTTTACAGAAAAAGGAGGAAGAAGAACCTTCATTTATAGTTTCAAATATCTATCTTAATGAAGTAAACAGGCTTAAGATAATGATATCAAATTTTAAACATTAAAACTAAGAATAAATATTTTTTTTATTTCTACTTTCTTATATTTCTGCTTTATTTTAATTAAATCTCAAAATTTAAAAAAAAAAATCTCGAAACGATTTATTAAATTCTTTTAAGAAAGAAGTATTAGTTTTTTCAAATTTAGAGTTGTCAAACCATTTATAATATCGCTTGTAAAAGTTTGAGTTTTTTTTATCACCAAAATAATTATTTAAAGAAGTTCCATACTCATTTAAGCTCAAACTATTTATTTCTGCGATATCAGCAACATCATATATAGATATAATTTCTGTTTCAGTCATTATTAAAATTCTCCTATATTTTAACTTAATTTACCATATAATATGCAGTCCTTAGACATCTTTCAGCCTTGTTTACGATTGAATTAATAATATCTGATACGCTCTCAATTTCCTCTACCAGTCCACAACTCTGTCCTAAGAGAATAATACCATTATCAACGTCTCCCTTATATGCTTTCTCTAATTTTATTACACCATCCCTTATTACCGACATAGAAGTTTCTTCAGCTCTCTTTTCTGTTTTATTCAAAACCATAGTTGCAGTTTCCGCATAATTATTTTTTAATACCCTAGCAGGACCGAAAACTCCTGTAACCATTTTTGTATCAGAAATAGTTGAATTTTTGACTTCATTTTTATAGTTTTCATGAAATTCACACTCTTTTGACGCAATAAGCCTTGTCCCCATAGCAATTGCCCCAGCACCCATAGCTAAAGCTGATGCTAATCCTTCTCCGGTCGCATAACCACCACAAGCAATAATTGGAATTTCGGGAAATTCCTGTCTTAATTGCTGCAAAAGAATCAATGTGCTTGCATTTTCATAAGATTGGTGCCCTCCGCCTTCATGTCCAGTTGCAACAATCCCATCAACACCAATTTTTATCACTTTTTTTGCTAGTTTTAATGAAGGTACTACATGAAAATTCTTGATGTTAGATGTCTCTTTTAGTGCTTTAAAATACTTATTATACAAAATTTTTGGTGAACCCGCACTTGTAATTAAATAAGTACATTGATCTTTGATTTTTGGATTATCCATTATAAATCTTGGAATTTGCCTACATAGTTTAATTGCATCAGGTTGTAATGCTGCTGTTCTAATATTTAGTCCAAAAGGCTTATCTGTATACTCAACGACAGTTTTCATACTTTCTTTCAATTGGTTTACAGTAATTCCCTCACTTAATGTTACATGACTTAAAACTCCTAGTCCACCAGCTTCAGATACAGCAATTGTAAGTTTTGTCGTGTAAAAGGGTCCCATTGGAGCTGCTATTATAGGATGTTTAATTCCTAGCATTTCAGTTATGTTAGTTTTTATAACCATATTTTCCAACCTTTTTTATTAAATTTTTAATCAATTTTTAATAAATGAACATCTATTCAATCTAACATTTGTTTGATTTATTAGATATTAGGTTGAATAATCAGCATCATATATAAGTGTAACCAATTCGCCAATATTAGTATTAATCTTATATTTAATATGAGTTTTATGGGCGATCTTTAAGAATTACAGAATTTTTTTAAATAATTTTAACATTTTGAATGAACGATCATTCAAAATTAAAGTAGAAGTAGTATTTGATTTAATCCGTGTTATTAAAAAAAGTAATCTAATTTAATAAAGTCTAAAACATAACCTAATTTTTCCCAACTTCATTTAACGATATGCATATTCTTTTTTGTAGTATTCCATCATATCATTAATAGCAGGATCAAGTAGAGATTTTTCGTTGGGATCTTCTAAGATTTTAACCAATTCATCCTTTACAATCTTAAGAATTTGATCGATTGATTTAATTCTCTCATCGGGGGTTGCGTCAACTAATCCCAAAAGATCTCTTTTATGTTCTATTTGCCATTTACTTACTGCACGCCAACCAATACCTTTAGCGGCTAATACTTCCATTGATATATACTTAAGAACAATTTTTACGAATTCATTAAATATTACGTGCTGTTCTTGAGCCATATGAACATTTTTAAAATACTCTTCCGCAGCTTTTAGTGCTTTTGGTTTAAAACTCTTTTCAGGAATCTTTTCAGGCATATTAATATCAATATGAATTTATTATTTTAGGTATAAAATATTAATTTTTTAACAAAGTATTTATAAATTTGTGAAAAACATGTTTTAGCATTAATTGGCTAGAATTTTAAGATTTCAAGCATTATCATACTTTATGCCAATAGAAGTGGAAATTAATTATCCAATTTATACAATAATCATTAATAATCCCCATGTGAAAAATGCTGTAGACGGCCCAACTGCTAAAGAATTAGCAGATGCATTCAGAGATTTTGAAAATGACAATGATGCGCTAGTCGCGGTATTATGGGGTACTGACGGAACTTTTTGCTCTGGAGCAAATTTGAAAGCAATAGCTACAGGAGAGGAGAACCGAATAAATGCCGAAGGTGATGGTCCTATGGGTCCTACAAGGATGATATTATCAAAACCTGTAATTGCGGCTGTATCAGGTTACGCTGTAGCAGGAGGGCTAGAGCTTGCATTATGGTGTGATTTGAGAGTTGTAGAAGAGGATGCGGTATTTGGGGTGTTTTGTAGACGTTTTGGGGTTCCTCTTATTGACGGTGGTACTATTAGACTCCCGAGACTGATTGGTTTAAGCAGAGCAATGGACATGATTCTTACTGGGAGACCTGTAGATGCAAATGAATCTCTCTCTTGGGGGTTGGCAAATCGAATAGTTCCCCATGGGCAGTCTAGAGAAGAAGCAGAAAAATTAGCAATGGAGATAGCTAAATTTCCCCAAACTTGCATGAGAAATGATAGATTGTCTTCCTATCAGCAGTTTGGTATGGATTTAGCAGTTGCCATGGCTAATGAATTTGACTTAGGATTAAAAACTATTGAAAGCGGAGAACATTTGGAAGGAAGTAAGGCTTTCACTCAAGGAAAAGGGAAACATGGGTATTTTAATAATTAGATATATTTTTTTATATTTGCAAATTAAGTATTCTGTGGTAATATTATGATTGAATTTAATGAATTAAGAGTTAAAACTTCAGAAAGAGAAGCTATTTTGGATATTACAAATGAAATTAGTAGTATAGTTAGAAAATGTAAAATTAAAGAAGGTGTTTGTCGAGTATTTGTTCCACATACCACTGCTGGTATTACTATTAATGAAAATGCAGATCCTTCAGTAAAAAGGGATATTAGCAATTTTCTGAATAAACTTATACCAATAGGTGGTGGGTTGGGATATTCATATACCCATGGTGAAGGTAATTCTGATGCTCATATAAAATGCTCTCTAACTGGTCATTCTATTGAAATATTAATTCATAATAATCGACTTATGCTTGGTACATGGCAAGGAATAATGTTTGCAGAATATGATGGACCACGAAATCGAAGAGTTTATGTGCAAATTCAAGGAGAATAAATATCTTTTAAAGATATTTTTAATTTTGTTCTAGTATTATTTAATTTAACTACCGAAGTTAGGGGATTTAATTGGAATTTGGATTTAGTTCATTAATGAATTTAACAAAAATCAAAAAAAATGTTAAGAGAAAGAGGGTTTCCAGCTATAATAAACGTGGTACGAATCATGATAGTATTATCATTAATTCAGAAACCAAATTTGAATTATGCAATATTCAAGGTTCTGGAATTATAAAACATATTTGGGTAACTGTCGCAGCGGCAGAATCTGATCCATACTATTTAAGGGAAATTGTAATCCGAATGTGGTGGGATGGTGAAATTAATCCTTCAGTAGAATGTCCGATAGGAGATTTCTTTGGGGTTGGTCATGCCAAATCTGTAAACTATTGGAGTTTACCTCTTTCTATGAGCCCTCAGGAAGGTAAAGGATTTAATAGTTTCTGGGCAATGCCTTTTTCAAAAAGTGCAAGAATTGAAGTTGAGAACGAATGTAATACTCCTGTAATTTTATATTATTATGTTGATTATGAAGAATACTTAGAATTGGATTCTGATTTAGGAAGATTTCATGTTTATTGGAAACGCGAAAACCCATGCAAAGGAATGGATTATAGTTTGAAAAAAGCTGAGGATTTTGTTAAAAGAAATAAAACTCACGAAGATGATTATTTACTTTTAGAAGCTGAAGGTGAAGGTCATTATGTAGGATGTCATTTGGATATCCATAATCTTTATGAAACTGATAAACATAATTGGCCAGGTGAAGGAGATGATTACATGGAAATTGATGATGGTGAAATTATTCTGTATGGAACAGGAACAGAAGATTATTTCTGTACAGCTTGGTGTCCTTCAGGTTATTATTGTTCTCCATATTATGGAATTACGTTGCCAGGTGGAAAGAACTGGAGTGGTAAGATTTCTTATTATAGATATCATATAGAAGACCCGATATATTTTCATAAAAATATAATAGTAAAAGTAGAACACGGCCATGCTAATCAACGTTCAGATGATTGGAGTTCTACAGTGTATTGGTATCAAACAGAACCTCATAAGAAGTTTAAACCCATCCTACCTGTTAATGAAAGATTACCGAGAGAAGAGCCAAAAGAAATAAATAACAAGGGTTAAAAAAAATCTATTTATTTTTTGATTTTGATCGGAATTTGATCTTCAATTCTATCTAACCAATCATGAACTAAAGAGTTAAATAAATCTTCTTGTTCAATTTGTGCGATATGCCCTGCTTTATCTAAAACAGCGAAAGTAGCTCTTGGAAATTTTTCAATTATACTCCAGGCGTCTTGATAACCCACATTAGAATCTTGTCGTCCTAAAAAGAATAATGTAGGCTTATTAAAGCTTTTATATGTATTATCTACATCAAAAGAGAATGTATATCCTTTTTTTTGGATTTTATATAAGAATTTCATATCAGCTATTTTTACAGCAGAAATTCCTTCCATATTTCCTCTTTCCCATACTTTTTGATTAATAGTTGTTGCTACATCTTCAACCATTTCTAATTCAAAAGGATCTAAAGTGGAGATTAAATTTGAATCTTTTACTAAAATGGTGGGTTCCGGTACTATTCTATTATTTGAATTAGCTATGATAACGGGTACCAAAAATAAAATACCATCAATTAAATCTTTCTTTTTCTCAATTAATCCTCTTGCTAAATAACCACCATAGGACTCACTTACAATGATAAAATTGTGATCTGGAATTAGTTTTTCTATAAAATCTATCACAATTTTGAGAAAATCATCAGAATTTTTTATCCACTTTTCACTTTTTGTCTTTCCCATTCCCGGTAGATCAAAGTAAATTCTTCTATAACCGCTTCGAGTTTTAAATATAGGTTCCATACATCCCTTCATAATTCTATGATCTACAGTCCATCCATGAATCATTAAAACTGGATGTCCTTCACCACAAATTTCATAATTAATTTTTACATCTTCAAGATCACATTCCATAGTATAATCACCTTATTCAGATTTATAAATTGAAGAATCTCTGAATTCGAAAAAATTTAGTTTTTGAGATTTACTCTATTTTTTTTCTAATCTCTCAATTCTCTCTTTATGTAAAATTTTTAATTGTTGTTGTTGTTCAACGAAAACTTCATGATTGATCGGGAAGAATTTAAAAACCAGAAGTCCTAACAGTGTTCCAAGGAGAGGTACGAATCCTACTAGTGCTTTTAAGCCTATAAGTGCAGTTTCTGATTGAGTTGTTGCATTTTCATCAAAGCCTGTTAAAATACCAACTAATATTAATGTTATTCCTGAAAAAACTAATGATAATCTAGCTATTAATGTTAAAATTCCATTGTAAGATGCTTCTCGTCTTTTATTAGTTCTTATTTCATCATAGTCTATTGCTGTACTAATAGCGGGTTCGGTCATAAGCATTCCTGCTGCTCCGAAACCTGGAAAAATTGTAACAAAGAATAGTATAATGAAATCATCTATAAGAATTAGTGGCCATATCCCTAAAGAAAAAATGATCATTGCAAGGAGTAATCCATATTTTGGTCCTCTTTTAGCATAAATATATCTCCAAAAAGGCACACTTATGAGAATTCCGATTGCAACTCCAGCAGCAGCAAAACCTACAAAAGCTTCATCTACTTGAAGAATAAATTTAGCATATAATGGAATAACCATTATAGTTAATCCAAAACAAAAGTCAAGTAACGTGTATGTTAATGCAATTATTATAAAAGGTTTATTTTTCAGAGTCTCTTTAATCGCAGTAAATACTGGCAGTGGTTCATCAATTTGATATTCTTCTCGTTCTTTTGATCCAAGAAGAGAAAGTAACATTGTAATAGGGATAAAAATTCCAATTAAAAGTCCTGCAACTTCCCATCCTAATGCATCTGCAATCATTGGGGGAATCAATATGCCTATAAATGAGGAAATAAAAGCAATTGTATCTTTTACAGCAACAACCGTAGCCCTTTCTCCTTCTTCTTCATACATTTCTGTATACAAAGCCGACCATGCAGTCATGCATAGTGTAAATCCAAGATCAAATATGAATAGCATAAGTAGAGCATGCAAAAATATGAAAATTTGTTCTGAACTTGAGTAAGGTACCCACCAAAGAAGCATAAATCCAATTGTGAAAGGAATCGTTCCTATAACTATATATGGAACTCGACGCCCCCACTTAGTTTTGATTTTATCCATATAAAATCCAATTATAGGATCATTTATTGCGTTCCAGATACCATATATTACCCACACCCAACCTGAAAGAGCTAGACTGAGATGTGGTCCAGATGTAGCTGTAACGTAAAAAAATACAAATGAAGCAGAAATCATATTATAGGGAAGTGCTGAAGGTACAGCGCCTAGAGAATAGAGAAGACGACCTTTACGTGAATGTACCTTATCTTTATTTTCCATTATTGTTTCAGTCATAATATTCATTACTTTTTTTTATTGGTTATTATTTAGTTTTAATTTAAGGTTTATTTAAAGATGATAATAAAATTTTCTAACTAACTTAAGTATTTTTTGTTCAAATATAGTTATTGATCTTCCTCGAGAATCTCTAAACCTAACATTTTGGCTCCAATTATGAAAGTTTCTTTCCAATCTCCAATAAAAGTAACACGGTGCCAACCAAAAGTTTCCCAGTCATAATTTTTCATAATTTTCTCTACGTTACTTTTTACTAACATTTTTGATACGCATCCTTTATCATCCACCACATTATCAATAATTGTTCCTTGTCTAATTGATATTTTCCTATTAAAAACACTTATTTTTATAGTAGTAACCTTTTCACCGATTGGGAATTTAACACAAGGGGAAGCACCTAATAAGTGTGTTTCACCATGAAATAAAATTTCATAAGGCGTTGATGGACCATTAACCCCATAAAGTTTATTTGGCGCAACACAGTGCATATATGTAATTTGTTCATTTACTAAATCAAAAGTATGGTTAGATACAAATCCATAACGATTGGTTAAATAGAGTCCAAAAAGGAAACTCACAGTTGAATCCATATCAGATTCACAAATACCATATTTCCCTTCATTACTTAATTCGAAAAAAGCCATACAAGGATAAGCAGGTAATATTCCCGTCAATAAGAATGTTCCACAATCTGGAGTAAAAATATCAATATCTCTGTCTTGTAATATTTTATTAAAAGCCAAATATAATTTTGCAGAATTTAAGATTGTTTTTTCAGATGGTTCTACTTTTAGAGCATTTTTAATCCATTTTTCGGCAATCTTTTTAGCTTCTTCTTCATTTACATTTGAATAATATTCCAGAATCTCATTCGGATCTCCTCTTATCATCTCTATATCAAAAATCTCTCTCAAATTTTCTTTATACTTTGTTTCATCTATTCTCCATTGATGTGCTTGATCTTTACCGGCAGTATCTGTATAAAATTCAAAATCTTTATCGCCACTCATTTTTCCAATTTGTTCAAGAAATTCTGGATGATTTTTCAAAATTTTTTTACGTTCTGGATTAAATAATCCTAGTATTACATCCCAATTCATTTTTATTACATCGCTTGCATAAACCAAAACTTTCTTTCCCTTTAAACGCAGTAAATTAATTATCGTTTCAATTGGTTTTTCAAATTCTTCAATCTTTTGTGAGGATATTGGAAAGAGCTGATATTTTTTATCCCTAGTATTTGAATATATTTTAGTAAATGTATGATCTCCTCCATATATAAAATTAGCAAGGATAACAGGTTTATTGGATTCGATAAATTCAATTCCAGCTTGGACAATTCCTGGATCTCCATAATGACCTATTGTAAAGATAATTATGCCATCTGATTTCAGAATATTTCCCTTAATATTATCGACTAAAGGCTTATCGTATGTAGTAATCATAGTTCCCCAATTAAAAACAACATTTGGAAACTTCTTAATTAAAAGTTCCTTAATCTCATTTATTATTTTATGATTATCATAACCTAAATAGGGCCATCCTGCCTCCCATTGTGGTTTTCCAATAAAAACTGCTTGAATTTTTATTTTATTCGACATTATAATTTTTCTAACTATCTTATTCTATATTAAATTATATCTTTTTTAAAGAGGATTTGAAAACTTATACTTTTTTAAACCTTAAAAACATAAAATAAAACATTCAATTTGATTTTTTATATGAAGACCATCATAAATAAAAATGACTGCTAATTTCTATTGGTTAGGTGTTATTTTAGCTCTTTTAGCTGGCTCAACTACACAGTTAGGATCTGTTTTTCAAAAAAAAGCAGTTAATGAAGTATCCAGAGAATCCGAATTTATGCGAAGTCTAGTTAAAAGACCAACATGGTTGTTGGGAGTAATTTTAAGTTTTGGAGTTAGTTCTATTTTTTTTTTGACAGCTCAAGCATTTATTGGTCCCGCACTTATTCCTGGGCTTATGGCTTTTGGTTTAATTGTTTTAGTTTTAGGTTCAGTAAAAATTGTAGGAGAAAAGTTGAAAACTGAAGAAATTTTGGGTATTTTATTAATGATAACAGGGACTTTTTTGCTAAGTATGAGTGGTTTATCAATTGATATTATTGAGACTAATGTGTTAGAATTTGGGCTTTTAATTCGTACTATTATTTTTACAATCATAATTGTTTTATTATCTCTTACTTGTCATATTTTCCAAAAAAAATTTGAGAAATATAGAGGAATTCTATTAGCCATTTTATCTGGATTCATGTTTACCTTGTCTAATTTATGGACAAGCCAGTTTATGGGACTAATTACTGGCGGTTTTGGAGGGGGGTTTAATTTAATTCAGTTAATTATGTTCATAATAACTGGTTTAATTTTGATTTTTACTAACATTTTTGGTTTAGCAACAATTCAACTAGCCTATAAAGTCGGTCAAGCAAGCAATATGGTTCCGATCCAAAACGTTCCTACACTTATTGTCCCAATTTTAATATATTTTCTAATATTTTTATTGGCTCCTCCAAGTATTTTTTCCATCATATTTCTAATAACTGGTATCTTTTTGATTGGAATCAGTTCTTTTTTATTAGGTAAAAGAGCCGCCCAAATGGAAGAAATTAAATAGATTTCTGAGAAAATATGGTAAAAATTATATTCTTCCAAGCACATCCAGATGATTTAGAACATAAATGTGGTCATTTAATGCATTTTCTTGCCACTGAGAGCAAGGAGAATAATGATATTCGGATTGCTTCAATGACTAGAGGAGAATTTGGACTTCCAGGGTCTCAATATGATAAATTTAAGGGACATTTTTTAGCAAAGATTAGAACAAGAGAATTATTGAAAGCAGAGAAAATTCATGGGATTCATTCCGAAAAGATAGATTTTTTTGGTTTTATTGATGGATTTGTACCCTTCAATTCTGAATTTGTAAATACACTCGTTGACTATCTCAATGAAGAAAGACCAGACGTAATAATAGCTCCAGAAGCAATTTATACTTGGTATTATCATATGGATCACATAAACACTGGAAAAGCACTATTCTACATCATACACAAGAAACTGATTAATTTTACACCAATTCTATATTTCTATACCTCCTTACATCCAAATTTCTTATTTGGATTTAAGAAAAGAAATATTAAAAATTTAACTTATAAATTAATTGGCTGCTATAGAACACAACAATGGTTATTAAAGTATACCATGTTATCATATCGACCATTTAGTAGGTTTGCGGGAAGAAAACTCCACGGTTGGAAATATGCTGAACCGTATCGACGTGTTTACTTTAAAAAAAGTAATTTAGAAAATAATAGACAACCACTAATAGTTCGTATTTTTACCCATTTTTTTTCAAGTCTACCTTGGACAAAAGCTAAATATCCCCAGAATATTGTGTTAAAACTAAAGGAGAAAAGAGGAAAAAAATAATGTTATAAAACAAAGTTTAATTAAATTTTTGTAAGGTGAAAATTTATGGCTACAGCCGAACAATTAAAAGAAGCCTTAGAAACTTGGGCAAAAAAACTTGATGACCCAGAAATTGCTGAAGAGTTTGAAGATTTTGAAAAAACTATGCAATTTATCTTTCCTGATATCGATTATAGAGTAATGTTAATTTTCCAAGAAAATAAGGCAAAAGTAGAAGATGGATTCTATGAAAATGCTGAAATGAGTTTAGAAGTTGAGTCTGATTTATTTCTTGGTATATCAACTGGAAAGATCGATCCAATGGAAGCATTTATGGATGGAACACTTAAGCCAAAAGGAACTATGTCTGATTTGGAGAGATTGGAAATCTTTATGGATTATGATTAAAAATTTTAAGTGAAAATTAAATGGTAGAACCAATAGGATATAATAAAAAAAGAGCGAGTGAACTTCTTGAACAATTTAAACTTGATGCATTAATAGCTACTACACCAGTTAATGTTTTTTATACAACTGGGATTCCTACTCTTCATGTTGCTCCTAATCCAATATTATTTGTTTTGTATAATCAATATCCAAGTTTTTCAATAATAACCAAGGATGGAGAAGTTACGCTATTTATTTGGATTTTGTATGATAGTATTGATAAATTTTCTTGGGTTAAGGATTATGAACGTGTTGGCTCCCCTAAAGGAGGTTTGAACCTATTAAAAGGTAAACTCAAAGATTTAGGCTTGGAAAATGGAAAAATTGGTCTTGAAACTCTTATGCCTAGATACCAATCTGAATTCCTACGAAAAGAGTTTCCAGTTGCTTCTTTTATTGATGGAGATAACGTATTCTTAGAAATGCGTTTAATTAAATCAGAAGAAGAGATAAAAAGAATTAAAAAATCAACTCAAATTGCCGAAAAAGCCATTCTTAATTGTATTGAAGCGGTGAAAAAAGGAATTAGTGATAATGATTTACTTAAAATTGCAAGAGCTACTATTGTTAATGAGGGAGCAGATGGTTGGGATCATTTGACTATGAACATTGGAGATTCTGATCCTGAAGCACCAGGTGTAGGTACAATTGTGAATCCTGGTGATATGATACGATTTGATTATGGTGCTGTATGGAAGGGTTATGTTTCAGACGTGAGTAGAGATGCAGTTGTTGGGAAAGCTCCAGAAAAAGGCATACTAGCAATGGAAAATATGATAAAAGTCCAGGAATTTTGTTTAGATAACCTTAAACCTGGAGCTAATCCAAAAATACTATATGAAGATGCATTCAAGTTTTATAAACAAATAGGGAAAGGTCGTTGTATGATAATTGGTCATAGTATAGGCTTAGAAACTGAAGAAACTCATATTTTTGGTCCAGGTCACACATATGATGGTCCTATAAAGGAAAATATGGTGCTAGATGTAGAGGCATGGCACAATGTTAGAGGTCAAGGATTAGTAGGCATTGAAGACTGTTATAGAATAACTAGTTCTGGTTGTGAAAGACTCTCCAGTTTAGATAAAGAAATTTATTTCAAATAATCAAATTTTTTTTTCTAATTGCTTTTTTTTATTCCTATCACGATACCCTCTTTATTAGTTTGGTATAAACCTTTACTGTTATCTAAAAGGACAAGTTGATTTTTCCATGGATCTTTTACAATTATACACTTACCAATAGGTATATCGAATGGTCCTTGAACGATAGAACCTCCTGCTCGTACAAATTCTTGAGCTGCAATTTCAACAGACTCAACAGTAATATCTGTTTCCAACTCATCTGGTTCAGTATGGATAACAATTTCAGCTTCGCTCTCAGGAATCTTTAAACCAATACTTGTTGCTGTACGCCAAATAAGTTCATGACCTAATGATCTGCTATAAAAATCTAATCCTTCTTCCAAACTCGAGACAGGAATCCGAATACAATCTATTTTTGTAAATATTGGCTTTTTTTTCTCCATTTTTAAGCACTTCTAAATTTTATAAACTAAATAAGAAGGACTTAACTTAATATATAATTATTTTGAACCACTTTCAATAAATTTTCATGTATAAATTTAGTTCCCTTTTTCTTGTATATATCTATTAATTCATTCATTGAGGTAGTTCTACCATTAATAGCTGATAAATATGCTAAAAGGACTGTAGCTACAGCTTCTTTTGCATGTTCAGGTTTAAATTCAGGTTCTTTATCTTCTAATATACAATCTGTAAAATAAGAATCTTCAATACCCATTGAAATATGATAATATTTAGGAAAGGGACCATGGTCAATTTTTGGAAAATACCATCCATTCGATTTATCAGCTTGTAGTTTCTGGGGAGTATAAATTTTAATGGGATTTTCCCAATTGTGATTTTCTATTAAAGTCCCTTCTGTACCAAATAATTCTATTTGATTATATGGAGGAGAATTAAGAGTAAAACTTAATGTGCATTCTATAATAACACCAGATCGATATTTTAAAAAAACAAACGCATTATCTTCTGCTTTTTCTGGCAAGTTAATTATTTGTTTAGTAATCCAACAATACGCAGAATCTACTTTATCGTTTAAAATCCAATTTAAAGTGGCAAATTTGTGAACACCCATATCCATTAAAGCTCCTCCTCCAGCTTTGATTGGATCTGCTTTCCAAGATTTTGGATTTGTAATATTATGAACTTCTGGTACACCTTCATACGTCCTAATCATAAAAACTTTCCCAACTGTTCCTTGATTTACAAAGTTATGAATAACTTGATGAGCAGGTAAAAAACGATGATTTTCAGCAATCATAAATTTGACTCCTGCTTTCTTAGTAACTTCAATCATTTTGTCACATCCTTCAAGAGTCGTCGCCATAGGTTTTTCACATAAAATATCTTTTCCTGCTTTGGCAGCCTCAATCACAACTTCTTCATGCGCATGATGAGGAACCATAACAAGAACCGCATCAATATCACTCTCTAAAAGATCTTGATAAGATGAAAATGTTTTTAATTTGAAGATTTTAGCTAGTTTGTTTGCTTTTTTTTGGTTTTTATCATAAACCGATACAAATTTTATTTTGGGATTATCTTTACAACCGACATAATGATAAGGCCAAGCTGAATTGAAAGTGTTGCCAATTCCAACTAATCCATATTTTACAGAATTCATAAATTAGAAAAATTTGAAAAGCCTAAATAAGTTTGTTCTTCAACTTTATCAAAATTCCTTAGTAAAATTAATTTATTAATACAGTATAAGTAAAATAAGGTGTATGAAAATTAGATTAAAAGATAAAATTGTTGTATTAACTGGAGCCGCTTCTGGAATTGGCAGATCCACTGCAATATTATTTGCCAAAGAAGGTGCAATTCAAATTCTTTCTGATATAGATGAAGTAGGTCTTAAAGAAACCCTTGAAATGATTGAAAATAGTAAAGATAAGACTTCAATAATGAAAGTAGATGTAAGAAATCCAGAAGAAGTAAAGAATATGATTGATTCAACCATTGAAAAATATGGGAGAATCGATGTTTTGATCGTTAATGCGGGAGTCGTGCGAGTCGGACCAGTTGAGACGTTTCCAGATGAAGATTATGATCTTCTTATAGATGTGAATCTTAAAGGAACTCATCATACATGTAAATTCGCTGTTCCTTACTTTAAAAAGCAGAAATTTGGTTCAATTATTACATTAGCTTCTGTTGCTGCTCACATAGGGCAAACTGCTCATGCAAACTATTGTTCTACAAAAGCGGGAGTTCTGGGATATACAAGAGCTTTAGCTTTAGATTTAGCACCTTATAATATACGGGTAAATAGTGTAAGTCCGGGAGCTACTGATACACCAATGCTACAAAGTGATGTGGCAAAACAGGCTAAAGACAGAGGAATCACATACAAAGAAGTTAAGAAAGAGTTTGAATCAGAAGGAGTTTTGGGACGATGGGCAACACCTGAAGAGATTGCTACAGGTATATTATTCTTAGCCACTGAAGAATCCTCTTATATAACTGGAGCTGATCTGAGAATCGATGGAGGATGGACTACTCAATAAATTTAATTAACTTCTTTTTCTATCTTTTTAATATTATTCTAAAGCATTATTAATAGCTGCTCTTGCTAGTAATCTAGTTGAATCTAAAGTAGGTAAAGGGCAATCATTAGGATCTACAATTAGAGGAATTTCTGTACATCCAAGAACAACGGCATCGCAGCCATTTTTTGCTAGTTTGAGGATTATTTTATTAATAATTTTTCTTGATTCCTCCAAAAATATTCCATTTACCAATTCTTCAAAAATGATCTTATCGATTTTATCTTGATCCGCAACTATGGGAATCTCAGAAGTCATTCTAAACTTCTTAAGAGCATCTGGATATACCGGAGAATTCATGAGATATTTTGTTCCTAGAATTCCTAAATGCTTAAATTTTTGTTTTTTTGCTTCTTCTCCCACCACTTCTGCAATATGGAGAAATGGGATAGGAGATTTAGATATCATCAAATCATAAGCTTGATGTATAGTGTTATCTGGGCAAATTCCAAGTTCAGCTCCTGCGTTTGCTACAATATTAGCTGAGTTGAGCATTAAATCTGCTACTCCTTCCCAATTACCATTCCATATATGTTGCATATAATCAGCTAAAGGCGGAGTATGCATCGTTATTTCGGGATGTCTATATTTAAATAACTTTTCTTGGGCTTCTATACAAATTGTTTTATAACAAAGCGCAGCTCCTTCTGCACTACAACAAATAATTCCAATATGTTTTACCAATTTCAATCCCCTTTTATTTTAACTATTACGTTTTTACCAATTTAAATTTTTATAATTATTTTGAATTACAGGCAAAAAATCTTTCAATATTTTATCTGTTCCTTTTTGTTTTGCGAAATTTCTAAATTCATCCATAGTTGTTATTTTTCCGTTCTTAGCAGAAAGATATGAAAGAAGAACAACAGCAACTGCTTCTTTTGCTTGTTCAGGAGTGAATTCAGGTTCTCTATCTTTTAATATACATTCAGCAAAATATCGATCTTCATACCGAGCAGATATCGTATAATATTGGGGATAGGCTCCATGTTCAATAGGTATAGAAGGACTATAGAATTCACCTTTTTTTTCAGCTTCAGAGTGAGATGAAAAAATTTTGAGAGGATTTTCCCATGAATGGTCTTCATAGATTGTGCCTTTTGTTCCTTGTAATTCTGTACTATTATTTAAAGGATGTACAGTTGTGGATGATAAACTGATACTTACGACAGCTCCTGACTTATAACGAAGTAAAATAATTGCAGTATCCTCTCCTTTATTAGGCGGACTTTTTAGCGTTTTTGAACACCAACATTGAGCAGATTCAACCTTACCCAAAAACCAGTTTAACATTGCAACTTTATGCACACCTTGGTCCATAACAACTCCTCCTCCACCCTTATCAAATGTGAAATGCCAGAACTCAGGATCTAAAAATTCTTGAGGATCACAATAAGCGCCTTCATATGTTCGAGCTAAAAAAATATCTCCAATAAACCCTTTATCAAGTATTTGTTTTATATACTGATGAGCTGGTAAGAATCGGTGATTTTCAGCAATCATAAATTTTACTCCAGCCTTTTTAGTTGCTTCAATCATTCTATCACATTCTTCTAGAGTACAAGCCATTGGTTTCTCACATAATACATGCTTACCTGCTTCAGCTATCTTCTCAGTTAATTCAGCGTGTAAAAAATGTGGAACCAGTAATAACACTGCATCAATATCACTTTGAAGAAATTTATCAAAATCCGTAAAGGCTGTTAGTTTATTTCTTTTAGACACACGATTTAAATTTCGGTCATTTATATCATAGGCAGCAATAAATTTAATGTTAGGATTAGGATCTTTTTTAATCCCTAAAGTATGATAACTGCTTGCATTTCCACATCCAATGATACCAAATTTTACTTGTTCTATAGCATCCATTTTAAAATTTCAATATAGTATAATGAAGAATATACAATTTTATAAGTTAAATAAATTTATTTTACAAAATATCCAATTAATGTCAATTAATCCATTTTTGTCAAAAGTGCAATAGTAAATACTTATATAGTGAGTTTCATCTTGAAAAATAAGCGAAATTAAATGTGATAAATAATATGATTGAAAAAAAATCAGATATTCCAGTTATTTGTACGAGTAAGTTAACAAAAATATATGGTAGAGGTAATGATATTGTTAAAGCCGTAGATCAGATTGACATTTCAACACAAACCGGAGTTCATGGATTTTTAGGGCCAAATGGTGCAGGAAAAACTTCAACTATAAACATGTTAATTGGTGCAATATCAATTACTAGTGGAAAGGCTAAAGTAAAAGGAGAGAATGCAGGATCAATACAAGCACGTCGATTAATTGGATTTCTACCTCAAGATCCAGCATTTTATGAGAAAATGACAGGAGAACAATATTTAACTTACATAGGGGAATTAAGTGGTTTGAGAAGACAAGATGCTAAAAATAGAACTCTTGAACTCCTAGAAAATTTACAGTTAACAAAAGCTCGAGAACGCCAAATTGGAAAATATTCTGAAGGAATGAAACAAAGAATTGGAATTGCTGCAGCTCTCATACACGAACCAGAACTTTTAATACTAGACGAACCAACTTCGAATTTAGATCCTATTGGACGAGCTAATATTATTAATGATATAAAAAATTTATCAAAAAAAGTTAGTGTGTTTGTTTCAAGTCATATATTATCTGAAATAGAACAGATGTGTGAAAATGTTACTATGATTAATAACGGTAAAATTGTATTAGCTGATACTATTAAAAATATTAAAAAAATGCATTCAATCAAGAGTAGTCATAATATTATCATATTAAATACAAATTCAAATGAAGATATGATACAACTGTTGCAAGCGAAGGATTTTATATCTAATATTTGGATAGATGAGAATGATAGTAAAATTCATATTATTCCAAACGATATTGAATCACTCCAGAAATCTATTCCAAAAATAATTCTTGATAATAATTTAATATTAAGAGAATTCTATCAACCAGAAACTTCCTTACAGGATGTTTTTATCGAAATAATGGAAGACGAGGTGAATAAAAAATGAATAACGGGGAAACAACACGATATAAAAAAATAATAAGAGGAAAATTGCTATATCATAGAAAGAATTTGATGCCTTCACTAGTAATGATCAAGAAAACCTTTATTTTTGATTTGTGTACGATAAAGAGATTAGTGATCTCAATTTTTTTTATGGTATTTGTTCCTGCTTTGGTTTTGATTTTTACACCCTCATGGGTACTTTCTGGAGATAAATATTTAATGCAATTATTAGGACTTGTTACTTGGTATTATAATTTTTCATTACTTTTTCCAATTCTCATTATAGGTTCAACTGGTCCTTTAATTTCTGATGAATTAAAATCAGGAACTTTATTGTTTCTAGTAAGCAAACCAATTAGTCGTCCTCAAATAATTGTATGCAAATTTATCGCTCTTTATCTATTTGGCGTAATAGTGAGTTTTTTAAGTTTATCTATCATCTCTCTAATCGCATTAATTAAATATCCTTTTGTTGATATTGGATTCTACTTATGGATAAATTTTCTCTACTCATTAATTATAATAATCTTTTTTGGAGGAATTACAATGGGGCTCTCCTCAATTTTTAAAAGATCAAGAAATGTCTTACTTCTTCCACTTGTATTAGTAGTTTTTTCATTTCTTGTCATAATGATGTTCAAACCAATGCTATTTTACACTACAGACAATTGGTATGAAAAATATTGGTTATACAATTTCGATATTGGATATCACTTTGCAAATGTTTTTATCTGGATTGGAGAATTTTATAATCCTAATTTATTAGATTATTTTAGTTGGTTCTTTATGATTTTTGGAATTGTTAAGTATGAATATGATCCGATTGAATATTCTGATGAATTTGTCATAACGGAATATTACCATCCCATTGCTTCATTATTCTACCTAATCATTATAGGAGTATTTTTACTTACTATTGGTATTCTATATTTGAAAAAACGAGATATTTCTTAATAACATTTAAAATGTTAAATCTTCTCTATTATGTATTAGAGTGTTCCTATAACCAAGTAATTCAAAAACTCATTCCACCATCAATTGAAAGTGAAATTCCTGTACAAAATTCATTTAACGTGAGAAATAAAACAGCTTCCGCTACTTCTTGAGGTGTTCCAAGTCTTCCCATTTTTTGACGAGCAATATACTGTTGTCTTACTTCTTCATAATTTCCACCACGTTTTTTTATGCGTTCTGTCAGAGAAGGAGTATCTGTTGTACCAGGGCAGATTGCGTTTACACGAATTTTATCTTCAATATAATCCGCCGCCATTGCTCTTGTCATTGATAGAACAGCACCCTTAGAAGCTGTGTAGGCTGCTCTATCTTTAACTCCTTTGAGAGCTAAAATTGAGGAATTGTTTATAATTGTTCCATTTGTTGTTTTTAGGTATGGGATTGCATATTTAGATACTAAATAAATACCGCGAACATTGACTGCCATAGTTCTATCAAAATCTTCTGTAGATATAGTATCAACAGCACCTCCAAGTACAATACCTGCATTGTTAAATAGAATATCAATTTTTCCAAAGGTCTTTATTGTTTCATCAATAATTTTTTTTGCTTCTTCCTCGATAGAAACATCTGCTTGAACAAATATAGTTTCACCACCAATTTTTCTAATTTCTTCACTAATTTTTAATGCAGATTTTGTAATTGAATTACAACATACTTTAGCTCCTTCCTTTGCAAAAAGAAAAGCGGTTGTTTTGCCAATACCTGCTCCCGCTCCTGTTATTATAGCAACTTTTCCTTTTAATTTCATTATATCAATTTTAAAAATTGGATTTAATTAATACTATAAAATTGAATTTATTTCATAAAACTTTGATGGAAAGAGATGATTCCAATTTAAAATTTAGTTATTAAAATCTTTAACAATTTCAGATATTTTTATAATTTTTTGAATATTTCCATTTGGAGATAATTCATCAGAAACACCTAAAATCAGGTTAGGTGCAAACAAATTTAGGACTTTTTGCGTATATCTTTCGAGATAATCCCAACTATATTCTTTTAAAAATAATATCGAAGGTAATCCATCTAATAATATCTTTTTACCAATTGCGTCTTTGATTTCCTCTAATGTAACATCACCTTGAGGTTTTGCTGTTAAGGCTTCAAATCCATCAAAATTTAAAAATTCTAAATACGGTAGTAAATCCTTAAGGCTACCATCAATATGGATGTGACAGTATTTTCCCGCCTGATGAAGCTGCTTAACTCGTTTTTCATAATAAGGTAATAAATACTTCTCAAAGTAATGTGGAGGACTTAAATTTGAATCAAGATTCTCGCCAAAATTAACAATTTCTAACGGCGAATTAGAAATCTGTTTATACATCTCATTATCACAATTCTCTAGAAATATCATAAAATTCTCTATTTGAGAAGGATATTTCTTCAGATATAATATCGTTCTTGTAAAACCCATTAATTCTGTGACTAATTTTTTATATGGTGATTTCATCAAATATGTACTTGTGACACCAATATCAGCGATTTGTTTGTCTGCTATCTCATAATTTTCTTTTAAAAATGAAAAATTTGTGTTTTCTAATATGTATCTCATAATTTTAATATCCTCCAAACTCTTTATTGGATATTCAGTTTTATGTCCCCCAAGTCCGCTACCAATAGATTCTATGTATTTTAGCGTTCCATGAGGTGTTTTATGGATTGTAATGGTTTCTCCCTCCTTTGTTCCATGTTCAGTCTGAACTTTAATATGGGAATCAGGTTCAAATCTTGTACTATAGAGTGGCAGATAAAGTGTTTCTTCAGCATAACGAGGACTTATTTTAAGTTCTTTATAGATTTCTAATTGCGTTTTGCCATAATATTGGGGAGCTACATAAACTGAGAAATTTTTTTTTAGCCTTGAATATATTTTGTTTCCGAAATACCAATAGTATAGTCGTGGACTGAAGACAATTTGATGAGATTTTTTTTTTGAAAATGTATTAAGTATTTCTTGTTTAAGAGTCATAAAATTAAAGCCCTAACATTTTTCTTGCTTCCGAAGGGTCAGCAACATCACGACCCACATGACCACAAATATCAATGTAATTTTTTACAATTTCAGCATTGTTTTTAGCGGGTATTCCTTTTTTGATAAATGGGTAATCTTCAGTACCAACTCTTATGTGTCCACCATGGGTAAGAACAAAAACCAATAATTTCATTTGTTCTTCACCCATTACACTAACAGTATGAATACTATTAGGAGGCATATTTTTTTTTCTATTATTATATTCATTATAATGAGGAGAAGACCATGTTCCACCTGGCCAATTAAAAAACAAAGTTAATATATGAGGGCTTGACCAATCTAAAAGTCCTTTATCAATTAGATAATTCAGGTTCCAATATGAGCCTTGATGCCAGACTTCCCATTCCGGTTTTATATTATTATCCTTACATTTATTACAATATTCCGCTAATTCATTTAGAGGGTGTAAGACATCGATTGCCATTTCAGTAAAATGTTCTGCATGATGAGTTAACATAACTGACATCATTTCTGGTTTTGCCTTAAAATCACCCTCTCTTTTTGGGATTGATTCACTTGACATTCCAGCTTGGATAATAATATCACATCTTTCCCGTATTCTTTTAATGGTATCGACTTCTTCTCCACGGGGGAGGTGAATATGCGCGATTGCTGCACCAGCTTCATAACACTCTACTACATCATCAATTAATTGATCTATAGTCTGAGCCCAGTTCTTAATATCGGGATAAATCCATGAATTTGCTGTAGTAGCAGTTATTATTATTTTTGAATATTCTATCATTTTTACATCAAACCTTACAATTTTTTATCTTGATACTCTCCCAGAAGTATCTCCAGCCATTAATTTTAGAACCTCATCAACAGAAACTAGATTAAAATCACCAAAAATTGTATGCTTTAGGCAGGAAGCCGCTACAGCGAAATTTAAGGCCATTTGGAGATCTTCTTTAAATGTAAGCAACCCATAGATTAAACCTCCCATAAAAGAATCGCCTCCACCTACTCTATCCACGATTGGTGTTATTTCATATTGTGGACTAATATACATATTACTTCCATCATAAAGGACTGCTGACCATTTATTATGACTTGCAGAAAGTGATCCTCTAAGTGTGATTGCTACATTTTTTAGATTTGGATATTGTTTAACAATCTCTTCAACTACATATTTATAATTCTCAGCTATAAGCTCTCCCGAAGTTATAACAGTATCTGGAGCTTTTATACCCAGTACTTTATCTGCATCTTCTTCATTTCCAATTGCAATATCGCAATATTTTACTAACTCAGGCATAACTTCCTTTGGGGTTTTGCCGTATTTCCATAATTTACTACGATAATTCAAATCGCATGATATTGTGACGTTTTTTTCTTTTGCAACTTTTACTGCATCAAGACATATGTTTGCTAAATTTTGTGAAATAGCTGGCGTAATACCTGTCCAATGAAACCAAGAAGCTCCATCGAAAATTGTATTCCAATCAAAATCTTCAGGATTAGCTTCAGATATAGCTGAATGTGTTCGATCATAAATAACCTTACTTGGTCGAACAGATGATCCCATTTCGAGAAAATATATACCTAATCTATTCCCTCCTCTCACAATATTGTTTGTATTTATACCGAATTGTCTTAGGAATTGAATACAAGAGTCAGCAATTTCATTATTTGGTAATTTTGTTATATAATCAACAGGTATTCCATAATTAGCTAAAGAAACAGCAACATTAGCTTCGCCACCACCATAAATCAAGTTAAAAGAGCGAGCCTGGTTAAATCGCTTAAAATCAGGTGGAGAAAGTCTTAGCATTATTTCTCCAAAGTTAACCACTTTACTGACCATTAGAAACCCTCTTTTTTAGATTTCATTCTAAAATTAATGAGTATTTTATAATAAAATATAATGATATCTTGAATTATTTATGCTTTTTATTTAAATTTATACAGATAATAAATTGTAACATAGATTTTAGAGGCTTTTAGTAATTTCTATCTTGTGAATACCATCTTCCTTAGTTCTTATGAAGATTAATTGTTCTTTTTCATTTTTTTCAATCTCTCCTTCAGAAATTTCAATTTTAAACCCATTTGGATATTGAATTTGAGGAATATATATGATTGTGGGTGCTTCTATTGAAGAATCTGCATCAAATTCGAAGCTAAAAGCTTTTGCCTTGTAATCAAAATCCATTCTTAAGGGTTTACCAGAGCAATAGACAAAATGTGGACGACAGAATCCTTTAATTGCCCTACCACCACTGTTAATATCATTAGGATTTAATTGTTGATCCCTACTAAAAATAGAAAGATCTTCCATATTCCAAAGATCTCCCCATTCATTATTGCTATCAGCTGTATAATTCCATTGAGTAGCATGCAACAAATTGGTATCTAGTGCAGTATAGTACATAGTTAATAATTCTACGTGCTTGTCCCATGCTGTTTCAGGTTGATTCCTAAATGTATGATACGCTTCTCTTTTATTAAGATCATAAGGTAATCCAAATTCCCCTATTAAAGTTGGAATTCCTCCATGAATAGATTGCGCTATACTTCTTATATTACCTAATTGGTGTATAAACATTTCTTGAATATTTTTTTTTCCAATTACTATTTTATCAGCTATTAAATCATAATTAGCCTTTATCATTGACCGTTTAGTACCTAAGGAAACTCCATCATACCAATGTCCAGCGTGTACTACATTTTCCGGTACATTAAATGTTATTTTTTCTCCTCTCATTATTCTAATGGGATGTGATTCGAAAAAGATAATAGTATTAGGAATTACTTCTCTTATATTTTTTGTATACTCATAAATAAAAGGTGATAAATAATCTTGATAGAAGTTAACTTTTTTACTGTGTTTAACAACAAAATAATCGTTATTTTGAATAATAGGATTACCATCTGTATCGAATCCCCAGACACCTTCATTTTTCCATATATCTTCAGCACTTTCAAACCAACAAGTAACTTTTCCTTTATTTAATTCATCTCTTCTAGTTTCCTTGACTCCAAGTCTTTTTACTTCTTTATACCCTACCACTCGAGAATATCCCGATCCTGTTAAAATTGCATCTATAGGTGTGAAAGTATATCCTAAATCGTCAGTAAGCTTTTCAGTACCAATACCATCAACTCTTTTTTCAATCCAACCTTGTTCAGGTTCATTCATAGTATCAAATCCAATTACGTAAGGATTATCTTTGACTCGTATGGCAACCTGTTTAATTGCATTAATATAATGCGATTGAAAATAATCTTGAGCATTCATTCCATCAATTTTACATGATGGTGCAAAATCTTTACCTCCAAAAAATAACGTCCACATTGTTCCATTCGCAAATCTAACAGAGTTACTTGACCAATGCAGATGAGGATAAGCATCTGGATTATTAGGATTATACCTATATTGCATAACTAAAGCAGCATCAGTTATATCGAATTTTGTGAAATCTAGACCTACCATCTCAAAGGTCCAACCGGGAGCACCATCTCCTCCTGACATTCTACTCCACACATCTTGATGAGGATCAATAAATGTATAAAATTGATAACTCTCAGCAATCTTTAGAAGCTCTTCAACATAATCCAAATATTCTTTATCATATTCTCCTGGTCCGCTATGTTCAAGTGCTTCCCAAGTTACCAAAAACCTAAGACAATTAAAGCCCCAATTTTTTAATCGTGAAAAATGCTCATCTGCTTCTTTTATTAGAAATGGTCTACCAACGAAAGATACATTTCTATGATCCTTAAAATCTGTTTTTATATGTGTTGCGCCGTTAGGATTATAAGGAACTTTACTGCTACCCCCTAAATTCACACCTCTTAACAGCACTCTACGTCCTTCTTCATCAAGGAACCACTCATTTTTGATTTTTAGTTTCATTTTATTCACAAAAAAGTAATTTTATTCAGTTCTACCCTTTCTGATTAATTTTAATAATCACTTATGTTTTTTAATTTTAAAGGATTTGATATTTACCAAAAGAGTGAGTAATATTCAAAATATTAACATTATCCCAGAACCCGTACTGTTGAATATTTCTTCTGGAAATTTCATATTAACAGAAGGAACGATAATATATTCAGATCCAGAGTTATGTAATTTAAGTGAATCTTTGAAAAACCTTCTACTCCCCGCTACAGGATTTAATTTAAATTTAAAAGAAACTAAAGAAAAAACTAGTATTGGTAAAGCAATAAGCCTAAAATTAACAGATAGTAAGAAAGAATTAGGATTTGAAGGCTATGCTATTGAAGTAAGTTCAAAAAATATTGATATTACAGCACCTTATCCTGCAGGCATTTTTTATGGCATTCAGACACTACGACAGCTTCTTCCTCCCGAAATCGATAATAATGTTAAATTAGAAGGTATAAAATGGCAGATCCCTTGTCTAAAGTTAAAAGATTTTCCCAGATTTTCTTGGCGTGGATATATGCTTGATGAGGCTAGGTATTTTCACGGGAAGGGAACAGTTAAAAAACTACTCGATATAATGGCTTTATTAAAATTGAATAAATTCCATTGGCACTTGACTGATGATCAGGGATGGAGAATTGAAATAAAAAAATATCCTAAACTTATTGAGATTGGCTCAAAAAGAGAAGAAACCCAAGTTGGTGGTTTCCTTAGTAAAAAACGAGATGGGATTCCTCATGCAGGATTTTATTCTCAAGAGGATATTAAAGAAATTATAGAATATGCTGCTGATCGATTTATTGAAATTATACCTGAAATAGATTTACCAGGGCATACTAGAGCGGCTCTAGCTTCATATCCCAATTTAAGTTGTAAAGGTTACCCCTTTAGAGTTTCTACACACTGGGGAATTCATAAAGATATACTTTGCGTAGGGAAAGAACAAGTATTTGAGTTTATTCAAAATGTCCTTAAAGAAATAATTGAAATTTTTCCTTCTAAAATAGTACATATCGGGGGGGATGAAGTACTCAAAGGTAGGTGGAAAGAATGCTCTGATTGTCAAAAACGACTAGAAAAAGAAGGTTTAAGCGATGAAAAAGATTTGCAAACCTATTTTATAAATAGAGTATCAGCATATTTAAAATCCTTAAATATAAATGTAATTTGTTGGAATGATGTTTTAGATAAAAATTTAGAGGTGAATGTCATTTGTCAATATTGGATCAGGCACATGACAAATATTTTTAAGCATATTGAAAATGGGGGACATGTAATTATGACAAATTATAAATATACCTATTTAGATCATTCTTATTCTTTTACACCTCTTAAAATGGCGTATAAATTTGAACCCATTCCAAAAAATTTAGAAGAAAAATATCATAAACAAGTATTAGGTTTAGAAGCCCCAATGTGGTGTGAGTTTGTACCTAATCTTCAACGTTTAGAATGGCAAACTTTTCCACGCCTTATAGCTTTTGCAGAAACGGGATGGACTCCAAAAAATATGAAGGATTATTCTTCATTTCAAATTAGATTAAAAAATTTCCTCAGAAGATTAGGATTTATTGGAGTTAACTATGCAAATCTCCGAGAAGTCAAACCAAATATCTTTAAAGGGTTATTTAAGGTATTTACATTAGTTAGAGAACAAAAAGGAGGAATTTAATTTAATTTTATTAAGTCTAATCATACATACTCTATAGTTGCTGGTGGTTTTGGAGTTACATCAAAATAAATGTTCTTAGTCTGAGGGAAAGTAAGTAATTTTTGTGATAATTCTTTTAATAAATCTAGAGGTAATTTAGTAATAGTTGCAGTTCTCGCATCCTTACTGTTAATAGATCTGATAATAACATCGTATTTGCCTTCTTTATTAGTTTCTAATTCGTAAAGAATTCTTGTATATCCTTCTAATTCAGAAGCTTTTTTGATTAGTTTACTAAAGTCCCATTCTCCTTTTTCACATAAGGGTTTCTCATAAGTTCTTTTTCCATCAACAAGTCCTGTAACTTTTTTATTTAATACATCTTCACTTATAGCAGCAAAGACTTGAAATGGTTCTTGTTCACCATCCTTATTTATAACCATGATTTTTCCATAAGTTTCTTGATAATACTTCTCAACTGAAGATTCTATAAGATCATGAACTTTTTTCTCAAAAGCAAGATTTTCTTTAGTAACTGGTCCTATTATTCTTGCTGAAAGTGCAGGTCCAGGAAAAGCTTTTCTGTAAATAAGATCTTGTGGCATATTGAAATATTCAAGGATTTTGCGAACTTCATGTTTGGTTAAACTGGCAACAGGCTGGATAGTTGCATCCACATCATACTCAATTTCAACATTATGTTGACTTTTAACAAACCCTTCAAAATGCTCTTCCATCAATTCTTTTTCTTCCTCAAGACTCATCGTTTCTTTCAAATCAGTAATTTTGACTCCAAAACTTTCCTCAATATCGGGAAGTATGGTTCCGTCTGCTAATAGATCACAGCTTTCTTCACGTATTATTTTACTTATGACATCAGAATAAGCCGCTTTGAAAAGTTTTCGTTTATTTTCAGCATCCGCTTCTCCAAAAATTCTCGGAAGAAATTCATTTCTGATATCTATTACCCTTACATCTGGAAATAATTTTTGTATATATTCTCGTTCCTCAATACCATTGATAATTCTCATTAACCCATGGTCGATGAATACTGGAATTGTATTGATTTTAGCTTCTTTAAGTAAAAGATATGCTGCTGAACTATCTATACCTCCAGAAAGAGCACAAAAGACTTTTTTATTTTTCGCATGTCTGTTTAGGAATTCGACTGCGGTTTGTACGAACTTCTTTGGCTTTTTAGGAGTATTTATTAATCTATGATTTAACATAGAATAGATTAATTTGTTTCATAAATTAAGTGCTTTTATTAAACGGTTATGATTTATGATTTATTTACATATTTCTATATAGGTTTAATTTTTATAAGGCAAAGAAATAACTTTATGACTGAAGTGTTAAATATTATGAAGAAAGTTAGAAAGGTAAAAGTATCCTTAAAAAGTAGACCTACTGTGGAAGGTGCTGGTGTTCGCTTAAAACGAGCATTTGGATATGCTGATGACTCACTCGATCCATTTCTCCTCCTTGATGATTTTCATTCAGACGATCCTAGGGATTATATGGCAGGATTTCCATGGCATCCTCATCGTGGTATTGAAACAATAACCTATATATTACATGGAAAACTTGAACACGGTGATAGTTTAGGTAATGGTGGTGTTATCGAAGCAGGTGATGTACAATGGATGACATCCGGATCTGGTATAATACACAATGAAATGCCTAAGTCCAATAAAACAGATAGTTTAATCTGGGGATTCCAACTTTGGGCTAACCTTCCCGCCTCACATAAGATGATGGAACCACGATATAGAGATATTAAAAAAAGTCAAATTCCAGAAATTCAATTAAAAAATGATAATATAAAAATTAAAATCATATGTGGTGTAATTGATGGAGTTAAAGGACCAGTTCAAGACATAATTACTGAACCAGAATATTTAGATATTTCTATTAGTCCAAATTCAGAATATATTCATCCTGTTAAATCTGGACATAATGTTTTTGCTTACACAATTGAGGGGAAGGATATTTTGATGATAAGAAAGAGGAACTAGTGAAAAAAGAGACTTTAGTGTTATATCGAGATGGAGATGCTGTAAAAATCACAACAAATAACCAAAATGTACGCTTTTTACTTGTCTCTGGGAAACCTTTAAATGAACCTGTTGCTTGGCACGGACCAATTGTTATGAACACTCAAGAAGAGCTGGAAATTGCTTTTAAAGAGTTCAGAACAGGAAATTTTCTAAAGAGTCCTAATAATATTAACTTTGATTACTGGAAGCAATAGACAATTTTTAACTTCTTGCAATACAATAATCTTAGAAGAAATAGATTCAGAATAAAGAAAAAAATCTGTTTGGGAATAACATTGAATGAATTTATATGATTTTTTATTTTTTTTTTTATTTTAAATATATTTATCATTATATTTGATCAGAAATGGAATATTTTAAGTTTTCAAATTTTTTCTAAAAAAAAAAACCTAAAAAAAATTTTGAAATCAAATAAAATGTTCAATATAAAGGTTATAATATATGAGTAAAGATCAAGATTCTAAGATTTCAAGTTGTGATACAATTCAAGAATCTCATGGACGTATATACTGTGCTATTAATAGTCTAAATGAAAAGAAATATATTGGTAAAGTTGAATTTCCAAAAACAATTAAAGAGCGGTGGAAAGAACATGAAAATGAAGGTAAATTGCTAACGAAAATGCGGGAAGAAAATCCAAATAAAAGAATTTATGGTACACACTTAAACAATGCAATCGCAAAATATAGATTGTGTATTTGGAAAGTTAAAAAAATAGATATTGCATTTTCTAAAGATGAGCTAGATATAAAAGAAACATATTGGATTAAATTTTACAAATCGTATGATCGACGTTATGGATATAATTTGACTTTTGGAGGAACAGGAGGAAAACAAACTGAAGAAGTAATTCAAAAAATTAGTGAATCAATGAAAAAAAGATGGAAAGATCCAAAATATCAAAATAATTTCTATAAGGGTATTGCAAAATTTAATAGATCAAAGAACTATCGAGAAAAAATGAGTGAACTAGTTAAACAAAGGTGGCAAGATGAAAATTATCGAGAAAAAATGTCGATTGCTTGTAAAAATAATTGGACAGATTTAAAATATCGTGAAAAAGTAATAGGTGGTGTAAAGGAAAGCTTTCTAAATCCAGTAATTAAGAAAAAACATAGTGAAAGTCTTAAAAAATCATGGGAAAATCCTCAAAGAAGACAGCAACATAGTAAAACCTTAAGTAAAGTTATAACTAAAAAATGGCAAGATCCTAAATATAGGAAAAAACAATTTATATCTAAATCAAATGTTTGGAAAAAAAAATGGGAAGACCCCAAATTCCGAGAAAATTATAGTAAAATTAGAAAAAAGAAAATATTAGATATTAAACAATTTTTACTTGATATAAAAAACGGAGCAAAACAAGAAGATATTGCTAGAATTTACAAAATCAAATCTCATCATACTCAGAATCGAATTATTAAAGAGCTTTTAGAACAATTTAATATTAATACCTTAAAACAGGCAAGAATTTTTCTTAAAGATAAAGATATAAATGAATTATTAAAGGATCTCTCTTAAAGATAAACTCAACTTTTCAACAGATAATGTTACCACCACGGAGATAGATTTTAAATGCGGAATCAAGATCTATTTTCAATTCTGATGTTATTTCGCAGGTTTCGTCCAAGAATAATTAGAATTACCCCTGGTATTAAAAACAAGGAATAAACCATCGAATCTTGCACTAAATATATAAGTAAACCATCTAAATACATCCATAAAAAATTAAAAATCACTAAAAGAACAATTCCATTTAGATGGAAAACAACTAAAATTCCTCCAAATATCATCGTAACTATAGCAAGTTTTATATTTCCCTTTAAAGTTTTTATTGGTCTAATTATAAAGTAAATATATAAAAACATTATATTAACTAAGACAAAAAAATCTAAAAGTAGAGAACTGATATAGCCCAATAAGAAATTTCTAAGAGTAATATATGGAAATATTGGTAAAAGAATACATATAATAATTAATTCCATAAAAAATGAAATAATCACTATTGATCTAAATCTATCTTTTATCTCCATAATATTCTCATAAATTGCAGTGATTTTTAACCATTTTGACGTTATATATAAAAAAATTAAAAATTTATATAAATCTATTGATGGTACGACATCAAAAAACCACTTTTTCAAGATCTCGCTTTTTGTTAATATCTGGGAAACCACTTAAAGAACCTGTGGCGTGGCGTGGACCAATTGTAATGAATACACAAGAAGAATTGAGTATTGCTTTTAATGAATATCAAAATGGTACTTTTATAAAATATAATCCATAATTTTTGACTCTTTATTTTTTCTCTTTTATATAATTTTAAATGATTGAATTACTATCATTTATTTAAAATCTTTAAAGTGAGTTTTACATGGAAGAAGAAGTCCCATCGGAATTAAGAGAAAAAATTCAAAAAAATGTTGATAAAATATTTGATAAGTGGCTTCACAAAGCTGCAAAAAGTGAATCAATAGAAGGAATAATTAAAAGCTTAATGGTGGAAAAAATAATGAATGTTCTTGGAGCCGTCATGAAGAGAACTGTTGTAAGAAAAGTAGCTAAAAGAGCTGTAAGGAAAGCTGTTGATAAATACTGGGAAAAAAATCAAACTAGCATTCTGGAAAAAATTAAAGATTTATAAGTTTTTTATTCTTTTTTTAAAGAAGTTTTATGTAGTATTACGATATATTTTACAAAATTTCAAAATTTAATTGGATCATTATGTCATCTCTACAAGATTTTAAAATATTCGATTCTCATGCCCATACTTATGGAGTATTTCTTGCGCCTCATGAGGATGTAATAAGTTATATGGATCATTATAATGTGGAAAAGGCTATTATTACAACGATAAATAGAGTGAAATATCACAGTAAACAAAAAGAATATGCCTCTAATACGGAAACTCCAATTGATTTCACCAAGTATTTAGATATTATTAAGAATTTAATGCCAAAAGGACAATTATCTCATCAAGATGTGATTGATATATATAATAAAGCACCGAATAGATTTTATAAAATGTTTTGGTTCAATCCTAAATTAAATCCTGAAGAAGAAGAGGAAAATTATGGAATTCTGGAAGACCACTTTAAAAAGGGATTTGTTGGAGTTAAAATACATGGAAGTTTTAATTTCTTTAAATTTCCTGAAGAAATATTAAAACTAGGTACATTTATGCAAGAGTATAATAAAGATATAATACTCTTTATTCATTCACATCCGAAAACAGAATTTCACGATGGTACAGAGCCTCAAAATATAGCAAAATTAGCAATAAAATTTCCAGATTTAAGAATCATTGTTGGACATGCTGCATATTGTATGGAATATGCTATGCAAGTAGGCTTATTATTGAAGAAATATGACAATTTATACTTTGAGACAAGTTGCTCTCCTTCTTTAGGGATATATAATCTTATTAAAACATTGGGTCATAAAAGATTAGTGTTTGGCTCTGACTCTCCAACTACATCGACTTTACAAATTGAAATTGAAAAAATTATATCATTACCAAGAATTTCAAATGAAATAAAGCAGGATATTTTTTATAATAATGTATCAAACTTACTGAAATTATAAAATTACTACTTTTAAACTACGTATTAAACAATTGGATTTATTCTTAAACAATTTTTCCAATTATTTTAAAAAAATCATATTTTTGATAGATAAAAAGTCTTTATCATTTTTGTATATCTTGAAATTATTAATAAGTTAATTTTATATTAGCTTATTATTAAACTGTGAGATTTCTAATCGATATTCGATTTTTTATTTTTAATTTAATAATAAACCAATTAAAAGACGAATCCTATTTTTATTAAATTATAACTTTTAAAAATATACGGTCGATTAAGTGAGTTATTTAAGGGATAATAAACTCTGGGAAGAAGAAGATAATATAAATTGGGATGTTATAGAAATTTCGAAAGTAGACGACAAAATTATTAGGATTTTAATCGACAATTTGAAATTAGATACATCTGATTTATCAGAAAACTTCTTCATATCTTTTGAAAGCCTTTTAAAGCTTGGAAAGAGGATAGGACCTGAGCTAGATTTATTCATCGAAGAGAATAATGAAATTCATAATTGTAAAGTTGAAACATTCAATTTTATACTAGATTTTGTTAAAAATAATACTCTTAAGTATGTTTTAGTACCCCAGTTGTATCATCCTGATTTTGTGACCAGAGCAAGAACTATACTGAAACTCGCCCAAACAGGTGATTTAAGTTACCTACATTTTATCTTACCATTATTAAATGATCCTGATGATTCTGTCAGGTGGTCAGTAATTCGATTTTTGAATATGCATAAACACCTTTTAAAAAATCCCCTTGTATACAAAGAAATGAAATGCTATATTGGAAAGGAATTAAATCCTGTAATCAAGGAAAAAATGATAGCCTTATTTAAAGAAGTATGATAGCATTTCTTTAATTATTCTATTTTCTCATCTTAGATATTATGGATAAACTTGATAATAAAAGTCTTCAAAATGGGAGTTAAATCTTTTTTCCATGCCATCCCATCAAGTCTTTTTGTTTTTATCGTTTTACTAAAGATTGTGATAACATTTAAAACAAGATATCTGATATTATCCAAAGTGTTAGTACGTTTAAGCTTTTCTGTTAATCCCGAGAATATATCATCTGCTAAATTATGAACCAATAAATCTTTAAAACCATCAAAATCATAAAGTGTTCCGAATTTAAAATATGATGATAAAAATTGTGCTACCGCATTCTCTATTTCTTTATCAGCTATTTTCTCTTTACTTATGCATGAAGTTTTAATCATCCTTTCTATTAATAATCCTTTGAATCCTGTATCTGGTTTAATTTCATATGTGGTTTTTTCTTTAAATTTAAGTTCTTTCTTGGTTTTTTCCTCCTTTCTTGCAACCAAAACATTTACATAATCTTTTACAATAACATTTGATAATCCAGAACGTAATATTACTATGTGTGTGTCAATTTTTTCCATTCCATCAAAGTGAGTAGGAACATTATCAATATGCCTTTCCACTATATCATTAATGCTAAGATTCTTAGACTCAAAGGGACTGAAAAAAATCTCGTATAGAGCACTAAAATTATGTTCTTTAGTATCTTTACTGAGTATATTCCTTATGTATTTATCATATTCTAGAAAGAATTGGAAAATGCAATCGTCAACAGCCAGACTTATATCATCTTGTGGATATTGAGCTCTACTTAAATATTTCTTATACTCCAATCGTATTTTTTGAGCTCTGATCCATTCAAAAGCTAAATCTAAAAGTTCTTTTCCTTCTACTAACATATCTTTAAAATAAAGTAAAGTTTCATAAACATCATTATAATTAGAACCTATGGATTGATTTACTAAAAACTTGGATATAATCTGAGTTGGTCCGGAATTTTTTAGTTGGTTTTGGATTCTTTCATAATATCTTAATAATTTATCCTTCTCAATTCTATAAATTTCTTCAATGCTTATTTTTACCATTTTTAATGTTTTACTCTTTTCTTTTAAATTATTCTAGTTTATCAAGAATGAATCCTATTTTCTCGAGATCTTCTTCTGAAGTGGCACCCCATCTCTCAAACTCAATATGTGGATTTAATACACTAAGAATTTGTGTAAGATCCTTGTTTCCATCTAATAAAAGTCTTAGATTTTTCTTATAATAAGACAACTTCTTGTTTTCTTCAATATCTCCATTTTGCTGAATTAGGATGACTCCATAACTTCTTGAAACCTCATTTTCGATACTATTTTCTTCTAAATATACTACTTTTTTTTCTCCATACTTTAATTTAATCTTTCTAATGTTAGGATAAATTGCTTTTTTGTTATAAATTTCTAAAGTTTCACTTATCAGGTTTTCATAGTAATTTGGTAAAATTGCCATAACATAATAAGATGGTATGTGATCTAAAAATGATTTTCTTAAAGGATCATCTCTAATGACTGTGTAGAGATTTGATATCTTTATATTTTCACTTGTTTTTCTCTCAATTAATCCAACACAATAATATCTCTGCTCTTTCTCCCAATATGCTTTTCTAGACGCTCCTAGAGAATATTCAATTAAGTTAATACCTCTTGCTAATTCACTATTTATGAATTTATTATAATCAAATCGATCTCCTACCAGATTTTCATTTACAACTTTACCCTGAATAATACTGGGATGAATATATTTGGAAATTTCATCATAAATTAATTTAGTATCTTCTGTATATGGAGTACTAATCAATGCAAAGAGATTGGTTGTCCCTTCTTCTGTGTCGATTGAAGAATTGAGAGTAAAAAAAGATTGAAGAACATCAGCTCCTTCATACTTTGTATCGTGTATAGAAAGTGAAGCTTCAACAAATTCGAGTTTCCAATTGTTACCAACACCCGAAGCTGCTGTTAAAAAAACGGGACCTAGAAATCTATATGAAAGCATCTTTAAAGCATTAATTTTCATATAGTCAAATTCATCCGAAGATTTGATTGTATCAAATACAAGGTTATCTTCATTACTATAAAAAAGACCTAAAATAATATCTCCTGTTTTCATTTAATCTGTTTGATCGGTTATTGGTTTTTTTAACTCCTAATAAATAATTACCCATAAAGTTTTAAGTTTAATCATTTTGAAAATTTTTTTAAACTAGGAGTAGGACAAGCTAATACCTTGATATGAAGTATTAGAAAATGTGTGTTATTAGAACCAAAACAAAAGTATTTTCAACCTACATTTAAAAAGAATAAAATTCATTTAAGTAATATCGTAAGAGGTATAATAATATAAATACTAAAATTGATTTAATTACCTAATACTTTAAGGTTTAATGAAAATGGCGAATTATAAGACTTACCTTAAAAGGAGGTTGTGATAAATAGTGGTTTCTTATGACTACACATTCAAGATACTTTTACTCGGTGATGCGTCTGTTGGCAAAACATCTTTCACGAAGCGCTATTGCTATAATATATTCAACCCAAGTGAAAGGCTAACTATTGGTGTAGATTTTCATGTAAAAACCATCAATATAGATACTCTTGAAGGA
>JAHPYZ010000119.1 GCA_019058425.1 Promethearchaeota archaeon
GTGGGTATCTTAGTAAGTTTTATTATAGGTTTATCATGAGATTTTTTTGTAAGCATTGAAGTAATTTCTTCAGTTAATTCATCTTCTTCTAAAGCAAGTTCCTCACAGATTTCATCTAACAATTCTTGTTTTATTTTTTCTTTTATCTTCCTCTTAATTGTATCCTTGATTGAATTATTGGTTGAAGCTTTATCTTCCATTGATGATATCACCACTTCTTATTTGCATACTTCTTAACAAGATTTTTTACTTTTTTCTCAAAGAATTTGGGATTTTTCATCATTTCTATCGCTGCTTTTTTATTAAAAACGTCTGTAGGATTTACATATTTACCACGTGTATTTAACATAGCAATTATTGCTTGGACAACGGTAACCGCTGATTTTGAAGGACTCCAACCACCTTTTTTACCAATTAATGATGGATCTACTAGTGCTAGGCATATATTTCTTTGTCCTTTATATTCAGATGGTTTTGGCCAAAAATTTGGATGCCAAATTGGGGTATGCAATCTAACAAAAGGTGGCTGTTTAGGGTATTGCGCAGGGAACTTCATTTCTAACCTAAAAATACCACCCGCATAAACAGTACCTTTTGGTCCTTTAATTGAAATTGCTAAATGATCAATACTCTTCCTTTTAGGATTATATGGTTTTAACTGAACAATACTACCCTCTTTTAGCATTTTTTTTAATCCCGCAAAATCTCGGGAAATTCGACTACTTCTTATACTCATTTTCTCAACCCTTTTTTATAATTTTAATTTAATATAAATATTTTTCTTTAAGTTTTATTAATTAATTTTTAATATGTTTCACATTCACATTCTGTTTTAGTTTTAAAGTAACATAAATTTCTCCACCTTTAAACCCCGCAGCTGTCATTAATTCGTAATTTCTTAACCCATTCTCAATTGCGTTCTTTTCTAAATCAACCATTATTATATCATTGAAATCTAGTAAAGTTAAAATTGGCTCAGATTCTGAATCCAATTTAAATCCATTTTTTGTTAATATTTTAATTATATTCATACAAGGCGATTGGGATCTTAACTTTATTGATACTCTTCGAACATTTTTACCGCATTGAGAACATTCTGGGTTCCTTTTTTTTTCAATATGATAAAATTTCATTGTAATAGCATTATATATGACATAGCTTCCAATAGGTTCACCTAATCCTTTATGTCCTTTTTTCCAATGAAGGATTTTGATGGTTTCATGTGATTGTAATGCAGAAATAACAGCGTTTATAGTTATTATACCAGGATCGTGTCTATCAATGATTTTCACGATATCATCCTTAGTATATTCAGGTAAGAAATCATACTTATTTACTAATTCATTTGCAACTTTTTGAATGAATTTTATTTCATTTAAATCCTTTGGATCTGGATCTCTATCAAATTTTTCTCTAAATGCCATATCTCCTTTAAAAACACAATGGATTCTTTTTCGAGGGATTCCAACAACTGTACAAGCAGCCATTTCATCAGTTTCAGCTACAGGTAAAGGATTGCATTCATAACAAGCATTTTTATATGGGAAAACAGTGTATACATGTCCATGATAACCAGATACACCTCCATCTACTAAAGGCTTTCTAAATCTTATACATTGTGCATTTAAATTAAGACGTGCATTCATCGAATCAAGACCTCCAATAATAACATCCGCAGCTTGGTATAATGCTGGATTCAATCGTTCTAATGAAGTGTGGTATCCTTTAACAATAATATTCGGATTTATTTCTTTTAACTTTCGAGCTGCTACAACCGCCTTAGATTCTCCTAACTTTGCTCCTGTAAAAAGAACTTGACGGTTTAGATTAGAGTGTTCAATAATGTCTAAATCAACTAGATCAAGTTGACCAACACCTAACATAGCTAAATTTTTAGCAATTTCGCACCCCAAACCTCCCACACCGACTATTAAGACTCTTGAATTCTTTACTAATTTCTGGGACCATCCCTCCAAACGAAATTGACGATCATATAGGTCTCGTTCTTCTACCGATAGTTCCTTTGCGAAAAAATCTGAATCCTTATCCAACATAATCACCATTAATTTTTATAGAAAAAAAATAAAAAAAATTAAAGGGCTAATGCCCATATATTATAATTTATGAAGAAAGTTTTATAAGTCTAACCAGCTGTACTCGCAGGGATTAATAGAATATCGTCACCATCATTTACATCATAGTCTCCTAAATCACTATTTTCGTCCATAGTAACCCCTCCACTAGAAAGGTGGAAATCATTAGGATCAAGTCCATATAAATTTCCTAATGTGCGTTTAATGTCACTTACTCGATTGCTGTCATTTACAGTTAATTTCTCTTTCTTTTCACCTGGACCAATTGTTGACATGAAATATAAAGTCAATTTCTTTCCTCCAGCGGGAGTTTTCCCAGCAGGAGTTTTAGATTTTACTGGTTCCTCCATCCCTAAATCTTCATCAAATTCATCAAAACTCATTCATATCACTTCCATTTTTTTTAATTTTTAATTTTGAATTTATTAATCTTAATAAAATGGCGTTAAAAAGATATAATAAAACCATTTGGAATGATTTTGAAGTTTTCAAGTTCTTAACAAAAAATAAGTGTGAAAAATTGAAACCTTAAGAAATTATATTATAAATTGAATGAAACCCTATCAATATATATAAATTATTGAAAGTTGTTTTTGAGAGAATATATAATTATAAAAATCAAATAAATCAACGAAATCAAAATAAAGTTCATGAATTCTCTGGAAGATGCAGAATCTGTTGTTCTTGAATTAGTTAGAGAGTATTTAGCAAAGAAGAGTTTCTTTTCAATTAGAGATATTATCTCTTTCATAAACAACAGAGTACGGTACAATCCTAACATAAATGAGAATAGAATAGAATTAATTTTGAAGGATTTAATTAAAAAGCGAGTTATAATCCCTGGAACAAAATTAATGAAAAATAACATTATTGAACATCCAAAAAGAAATCAGATCTTCAATTTCATAAAAAAAAATCCATCAAATATTAATGAAATCATGAAGGAACTAAAAATTGGTAGTAATCAAGCTTTATGGCACTTATCATGCTTAGAGAAATTCAAATTTGTTAGGTCAAAACAAATAAATAATCATAAAATGTTCTTCAAATTCAATTCAAATCCTAAACTTGACCCATTTCATTATTACTTAAAAAAGAAAATTGTTCAAAATATAATTAATTTTATGAAAAGAGAAAATAAACCATTAAAAATCACCGAGATAGCAAATGGTTTGAAAAAGAATCATACTACTATTAAAAAATATATAGATATTTTAACAGCTCTAAAATTAATTAATATCAAGAAAGAAAAAAATAGAAATTTATATAATTTAAATCAAGAAAAATATTCTAGAATAAGAAAATCCATCCAAGGTGAAAAATATTGAAAACTCCACTTTTATTCCAATCCCATTTAAATTTTAAACTAAATATTTTAAATTCAGAATTAAATCTAATTAAAAAATCATGAGAAAAAATTATCGAATTTTAAGTATTCTAGCACTCTATATTGTTTGTATTTTACTCTATGTAGTATTTTTCCTATTTCATATAGAAAATACATTCTTTTTTCTTGCTTTAACTATAGGTAGTGTTGCTATTTTATCGACTAGTACAATTTATTCTGTTATCCAATCTAAAAGTAGTTCAGTCAAGACTATAAAAGAAAAAAAATATCCTGTAAAGACAAAATCAATTCAAAGAATATATTCCAATGTTCTTGAGGATTACATTGACGTAATGCCTTCGCTGGATGAATACATTGATTCAGATAAATCTTATAAAGATATGCCCATAATAGATAAATATATTTTTACAACTTTTAGTCAAGAAGACTTAAATAATATTAATCTATTGGATTTATCTAAAATGGATAAGATTTCATTTATCAGAGAAATGCTATACTATGATCCTGAGGAAAGAAAAGATTTAATAGAAAATATGTTGAAGAGTAGAGATATTGTTGATGACATGATACCATATACACCACCTATAAACACTATAGAAATGGAAGAACAAATTCGTATATACGTAAGATCTTTATTAGAACCTGGAGAAAAAACTAAAATTATTATTATTGATACAGGTGAATCTGTAAGGGTCATTAAAGATAAGATTGCTTTATTATTTGATTATAAAATACAAGATTTTCTCTTATCCTCTGGAGGGATATTATTAGATGAAGTTTTTCTGATTAGAGATTATAATATTGATGATGATGATGAAATTGCTCTCATTCCTTCACGAAAAGAGAATAATTAAAAAATAGTAATTTAAAACCAAGCTAATTTATTTATAAAAAAGATTTTTAACCAGCAATACTAGCTGGAATTAAAAGTATGTCATCTCCATCAGAAATAGAATAACTGTTTAAAGAATTAGTTTCATCCATCGTGACACCACCACATGATAAATGAAAGTCATCCGGATCTAAACCAAATAAATTAGCTACTGTTTCTTTAATATCTCCAACAAGATTTCCATCATTAACGGTTAATTTTTGTTTTTTTTCACCCGGGCCAATGGTTGACATGAAGTAGACTGAAATCTTTTTACCTCCCATAGAAATTCTATTCGTAGGAGTTTTTGTCTCAATATCTTCCTCAGGAACCTTTTCAAAAGGTTCTTCTATAACTTCCTCATCGAGAGCTTCAAATTGATCGTCAGTTTCTTCTAAATCCTCATCTAATTCTTCTAAATCTTCATCAAATTCTTGTTCATCAAATTCTTCATCAAATTCATTATCAAAATCCATAATAAAATCTCCAATTATTTTATTTCAACAATAAATCATTAAATTATTTTCCTATGATTATATGAGAATAAAAGAAATTAGGTTATATAAATAGAATCAACTAAGTTTTTTTTTTTTATAATCTTGATTAGCAAACACTTTAGAGTCAGTATTAATATGACTTTATTAATAGAATATATTGAAAATTAATGCATTATGAACGACGAACCAATTCCTAAGTATCAAATACGAGATAAAACTCCGGATGAAAACTTAGATCAAATTTCTGATAAAAAATTGCTCAAAAAATTAAAAAAAGAAAGGATCAAGTTAGATAAAGAAAAGAGCGAATGGGAAAAGATCGCTAATCAAGTTGAAGGTTACAAAGAAAATGTAGAAGATCTCGAGAAAATAAGAAAGGAAAAAGAACTAAAGATTAAATATCTTCTTGACCAACGAGATACTTTACAGGAGCAGTTAGAAAGAATGAAACATCAAATAAGACAACAGAATAATGATTTAGCAAATAAAGAGAAACAATTTAGAGAAAATATTAAGAAAAAGAATGAGGAATTGGATCAAAAAAATGCTGAATTAGAAAGATTTCAAGATAAATTAGATAAATTAAGAGAAGATATTACAGATCAAAAAAAAAATTTAGAATGGGAAAAGGAAAGAACAGAAAAACGAATAAAAGAAATTAAAACTAAAATTCCCGGGATGCAAAGAAGAGAAAATGCTTTAGAGAGAACAATTAATGATTTAGAATCTAAGTTGATGGATCTAAGAAATGATATTAGAGATAAAACAAAAGATAGAGACAATCTAAATAGGGAACTTCATAATTTACAGAGAGAGATCAATGATGAAAAAAATCGAATAAATGAAGAAAAGAAAAAATTAAAAGAAGAAAGAGAAAAAACTCGCTATAAAAAGCAAGATATTGATTTAAGAACTCGTGAAATTGATAAGAAAAAGGTAGACCTAAGAAAATATAGAGATAAAGTTGAAAGAGATGCAAATGATTTAGATAAAAGAAGACGCCAACAAGAAACAAGACTAAAAGAATTAGATAGGAAAACTTCAGCAGCAGAAAATAAATTTCAATCTTTAAATAGGAAGATTCCAAATTTAGAAGAAAAATTTAGAAGATTAAATACTGAATATAGACAACTAGAAAAGCAGAAATCAAATTTAGAGAATGATAAGAATACTATCAGAAGAGAGAGAGAGAAGTTGGAAAAAGATAAACAACGATTTCTTAATGAAAAAAGGGCTTTTGAAAGAGAAATTCGAAATATTAAAAAGAAAACACCTTCAATCAAAACGAAAACACCCTCAAAAATTAAATCCAAAACTCCTTCAAGGTATTAATTATTAAAATTGTGGAGTTCATGAAAACTATAAAAGGAATTGAAGGAGACTATATAGAAACAAAAAATGATAAATTATTTTTTGATGTAAAAGGGCATCTCCATCCAGATAATTATATTATATGCTACTTACGTTTTTTTCCTATGTCAGAAGGAGATCGGACAAAAAATGGTATCAAATATAAAAAAGTCTACCAATTAGGGGATAGATATTCCCTCCTGAAAGAAAAGTACCCAAAATATCTTTTTTTTTCTAAAGAGCTCGATTTAGAGGTTCAGGGAGTAAGTAAAAAAGATATAAAAGAAATTCACACTCCAAAAAAGTTCTTTAAAAAGCTAATAGAAGGGAATGATTTATCTAATATTGAAAGTCATTCTAGAGAATTATGTGAGCTATTAATTTCTCAAGGAAATATAAATGAGGATTCAATAGGGATTACAGGATCTACAATGGTTGGATTGAATACTGAAGATTCTGATATTGATTTAATAGTCTATGGTACAGAAACATGTCTGAAATTTCATGAACGGTTGAAATATATATTCAAAGGCTCTGATAATATTCGGAAATATGATAATGATGAATATAAATCTCATTATGAATGGAGAGTTGGTGGTTCTGACATTCCTTTTGAAGATTTTTTGAGAAGTGAGCGACGAAAGCAACATCAAGGTAAATTCATGGATCATGACTTTTTTATACGATATATAAAAAGTCCTAAAGATTGGAAAGGAAATTTCTATGATTACCAATACAAAAATCTTGGAAGAATTAAACTAAAAGCGAAAATTTTAGATTCAAAAGATTCTATCTTTACACCCTGTTCATATATAATAAAAACTCATAAAATTCTCGAAAGTACTATGAAAGATATTAATTTAAGAGACATAAATGAAGTAAATTCATTTAGAGGTCGGTTTTGTGAGCAAGCGAAAGAAGGAGAGAATGTTTTGATAGAAGGAAAATTAGAAAAAGTCAATTTTAAAAATACCAAAGAATACTATCGAATATTATTGACTGATCAAACAAAAGATAAATTACTCCTCCTAAATTAAATTTGAACAATTAATAGGTTATTAAAATCTTTTTATTGAAGTATGGTTTTTAATAACTGATGGATATTTTTAACGCTGATCTCCATATTCATAGTCCTCATTCTATTGCAGTATCAAAATCATTGAATTTGGATACTATGTTAGAGACTTGTAAGAAGAAAGGTTTAAACCTCCTTGGAACTGGTGATATTTTACAACCAGAATGGTTTAAATATATGAAAAGCAATTTAGAAAAACAGAATGATGGTTCATTCTCATATAAAGGTATTTTTTTTATCCTTCAAACAGAAATCGAAGATCTTGAGAGTATTCATCATTTAGTTTTATTTCCCGATTTTAAATCAGTTAAGGAAATTCAAGCAAAATTAGAACCATATTCTAAAAACATTTTAGGTGAGTGGGGTGGAAGACCTAGAGTGAATTTATCACCTCCGGCCTTAGTTGAGAGGATATCAGATTTTAATGCTATTATTGGTCCTGCCCATGCATTTACCCCTTTTAAAGCAATCTTTCGACAAGGAAAATTTGAATCTCTTGAGGATTGTTATGAAGGAGCAACTAAAAAAGTAAATTTTATTGAATTAGGCCTTTCTGCTAATACTAATTTAGCAGATCGTCTGAAGACTCTAGCAAATGTATCATTTTTAAGTAATAGTGATGCTCATTCACAAGATCCACGTTCTTTGGGAAGAGAGTTTAACAGATTTGATATTGATAATCCTTCATTTGATGAGATTTTATTAGCTCTAGAGAGAAAAAATGGGAGAGGAATCACTCTTAATGTTGGTTTACATCCTAAGCTCGGAAAATATTATAATATGTTTTGTAATAAATGTAGAAGAAGGATTTTATTCAAGAAAGCGAAAAAACAAATAAAAAATATCTTTAACCAATATTCAATAACAGAAAATTTCGTTATATATTATTCAAATGATCCAAATTCTTCAAGATTAGATTATTTAGAACAAGTCTCCAAAAATAAGACAATTTGTCCTGCCTGTAAAGAAGAATTTAATAAAAATTTTAAAGTTAAATTAGGAGTTAGTGAAAGAATTGAAAAAATCTCTTCATATTCAGAACCTAAACATCCCGATCATAGACCTCTCTATATTAATGCAATTCCTTTAGTTGATATTATTCGCTCAGTAAAAGGTATTAAAAGTACAACAAGTAAAACTGTGATAAATGAATATAATAAAATAATTCAAGAACTTGGTTCTGAATTTGAGATATTAATAGACATTCCAATTTCTGTAATCGAAAAGTATGATCAGACTATTGGGACAATAATAAACGCTCTTAGAAACAATGAAGTTGAATATACTCCAGGCGGTGGGGGCACATATGGGCACATTAATTTTGATCTCTAAAATGAAAAATAATATTTAGTCATATAAATAAGAGAATAACCAAAATTAAATAAAAACGAGAATTATATCCTAAAATTACAAAATCTTAAATATTAAACTCTAAATCTAATTTTAAAAGTTCCCCGCATTTATTACATGTTAACCAATCGAAAACTTTAAAACTAACAATCATCATTTCCATTTCCTTTCTAAGAAATTGATTTCTAAACTTTTTCTTGTAATCTCCATTCGGACAAGTAATAATTGCTCTCACTTTTATTAATTCGCTATTTTCTGATGAATCTATCGAGTCTTTGCCGTTATCTTGAATGTTATCAATTTCCATTTTTTTTATACCCCTAGACCATGACTATCAAGATAATATGGACTTATAAATTTAAGCTCTTAAATGATTTGTCTTCTTTTTCAAAAGAAAAAGATGAGAAAACAATGTATTGAGAATTGATCCAAATTTTAGTAGTCTAATTAAGAATTCATTTATATTCAGTTTAATATGTTTTAAAGTGTTACTA
>JAHPYZ010000045.1:0-31503 GCA_019058425.1 Promethearchaeota archaeon
CTGCTATCTAAATACTCCAATCAAAAATTATTGCGAAGTGATTCAATTATGAATCAGTAATAAATAAGAGTAAATTTAGAGTTTGAATATTAATTACTTACTATATTTTTTATTCCATTCTGCTTGCTTTTTTGCGGGATCATCTCTCATTTGGCACTTATGATGAATCATCTCTTGATTTTCAAAAGCTTGATCTAGTAGATCATCTAAATCATCTTCAGGTTCTTTCTTTTTCTTCTCTGACATAATTCTTTTTACTTTATTAGAAACTTGATTTTTAGATTAATAAAAAACTACAATTTTTAGATAATTTAGGATAATCTAATCCTTAAATATTATTCTTATATTTTATTGCTAATGTTATTCAATTAAATTTTGAACAGCTTAAAGCTGATATTATAAAATCCATAAAAGTTGAAAAAGAACGGTTAAAAGAAATTTGATATAAGTTTAATAATATAAGATAGGTCTGTATTTACTGTTTTTGAGATAAATTGAGAAATAGTATATTAATCATTCAATTGATAATAAAATCCTTCATTTTTCAAAATCTTTAATATTCCCTTCCTTCTAAAGGTATTGAAGAGATTTTTTACTTCAGGAGTAGGTATTCCATAATTTTCAGCTATAATTTCAATCATAAATTTAGGAAATTTCTTATAACTTTTTTGTAAAGAGTGAAGAGCCTCCAGAAACCTTTCGGAATAATCAATTTCTGACAAAACCATTCTTCTCAACCTCAGTTGTTAGAAAAATATGTAATTTTAATACTTATAATACTCTTAATTCTATTAATAATGTGATGTATCGGATATATAAAGGTTAGCATAAAGAAGCAATTAATGTGGTGATAAAGTGTCACATCACATTATTCAGATAATAATAATAAAAGGAAAATCTTAGAAAAACCTAAAAATAAGATAACGCATAATCATTTATTCAACTGTTTTTTAATAATATTTATGAAATTTTGTGTGTTCATTATCATTTGAGAGATGTTCAATTCTTTATAGATTTCAAGTGCTCGCTGTAATAAGTTGATAGATTTCGCATAGTCTTTTTTGTATTTGTAATATATAATACCTAGATTATTTAGTGAATTAGCAATACCTGGTTTATTTTCTAAGTTTTCCATTATATTTAGCGCCTGTTCATAGTTTTTTATAGTTTCTTCATATCTTCCTAAATCTCCTAAAACTCCTCCAATATTTGTAAGTTGATTTGCTACACCCTCTAAATTTTCAAGTGATTGTTCAATACCTAATGCTTTTTTATAATCTTCAAGTGCCTTATCAAATTCCCGTCTAGCTTCATATATAGAAGCTCTATTTCCATAGCGAATACCTATGTGTGTTTTTTCTCCAATTTTTTCAGAGAGAGATAAAGAAGTATTAAAGGATTCAAAAGCTTCGTTAAAGTTCCCTTTCGAGCGATAATACATACCTATGTTATTTAAATTAGTCGCTTGGCTTGATAAATCACCTATCTTTTTATTAATAGTGAGTGCGTCATTATATTTTTCTATAGCTGACTCTAATTTTCCAGTTTGAAAGTAAATTACACCGATTGAATTTAAGGCTAATGCTTGAGTATTCAAATCTTTAGTTTTTATTGCAGTTTGATAAGCTTTTTCAAAATATTGTAATGCTTGTCCATATTGTCCGGCTGTTCTGAAAATATTTCCAACAGTATTTAGAGTATTAGACATACTATCTAAATCTCCTAGTTGTTCTTCAATCTTGAGAGCTTCAGAAGCATAGTTCAAAGCTGGATTTAATAATCCTTGTGAAAGTTTTATTCCAGCAAGATTATTAAGACAAAGAGATTTTCTAAATAAATCTCCCATTTTTCCACTAATTTCAAGAGCAGCTTCAATATTTTTTGTAGCGTTTGGGATATCTCCATTATCTTTATATAAAATCCCTAAATTATTTAAAACTGTAAATTTTAACAAATTTGGGGTTTTTTCTGTGATTAAAGCAGCAGCCTCAAGAGTGTATTTGAATGCATTTTTTAGATCACCCTTCTTATGGTATATTTCTCCTATATTGAATAGTACTCCTATTTTTTCAGCTGTGAGATTTAGGTTCTCTATTAATTCAAGTGATTTTTCAAAACTTTCCAATGCTTTATCGTAATTCCCTTTAGAGAGATTAACTAACCCTAAAGCATTAGTAAAATAATTTTCATTAATATCATCACTTTCCTGCTTAGATACTGTTAACCCGTATTGAATTGTTCTTTCTGCTGATTCTATATCTCCTAATTCATAAAAAATATCATGAGTAAGTCGATATTTTGAAGATTCTGATGCTTTAAAATGGGTTTCTCTCATATAATCACTGAAACTTAAAACTTCAGGTGTATCTTTTTTCAGAGTCTCAAAGGATTCGTTGTAGATCTTTCCTAAATTTTCTTTTACAAATGCTATAGTTTTTGCTTTAATCTTATATACCTCAATGCTTTCATTTGAAGCAAGTTCTAATAAAAGGTTATCTGTTTTAGATATTTCCAAAGATTTCAATTCTGATAAATCTTCAATCAATTTATATTTATAAATCTCTTCCTTTCCGGACTCAAAGCTTTGGTCATGTTCTATCCAAATTATCCTGTTCATGTTTTTGAATTCTTTCAACATTGGACTTATATCAAAATCATCACTACCAGAATAACCCATAATAACTAAATCTCTTCGATCCATTACTTGGTTGATTAAAGGTTTTTTATAAGGTTCAATTGCGAATGTTTCACCCTTTTCCCTTTCCCGTCCAAGAGCACTTATTGTAGTTATTAGAGAATCTTTTGTCATTCTCCCTTTTAACACATCCCATTTAGAGCCATGAATTTTAATGACTGGAAACTGGAAAGAGACATTTTTCTGATAATCTTCTTTTGTTATAATAGTCATAACTTTTTTATGGTAATCATGAAAAGCAGGAAACATTTCTAGTTTTTTCTTTAATGCATACTCGATAAGATAATCAAAATTGGTAGTAATAACATAATTATAGCGCATTATCATATTTACTAAAAAGATATGAATAGCATTAGGTTCTGTTACTTCACTCAGGTAATCTAGGAATTTTAACTCTTTATCAAAAAGATTCTGAATTTTTTCAACTAAGAATTCATATCTCAAGGATTCCAAGGAGGATATAGCTTCTATCTCTCCTTCGGGAACATAATACTTGAATAGCTCATGCACAAACATTCTTGCAGAAGGAATACAAGATGGAGGATCCATTGAAATTCCTGCACCTACTAAATAAGTATACAATCTATTTTCAGAAAAGAGATCCCTGAATTCTGGTGCATTTACTCCTTCTGGGATCTTAATTACAACATCATCAAGTTTCAATTTTAACCCTTAATTTTAATAATTTAAATACACATATGAATGTCTTAAAATAAATTATCTGTTTTTAAAAAATTATATGATACATAATCAACCTATTTACATAACTTATCCAAAAACCCTGTTTTTTTGGGATAAATTAGAGAAATAACATTAATAAGGATTCAAAATGATATAGTATAATCTGATATTTCACTAATCATCTAGAGAATGAGTGTTATGGCTTATGATTTGATAATTGTTGGAGGTGGTCCAGGCGGGGCTACTGTCGCCAAAATTGTGGCAGAACAAGGGTTAAATGTTTTACTTCTAGAAGCTGGAGAGGAAGGACGGTATAAATGTTGTGCTGGAGGCATCCCTATGAGATGTGAGGATTTTTCTCCTATTCCACATGGAGTTAATGAACGAGTGATTACTGGGGGTGTGCTAGTAACTCCTAAGAAGGGACTGATGGAATTTGATGCCACAGGAGAGAAAAATAAAGGTTTTTGCATGTTTCGAACTGACTTCGATAAATTTTTAGTAAATCAAGCCCATGATGCTGGTGTAGAAGTGAAATATAAGTTTCGAGTAAAGAATGTTCATATAAGGGAGGAAAAAGTAGAGGTAAAAGGACCACATGATTATGAATGTAAGTGTGTAATAATTGCAACAGGTATTGGTGGTGCTATTCTTCAGAGAAGTCTTGGAATAGAAGTACCTCCAATGGTAAATGCGGTTCAAGCGGAGTTTGCCATGCCAGAAACTATCGTAGATGAACAATTTGGCAATAAAATTTGGGAGTTCTTTGACACCTCTTTAATTGATCACGGTATTGCATGGGCGTTCCCTAAACTTAATGCCGTAAGTATTGGTGTATTAGGTAAAGGTGTGAAAAAGACACATTTTGATGCTTTCCTCCAATCCCGTAAGATCAAACAAAAATTAGTTAATGGCGCTATGATGACTTTCAGTGGTCGTAAGATCTGGGCGGCGCCTATCCCTGATAAAATGATTAAAAAACCCTATCGTGAACGAATAATGGTGATTGGGGATGCATGTGGTACTGCAGACCCTATTTTATATGAAGGTATTTATCAAGCTCGTATGTCAGCTAAGCTTGCTGCTGAAGTTTTCTGTAAAGCATTTGAAGAGGAAGATTTCGGAGAGAAAAGTCTTTCTAGATATAACAAGCTTCTTCTGAAGGAACTCTATAATGAAGAATTGCGATACACATATAGATTCCACCAATTATTATTCCATAGTAATCAATTAGAGAACTTAATCGAAGCAACTTATTCTTTAGCACAGGAAGATCCCGGAATGATGGAATCAACAATTGCTTTATTCTCGGGAACTCAAACTAGGAAGCAGATTTGGGAAAGTTTAATGTCCAATAAATGGAAACTTATTAAACACTTAGGAATTCTAAATAGTTTACGTTTGATTCCATCATTACTTCGTGCATTACGGATATAAATTAATAACAATAAGTATTATTTTATAATATTCAAATGAATATTGGCATCTTTTATTTCTCAGCCACTGGGATTACAGAAAAAATTGCAAATCACATCGCTGCGATTTTAAGAAAAGAAGGAAACTCTGTAAAATGGAAAAACATTATAAAACCTGAAAGTAGGCAAAATTCAATCGACTTTTTAGAATTTGATACTTGTTTCTTTGGTTTTCCAGTTTTCGGAGGAAGACCTCCCACTGTTGCTGAGAATTGGATGAGAACGCTAGAAGGGAAGAATCAGAAGTGCTCCATGTTTTTTACTTATGGTGCTCGAGATTTAGAATGGGCACATCAAGTTACATATTACTTGTTAACACGAGCAAATTTTCAGGTGGTTTTATCAGCAGAATTCATTGGTGCGCATTCATTTAACGTCGGAGAAGGATGGTCCTTAGCAGAAGGTCGACCTAACCAATTAGATTTTGATGTTGCTATGCAATTTGCAAGAGAATCACTTAAGAGGTTTCATGGAGAGCTTTTATTTAACTTTGATTTATCAAGATTTGTTTATGAGGCTATAGAGTCAGAAGAGATAGAAGAAACAAATGGACCTTTTGCTATTTTTTATCCTTTTCGAGAACAGAGTGAGTGTAGTATGTGTTACTTGTGTGAAAATGAATGCCCAGCAGAAGCATTTAATGCTAACTCAGGAGAACCAGATAAAAGTTTATGTATTCAATGTATGCATTGTGTAACAATCTGTCCAGATAAGGTACTCCAAATTGGCAATGTTTCTCATATATTCAAGGAATATTTTATAGATAAGTGGGGATTAACAGAAGATGTTGTTGACAAAAAAAGGAGTAGGATTGTTTTTGGGAAAGATTAAAAAATCATTAAAATTATTAGTTTTATATCAAAATAAAATATTAATTATAAAACTATGATATTACAAATGACCACTTCATTACTTCTAATACTTCTTCTTATTATTTTAGGACCATTTGGATTAATTGCGATGTTATTCTTTATATTCTAAATGGCAATAATCTCTGGTAAGATAGAACCTAAAGGTTTAATTGATTTTAAGGTAATCTGAAGTTCTAACTAATTGTAATTCGCTTTTATATAAATATTTTAAAGAAATAAATCATACATCAAATGCCCATTCTCCGTTTTGCATTATTGGTTCTATAGTATTGTCATCCAATATTCCATCTACATTCATTTCTCCTGAACCAATCATAAAATCAATGTGGCGTAAGCTATCGTTACCTCCAGCTGCACTAAATTCTTCATCTGTAAACTTATTGCCATCTTTCAATGAATCTTTGTAAGCTTTTCCTATTGCAATATGATTTGAAGCATTTTCATCAAGTAAAATATTATAAAAAAGCAAATTTGTTTTTGAGATTGGAGAACTATTAGGTACTAACGCAATCTCTCCTAATCTTCGAGCACCTTCATCTGTATCTAAAGTTTTTAGCAATAGATCATTTCCAACCTCGGCTTTTGCTTCAATTATGTGTCCATTAGAAAATTTAAAGATACATTGATCGACAATTTTTCCATTAAAGAAAACTGGTCTAGTTGTTTTTACAATTCCTTCAACTTTATCTTTATGTGGTATTGTAAAGATCTCTTCAGTAGGTAAATTACATGTAAAATCAAACCCTTTCTGTGTTTTTTCACTTCCACCTTGCCAGACGTGGTTGTTAGGCAACCCAATTGTCAGATCAGTGTCTGAAGAGGTTAATTTTAGAGTAGTATACTGTTTCTGATTTAAATAATCACATCTTTTATGGAGATTTATAATATGAGTTTGCCACGCAGAAATAGGATCATCTTCATCTATTCGACAAATTTTAAAAATAACGTCCCATAATTTCTGAAGTCGTTCAATTTCAGGAATTTCTGGAAATAATTTATCTGCCCAAGCTTTATTTGGTGTAGATATTATTAACCAGTTTAAAGCATTTGCAGTAAGTAGATCTAGAACAGGTTTAGCTTTTTTTAGATAATTGAGTGTGAATTTTGAAATTAGAGTAGAGTCCACGTCTTTAAATAAATCAGGTTGTGGATTCATAATATGGAGATTCGCATCTCCGGCTTGAGAAATGTTGAGTCTCGCGTCTATTCTCCATTGTGGATATTCTTCTAACGCTTCCTCGGAACCATATAGAAATCTCATCAGCCTTAATTCCAGATCACCCCATACTACATCAACTAACCGAGCACCCATTTGATATGCCTTCTTGGTAATTATCCTTACTAATTCAGCATTTTCAAATGATACCCCTTCATAACTTGATGTAGCTCCACCGATAAGTAATCTTTGTCCTGGTTGCAAATTTAAACCTACTCTTAATATCACTTCAGCATACTTTTCTAAATTTTTTTCAAAATCAGATAACATTTTATTTCAAAACAATTTTCTACTTTTGATTAATGTTATTTAATGTAATTATAGTTAAAAAGGATTTAGAAAGTGTTGTTTGAGGTTTTAATATCATGAATTTGAAAAATAAATTACACATTTTTCTTACATTCTTTTATATGGCGACATTCACTCTTGCGGAATGTATAATGAGGACATGTGCAAGTCCATGTATTATCAGAATTTAATTTTACTTGATAGATTTTACTTGGGTCGCTTGAACTCGGGATTTCCCACTGCTTTTCCTGTATTTCAGGTTTTTTAACCTTTCCTTTTAGCTTATCTTTCATACTCCTTTTTTGTAGAACTTTGATGCTAGTAACTCTCTTCAACATTTTTATCTTCTGGACTGAATCTAAATTTACTGTACCTCTACAAGATATTAGCTGTCCTTCCTTAAGATTGAATTTATCATGAGCATTATCACTTATTCTTACCAGTAATTCATCCAAATTTCTAATATCGTCCTTTTTTTCAAGAGGAGATATGTAAACATCCTTTAATGTATTGAGAAAGTAAGTTGTAAAATTTCCTTGCCATTCCTGTTCCTTTTCTTCAAATTTAGTTAATTCTGCTTCATGAATCTGTACTCTTTCGTTAATATATTCGTCTAGTATTGCATCCTCTGATCCTTCATCTATTAATCGATATTCACCATCTGCTTTCGGTAAAACCTTTATACCTTTCACTCTCTTTTCAAAATCTTCAGGTAAAGAAGTTAATTTCCAATCTGACAGTTTAAAGTACCCTTGCTGTAATGAAAATATAAATCCTATCCAAAAATGATTACAAAAACCCATATTTGTTCCAATTCTACAATCACAATCTCGTTCAGGATTTTTGATATTTTCTGGTGTTATTGCGATAAATGAGGTTGTTTTCCAATTGAATCCTTTAAACTCAAACTCAACTTCATGTTTTTTTGGATTTATAACTTTAATATTGGTAATTGCTTCTCTCTCTTCATTATGGATTTTATTAATTGCAGTATTAATACCATCAGCAATTATTTCTGGCTCTTTTTCAATTATTACTGCTCTTTTTTCTTCTTCTGACAATGAGTCCATAACAAAAATAATTAACTCATCTCTACCAAATTTGGAATAACCCTTGATTTCAAATTGTCTGCATATTTCTTTCAAGCTATCTTTGTTTAGAGAAAAAAGAAGCATATTTAAGTATTTGTCATCAGATAATGCACGTTTAGTATCAATTCCCGTAATATTTTACCACCTCTATTAAAAATTAGACTCTTCATATATGGATTTTGCTTGAGTCCATAACTATTTTAATTATTTAAAAAGTTCTTTTTTTATAAAAAAAATCTAATTAAAATTATAATTTTGTGATATATAATTTTAACACTTGCTAACAAATTTATGAGGATTAAGTGCAAAACCCTTCTCATCGAACCCTCCAAAATTTTTTATTATCTCACTTGGAATCCGATTATTGCCAATTCTAAGGGTTTTTAACTTTTTAAGGTATTCAAGACCTTCTATATGTGTTATTAAATTACCATAAAGGTTAAGACTTACTAGATTAGATAGATGATTTAATCCTTTAATTTTTTCGATCCTATTATCCTCTAAGGATAAAACTTCTAAATTGTTCAAGTGTTCCAAACCTTTAATTTCGCTTATTTTATTATCAGAAAGGAATAATATTCTCAAATTTTTTAGATTCTCTAAACCCGTAATTTCTTTTATGTTATTTCCATATAAGTTTAATTTCTCTAACTCTGCTAATGAGTCTAAATTTGTGATGTGAGAAATATTATTGTTGAACAGAATAAGGTTTTTTAACTCTTCTAGCTTGTTTAAGCCTTGAATTTGGTTAAAATCATCTATTTCCATATTACCTAAATATAAAGCTCCATTTTTTACATAAACTTTCTTATTTTTGACTTCTACAAACATTTTCATAAAGGGAGAGGATTTACATTCATAATTTTGTTTCTTATCGCATTTTTTCATTTTTCTGAATTTTAGAACCGAAAAAATGAATCTTCACTCATAATATTTAATAATCTAAGGATTTGTTTAAATCCTATTAAAATTAGATTTAGATTTTACAATCTGATAAAGATTATTAAACTTCCTCACTTAATTTATTTTATTATTTTCAATAATTTTAACACTTATATGAAATCTAAAAGGAGGATTAAAATTGTTTTATAAAGATAAATGTACTCTTTGCGGAGAGTGTTTAATGAAGTGTCCATATTTAGTGTATCCTGAGGAAAAGGCTAAAATTGAGTTTAAAAAATTGATCGATGGTGAGCCGACTCCAGTTACGGCAGATTGCATTACATGTGCTGCTTGTAATATGTTCTGTCCTGAGGGTGCCAATCCCTTCGATTTAATTAACGATAGACAGGAGGAGACCGGAACTTTTAAAATGAATGACGAAGCCAAGACTCTTTTTAAAAGTTTTACTCGAATGAAATCTGAAGTTATCGAGGGAGAACCGGGAAAGCCTGTCATGAATCTCTGTGTTATGGGAGATTTACATCCTGGAATAATTGAAGGACAGCTCTTTGAGGGATTAACCCTTCTAAAAGGAGAAGACTACTTCTGTTATTTTGGAATGATACACGCAGGAACACCAAGTGTAGTTAAAGATAATGCCCAAACCTTTGTAGATAATCTCACTAAGACTGGTGCCAAGGAAATTATATGTTATCATGATGATTGCTACGCTATGCTAGCCAACAAAGTTAAAGAATATGGGATAGCCCTGCCATTCAAACCGATTCATATAATAGAATATCTTCGAGATTATGTTAAGGAACACCAAAATCAGGTAAAGAAACTAGATATGAAAATTGCTTATCAACAACCTTGTGCTTCAAGATATACTTTCGAGAAAGATTCAATTTTAGACGAACTCTTTGAATTAATAGGGGTTGAAAGAGTAAATAGAAAATATGACCGATTAAATGCTCTCTGCTGTGGTAACTCACAAGCAGGCATGGTTAATGTATCTAAAGAAGTAGAAGTGGAATGGAGGATGAAAAATATAATGGATGCGAAGGATGCTGGAGCTGAAGCGATGGTGTTTTTGTGCCCTGTGTGTATTTTAGGCCTTAGAGGCAGAGCAAAAGCGCAAGGATTAGAACCCTACATTATTAGCAATCTTGTACGCCTAGCTTTAGGAGAAGAACTCACTCACGGAGGAGCAGGAAAAGTTTTTGAATAATTTACGCTAAGAGCTCAAATTTATTAAAGAAGAGCCTTCAAAAAACTTTTACTTTCAATGTTTTTTCATACCTATTACTGTGATCCAACCTTTTTCATAATTTTCAAATATTTGGATATTGGAATAACCTGCTTCTTTCAAAAATTCTCTATACTCATTAGGAGTATGAATTGGGAAATGACCTAATTTTGACCAATTTTCAGCTGTTCTTCTCTTCTTTTCATTATTACATATATATCCTTCATTGGTTAGTATCAAATGTCCATTTGGTCTAAGAATTCTATATATTTCTTGGAGATCTTTTATTAAGTCTGGCCAGAAATAAGATGTTTCAAAACCGGTTACTAAATTAAAATAATTATCCTTAAAAGGTAAAGAAGATACAGAACCTTGATATATTTCTACAGTACCTATTTCAATATATTTCTTATTTACTTTCATACTGATATCAACTGCAGTTTCTGAATAATCAATTCCAAAAATTTTTCCATCTGTAACAGTTTTAGCAAAATATTTTATATTTCCTCCTCCACCACATCCTATATCTAGAATATAGTAATTTGGTTCTATTGAAAAATGTGATATCCCCCATTTTGCTAATTTTGCATGCCCTTTATTCATTCCACTTACTATTAATCTTCCTAATTTACCATTAGGTTTTCTTACTTGGTTTACAAGAATTTGTTTGAGACCCATTTTTCTATCCTATTTCCTTTTGTAAATCTATTTAATTCCATACAATAGGCCCATTGTTTTTAATTCAGATTTTAGCAATTTAGGCATTGAAATCTCTTCTACAGTTTCAATGAAACTAACCTGCTGAATACCCCATTCTTTAATTTGGTTAACTAAATCCTCAGTGTTTCCATATTTTCTCTTATTTTTAAATGTATCATGTAAAGAGAATTTTCCTCCCTTTTTTAGGACTCGTAAAGACTCATTAATGAGTTTTCTTTTATCTCTAGTATCTCTTACTTCATGATATACAAAATTACTCACAATAGCATCAAATTCACTATCATGATACGGTAAATCTGAGGCACTTGCCCTCTGAAATATGATTTGATCTGCTACACCTTCAAGTTTTGCATTTTCTTCACATTGTTGTTTAGAATAATTCCATCCTTTCCCCCAATAATCAATTCCATACTCATTAGATTCAGGGAATTTTTTTGCTAGTTTTATTGCTAAGGCTCCTGCTCCAGTACCAACATCAAGTGCTTTTCCTTGCCCATCCCAAGTCAATTTTTGGATAACTAACTCCCAAATCTTATATTGGAATTCTTTATTATTCACTGAAAAGTTGTAATAAAGATACATCATATATGTGAAAGGCAAAAGCCATAGTCCTGCTAGTACCCACAAAACAATTTTTATTGAAATAAGTATTGGAAATAATGTGGGCATTAACAAACCTAAAAAGACAATTAAAAAGAAATATATCATATTTCGAGGGACCCAATTTCCATAATCTATTGACTCTTTAATTTTTCATCACTTTTATGTATATTTTTAGTATTAATAATCTATTCAAATATTTAAATTTAGGCATTCCTAATATACTCTAATAAATGTCATAATTTAGATATGATAGATTTAAAATCTTCATAATTAGGAACTTTTTCATAGAATTTTGATAGATCTTTATTTTATAATATATTGTGGAAACATATTTCTTTCAATTCCTCTTTTATGTTTCTAAATTTGTTAGTTAGTATTAAAGAAGAATTCAATTAAAACGTAAAAAAAAGGATGTATTAAATGTATTGACGTCTAATGTAAATCATTAATTACTAAGATTATTCATTGAGTGAATTGAAAAATGTTTAAGATTGTTAAAGATATAGTTAGAGGAAAACTAAAAGTGTCGAGAGGACGTCCTTTAACTGGGTCTGAGAGGTTTTTATTAGTCTCACTTTTCTCGAGAGTTGATAGAGTAGCTACATTACTAGTTCCAAGTAATATTCACCCACAATTACTTGATCCTGCTTATGATTTTGTACGTTTAACTAAAAATTGGGAAGCAAATTTAGAATTGTTCGATATTTTGCGAAAAAGGTTTCCTACTGCAGATGCAGCAATGCCAGCTAGTTGGTTGGGTTTAGCAGGAATGGGTCAAGTAGAGATGGGAACAACAATGCGTATATCCCCTATGGTTGAACCATCTCCAGATGTTTATGCCCTTGATAAAATGTCTTTAGAAGACTTAGATTTACCAAAATTGGAAGGATTTCTAAAAAATCAAATTGAATTAATTGTAGGAACCCAAGATAGGTATCCTGATATAAATTCCCCACCAATTATTGAGGGATCTTTTGATTTAGCAATATTATTACGAGGAGAGAAACTATTTAACGATTTCATTCTCCATAAGAGTTATGTTAATGCAAAAAATGAAGATCAAAAAGAGAAAATAAAAAAGAAAGGAGATCCAACCTTCTTTTCAAGACTCATGGACTTAGCTACTGAAGCGAGTATTCATATAGGAAAAATGTATAAAGAACGGGGAGTTGGTATGCTCGGTTGTGTAATTGTAAATCAATATGCAAATCCACCAATTATGTCTCCTAATGATTTCTTAACCTATATATATCCGTATGTGGAAACGGTATGGAAAGAATTCAAAAAGTATCGTCCAACAGCAGGATATATGCCACCTTCACCAACTGTGGCAAAAGAGATTGGTGATTACCGTGCTCTCAGTGGTATTGCTTGTTTTAATAACTATATGTTTCCCCAAAATGAAATTGGTTTGACACCAGTCGCTTATGATGAGGAAATGATTCAGTTATCAAAAGAACTTAAAACACCCTACCAATATCTGGTTCATGGTAAATTTTTAAGAGATGGAACTAAAGAAGAAATTGAAGCACAAGTAAAAAGGGTTTGTGAACTTGCTGTTGAAAATAAGGTGCCATTCGCAGTAGGAGTAGCAGCAGTTCCTTTAGGGACTGATTTAACAAAAATAGATTTAATTTTAAATTCAGTAGCAAAATATGGGGTGTATAAATAATGTCTTTAAGTAAATTAGTAGAAGAAGGGGAAGTTTATTCTATTGAAGATGCCGTAATAAAAGCTTTAAAAAATATAGAGCCTATTAAAATCACCGAAGAGCTTATCGATGGTTTAAGAATGGCAGGTGATAAATTCAAAAGTGGAGAATACTTTGTAGTAGATATGATGCAAGCAGCTGAAACCTTTAAGGAAGGGATGAAAATAATAAAGCCAAAACTAGGAGATGTGAAAAAAGATTACAAAGGCAAAATAGTCCTCGGAACTGTACAAGGCGATATTCATGATATTGGAAAGAATCTAGTAGTGACTATGTTTGAAGGAGCGGGATTTGAAGTAGTTGATTTAGGTATTGATGTAAATAAGGATAAATTCGTAGAATTTGTTAAAAATGATAAACCAGATATCGTTGGTCTGTCTGCGTTATTGACGACAACAATGTTAGAAATGGAAGGCGTAATAGAAGCTTTAAAAGCAAATAATTTGAGAGGCCAAGTTAAAATAATGGTTGGTGGTGCTCCCGTTTCTGAACGCTTCGCTAAATCAATTGGAGCAGATTCATATGCTCCAAATGCTACTGAAGCAGTGAATGTCGCACTCAAATTGCTAGGAAAATAGAGAATATTACTTTTTGAGGTTAAAATCCTTAATTTACATTGTTTATTTAACTAACTAGAAAATGAATTTATATAAATCTTCAATTCTGTTTAAAAAAATAATAAAATTTAAATAAAAATGAAAGATGAATAATTGATATGATTTTTCAAATGAATCTTGAAGCGGGTTTAAGTTTTTTTACCAATTTATTAGGAGTAGTTGCTGTATTAATTATGGTGGTCACGATGATTATAAAATTAACGGGTTACCATAAAAAAACTAATTCTTGGGATATTATTCGTATATTAATGATTATATGGTTTCTTGGGATACTCTATTTTAATACATGGGAATTTCTATATTATAATACTCCATTAGGAAATATGATACCCATTTCTTTTATGGATATAGATTATAGTACCATTGTAGTTCAATCCTTTTCTGTTCCTGTTGTTATTGTATGCGGATTATATATTGTAGGTCATGCTAATAATTGGATGTTTTTAAAAATAATTCCAGCTATTTATTTTATAGTTGTTATTCTTTTAATTTACCTGATTGACTTTACAGTGTTATATTTACCTTCGATGCTTATTGGATACTTAGCAGTGCTAGTGTTTTTACTTTATACCGGATTTAAGTTAAAAGATAATGGAGCTCTTGGTTTAGCGATTTTCTTTATACTTACTACTTTTGTAGGAGTTACAGAAGGCATTATTAAAGCTATTTTAGGAATAATCGCTTATTGCTATGGTGTCTATTTTGCTTTAGGTTTTTTCAAACCTTTTAAAGGAGAATCATCATAAGGATAGGTTTTTCTAAATAAATAATAACAACTTTTTTTTTCTTTTTCATTAGAAGACTCCAGTATAATGAGTCATCGAAAGTTTAACTGGAATTTTAAAATAATGATTGACAATTTCAATCAGAAAATCTAAATAATGCGGAGCAATTGTAATTTTATGTGTATTTTCTAGATAATCCAATATGTTTTTTGAATAGATGTGCTTTTCCTTCACATGATTTAGTACATAATCACAAACAATCCCCGCTAAATCAAAAGCAATTTTAGCATGTCTCTTGATAATTTGTAATGCTGCTTGTGTATCTAATTCAACCATGAAGGCATTAATAATCCTCTTTTCTACCTTCAATTTTTTAATATCCATGAACTTATTGGGACTATTAATAATGGTAGTACTATTCACTACTGCAGATTTCTTGAATTTTGATTTGGAGTTTTTATAAGTCTCCTCAGAAATAATTTCCATTTCAAACTCAAAAGCATCTTTATTCATTTTATTGAAAAAAGGGATTAAATAATCATATAAAATATCCTTATCTTTTATGAAAACACATGGTGTTTTTGTCATAATTGCTTTTAAAATAAATGCCAATATATTTTGTGAGATATTTAATTTTATCAGATCAAAATCATGTTCGACAGACACAACTGAATCCTTAGCGAGGACATCTTTTTTTTCTTCTATAACCATTTCGGGAAGTTCGACGCTATAATCCAAATCGAAGTAATCTCTTACGTTAAAGTGGTGATCAAGGTAAGCAATGTACGAATGTTCACATGTGAAGTTTTTCTCAATATTTATCGATATAAGTCCACTTGGTCTTAATTTGATATCTTCTTCATTAATAGTAAGCATCCTCTTCCGAGAGCATTTTGGACATCTTATATCTAATCTTACCATAATAGCTTGGATTTACCTTATTATGAAATAATATGTTAGTCTTATTTGGATAAAATCTTAAATAAAGTTTTTGATACCTTAAAAAGGATGATTGGATGTTTTAAGTTATATGAAAATCCTTTAAATCTTCTAATCTATAAATAGTAAAATAAAAAATTAAAATTACTTTTTTTTTTAATATTACAAATTCTCTTTTTTTGTGAAGAACTATGGTTCTCAATGAAATTAGAGATATTCTTCCTTCAAGTGTATTGGAATACACTGAATATTTCAAATATTTAAAAAGACTGATTATAAATTAGAATTTTTCGAATTTAGGAACTTGTAATTTCATCTCTACTAAAATAATTAATATCATTTTTGATGGTTTTTCTTTAGTTTTATCATATAATTTTGAAATTTAGATTTTAGGTGTTTTTGGGGCATACCTAAACGCCACATCCAATAAATCCAAAACCATACTAGAATTATATAAAAAAACCCATATTTTTCATATCTTCTGGTGGAAGTTAGCACAGCTGAACGTATATATATAAATCTTTTCATTCCATATTTTTTTAATCGACGTGAAAAATCAAAGTCTTCGCAGATCCATAAAGGACGAAAACCTTCAAGTTCTTCGTAAATTGATTTACGAACAAATATAGCATTATCTCCTGGGAATGTCCTTAATAATCTAACAAGCCAGTTTCCTAATCCTTGCCACCAAAAACTTGCGAATTTTATGAAAGAGGAAATTTTAATATTAGTGTTCCAATTCCAATATTTTTTAAACCCACCTCCGATAACGAGTGGATTTTTTAATCTATAAAGAATTCTTAAAATTGCACCTACTGGTAATAATGTATCTGCATGTAAAAATAATAGAATATCACCCTTTGCTTGCTTTGCTCCCGAATTTAACTGCAAATACCTTCCTTTTGGCCCAATTATTACTTTATCTGCGATATTCCGCGCAATTTCTACTGTTCCATCAATAGAACCACCATCACTTACTATGATTTCAATAGGTATTGTATTTCCAGAAGGAAACTGCGCTGCTAAATGAACCTTCTCTATAATATAGGCAAGATTTTGTGCTTCATTTAGTGTAATAATAATTATACTTACAAGCATAATGTCTAATTATTGTTTTTTTTAGCTAATTTTCGTCTTCGAGTCTGATCCTGTTGTTCGATTATATACAATCCTAACTCGATAATTATTTTGCTTGTGTAATAAGGAAAATGGAACCCAAGGATTTTTTCTGAGTTTTTAAGTACTTGAATATAGGAGATTAGTGAGACTAAATCTTCTTCAATATCTATATCACCATAAGGAGGGAGAGAAATTAATGGAAATCTATTATCTTTAGAGAAATTAGTGAAATTAGATAATTCTAATCCACTACTAAATAAATTATGAGTTGAAAACCAACTTGGGCTAAATTTAACTGATAACCCAACAAGATATAATCCACCTCCATTAGAGGGTCCAATTATTAATGGATTCTCATTGAAATTTTTAGCTAAGTTTCTCAAAGCTATATTAATAATCTCAGGATCAAGATAAGGTAGATCTGCCCCTAAAACAACAATGAATTTTAAATCCTTTCTGAATGATTCATCTACAACTGATTCAAAACGCTGATCAAAATTTGAACCCCTTTGAAGAATTAGATCTATAGGTTTATTCAAATAACCCTCAGATCTAACACCATCAATTATTTCAATAATTTTACTTAAACCTTCATCAGGATAATAACCAATTAGAATTTTATCAGCTGTTGTCCTAGAAGCTAAACTAAGTGTGTCCTTGAGCATTGCTTCAGCAATTTTAGCAGAATCTGATTTAGTTAAGCACGTATTCTGACTCAAACGGGTTTTTACTAATCCCGGAATTGGAACTTTTGTAAAGATAACTAATGCGGAATCCATTTTAAAATATAATGAATTAATTAAAATATTGAAATAAATTTAAGGTTTTTTCGCAATCCATAGGCCTCTGCCTACCCACTTATTTTTAGCTGCTGTTTGCCAGGCTAGAACTCCTTTTTCTGCTTCGAGATATAATTCTTCTCCAAATCCCGCGATTATATTCTCCTTATTTTTTTTGAGAATCGATATATAATCATCCATATGTTTAGCAAAATCATCACCTAAATCTTCATTTTCCTTGAGTACCAGCCCTACTCTTTCAATTAGTTTATTGTATCCATCAAGAGTTTGCATATCGGGGAATACCATGAATTCCATCAAATAATCAGCATCCACTTCAGGAGCATCAACACTTCCCCAGATCCAATCTGTAAATCCTAATAAGCCCTCAGATTTTAAAACTCTATTGACTTCCTTCATGAGCCTGGGTTTATCTCTGATATAACACCAAGCATCTTGACCCCAAACAATATCAAAAGTATTCGAGTGATCAGGTATATCTAAAGCTGAACCAAGTCTATATTCAATTTTATTTGCAAATGGTTTTCCATCTGTCCGTTTTTTAGCTTCTTCTATCATTTCAGGAGTAATGTCTAAACCAACAACTTTAGTTCCATACTTTTCTGCTAAGTGTCTTGCAGGACCGCCTAAGGCTGAACAAATGTCTAATAAATAGATGTCTTCATCTTTATCAAGTCCAACCTTCCTTGCCAATACATCTGTTTGATCTGCTCCACCAACATGTATTTGTTCACCCATAAGGAGCTCCCAAAGCTTACCTCCAGGACCAGCATAAACACCACTAACATCCCAGACCGAGAAATCATACTTTTTTTTGTTCATTTATAACACTTATGTAATTTATATTGCTTTTTTATCTTGTAATAGATTTAAATTTGATCTCTTTAAATAATGTTAAATTGTTTTAAAAATGGAACGAATTTTATTAGTCTTCTTCCTTGAGAATTTTGGGAGTATAATGATAACATTTTGGATCAGCTGCTAAGATATCTCCCTCATAATAATAAGCACTACTTCTACATCCAAAACAAAATGAATTATTTGCACAATGACCACAATTCCCTGGAAGTTTAGAAGGATCTCTAAAATCTAAAAATAGAAGTCTTTTTTTACGCTTCTCAATTAATACTTCAAGTTTCTCTTCATTCACATTTCCAAACTCTTGTGTTCTAATCACAGAACAAGGAATTAACCAACCGTCACTAGTAATGCAAATGACGGTACCACAATAAAATTTTGATACATCCATCGATCCACACGAAGGATCTTCAGGATAATTCACCATATCTCTATGATTAAATGCGTCCTCGATTTGAGTATTGGTAGGTTCCCATGATGCATTAGCATTTCGATGTATCACAGGATTGAATAGAGTTAGACAAGTTTTAATAGCAAATTTCTCCTGCATAAAAGTAATCATATTTTTCGCGTCTCCATCTGCTAAAGGGGAAGTATAAGTAATACAATTTACCATCCCATTTGGATCTTTTCCAGCAGATAAAACATTCTTGATTCCTTTTAATATTAATTCTATATTTTTAGGCTCCCCCTTATAACTTTCTCCTCCATGTAGAATATTGTATAGTTCAGGATTAATAGTATCTAGATGTGTTGAGATAAAACCACCATCAGTTACCTCGACAACCTTTTTTGCCATTTCTGGATTTGCTAATGGAATACCACTTGTCCAAATGTTATTAATTAAGCCTAAATTTGAAGCGTACTCACAAAGTTCATACCAATCCTTTCTTACAAGAGGATCACCTCCCAACCAGTCTATCATACGGATCTCTAGCTTAGCAGCTGTATCTAATAATTCTTTTATCTTTTCAGAATCCATACCGTGCGGACTATATGGTGTACTCCCAGCATAACAATAATTACAAAACTGAGGACATCTTAAGGTTGATTCAATCTGAAGTATAAATATTTTACCTTCATTATAATATTCCTTCTGGAGTTCAAATTCAGAAGCCATACCTGCGTGCGTTAATGGAAAATCTTCTCTATTCATATAGGTTTCACTAATGATTCTAATTATATGAATTAAATTATACTTTAATATAAAATTTAAAATTATAAAAAAAAAATTTAGCCGTAGACCACTCCTACCCAATCCATACCTACAGTTACACTCTGAATTGCTAATGCTATCAGAGCACCCCCCATTGTAAGTAATACAACCCAAAAGCTTTTTCTTGGCCAAGGATCATTATTTAAATTATATCCCATTTTGTATTGTTCCCATAGGATTAGCGAAATTAAGATAAATAATCCAACGTTAAAAGCCCAAGTAGCGAATTCATAACTCTCTGGCGGTAAATTTATTAGATATCCTGCTGATGCCCCGTAGCTATATAGTTGAGCTTCTAAGGGTAGCCTAACAATAAAAAACATTAGCCCCATATGTCCTACTAGGATCCAAGCAAGGATAATTGTATGCATATTTAACCAGTTTTTTCCCCTCTTACTCAATTTCTCCTCTAAAAATTCCTTTCCTTTAGTTTTTTCACTCAATACAATAATAATCCAAATAATTAGTATTACCAGAGATATAATGGTGCAGATTATAGTATTAAATGATCCACTAGCTGTTATTGGTAGCATAATGGATTGAATCATTGCCAATGTTCTTGACATGGGGGTTTTATGATACCAAGATAAACCTACATTAAGAATAATAATCGCATAAGCAATATTATGCGTCCATCGTGGATCCATTATAGCGTATTCTATAAATGCCAACCACCAAGCTAGATATGCTGCTCCCATTATAATTAAACCCAATCCGGGCCCAATAAGTTTATTCTGTTCTCTAGTAGTTGGTTTTGATTTTTCATCACTCAATTTTTAATCACATTTCAGAAATAACTTTTTAAAATTTATATCCTTTTGAACTTATTTAAAATTTATAATTTTAAACTATAGGACAAATAAAATAATATTACAATTATATTAATCAAAATAACCTTTGAGAACACTAGTTTGGCTTTTTTTACTTTGAGGACAAGATTCTATACAAATGTTGCACCATATTGAAGTATAATCAGAAAGTTTCAATAAGTTTGATAAATTATATGATAAGCATGCTTGTTTATTATATCCTTCAGGTGTTAATGCTTTAGCAGGACAGCTACTAATACAAATATTACAGCCCTTACAGTATTGATTATTTTCAATAGGTTTTCCTGTCACCAATGGAGCTTCTGTGACTATTGCTCTCAGTCTCACTTGAGAACCAAATTTATCACTTATAAATAAATTATTCTTTCCAATATGACCAAGTCCAGCTAGTGCTGCTGAATCCTTCAAATATATTCCCGGATTATATGGTATAATTATAGAGTTATACTTCTTATTCAATAAAAAATTCTTTATACGGTGTGCGCGATTCTCCAATATTGAATCTAAAAAATGAAAACTCTTACCAGTCGTTTGGTCTTGACTCCAAGAATCAAGAATAATATCGTATAAATATATTCCAATTACGATAACTGTTTGAACGTCTTTAAGGTAAGTTTCTGGCCTATTCTCATTTTTAAATCTTTCAAATTCTTTAGGATTTGCAAAACCAATGATATCAATACCAGAATTGTTTGAGAATTTAATTAATTCCCTTGTAAGTTTTTGATCTTTTTCCATTCTTCTTTTCTTCTCATTTATAATAAATAACCAGAGTTTTTTTCTATATTTATATATGATTTCTATTTAATATTAGAATATTCATTATTAAAGTATATTTCTCTTTTAAATGACATTTTATCAGTCGAAAGGATATAAGCAAGTGTATGATATTTTTATTTCTAAGTTCTACGATATCGGATTAAAAATTGGTTTAACTCCCAATGGAGAAAATGTGCTTCGAACGAGCGTTTTTAAAAGTGTATCTCCATATATTAAGAAAGGAGATCGTATATTGGACCTTTGCTGCGGAACAGGTACCTTGACAATTTTACTTACAAAATTGCTACATAAAAATTGTAAAATCATAGGAGTGGATTTATCTTCAGGTCAAATTGCAAAAGCTCAAAAAAAAAACAGATATAGCAATTTAAAATTCGCTATAATGGATGCTAATGATTTATTGTTTCCAAATGATTATTTTAATCAAGTTGTGATTTCTGCCGCTTTACACGAGATGAATAAAAAACAAAGATTAAATGTACTTTCTGAAATCCATCGAGTACTGAAAAAAGGAGGTATACTTTTAATTCTTGAGCATCATGAACCTTTAAAAGCATCACTTCGAATTCTTTATAATTTCTATTTGGGATTTATCGAAAAAATCACTTCCCACTCATTCGAAATGCAGAGAAATATATTGAAAGAACTAAATAAAATGGGATTCAATATCCTTAGGCAAACTCCTATAAAGAATTTCCTTAATTTTTTTCAGATTATTTTATCGAAAAAATAATATTGGAATTCTTTATGTAAAAAGGTGAAGTAATTCAAAATATTCTAAAATTAGTAAGATCAATTATTTAAATTTTAAGAAAGAAGTGAATGTTCGCCCTTGAGCTTCTATAACACATTCTTTACCTTGAGAACTTATTTTTAAAACAGCTTTATCTATTACATCTAATGGGATCCCTTCTTTTGGTAGCACTTCATGAAACCAGTCAATTATGGTTCTATAATATTTTTCGACATCATCTCCTTCCAATTCTGGTTCAAAAGTGCCTGCTTTCAAATCTATTATGATTTCTGATTCAGGAGTATAATGATAATAGGGATCTACCATATATCCCTTGGAACCAAGAGAAGATTCCCTAATTACTTGATTTACTACTGACTTTAATCTATTTAACTTCAATTTAATTACAAAATTATTATTTTAATTTAAATCTAATATTATACTTTATTCTATAATCCTTCGGAGTATCATTTGAAACTTTCCATTTGTTTTTTTTTGTGCCTATGACAAATTGCTTGGGTTTACCTTTTTGAGCTGTAAACTGCACATAAATATCAATAGGAAACTTATGTTTCTCGGCTTTTTGAATATTTCCTTCATTTGGAATCAAATTTCTTTCAGTAAGTGTTATATAGTATACACTCGTACTACTGTTACATTTTGGACACCCAGGAATAAATTTAGAACTTATAAAAATAACGGGATCCTTAAATTTTGATAGATTATTTTTAAAGTACTCTCGTAACTCTCCCATCGCTATTATTTCCATATACGAAGATAAATTAAAGCATATTATTTAATTCTATATTTTTTGAATAATAGTTAGAAACCTTGTCTTGATTTCGGACCTAAAAATAAAGACTATAGTTCCCTAGCCACAATTTGCCCTTACATACTTAAATATCATTGCTCCCTTGTATATTATAATAAGTCTGAAGGTGAAATTATGGAAAAAATCATAAATGAAAAAAATGGATTAATACAAAGCCAAAAATCATTATATATTAAATTTAAAAGAATAAATCAGTTATTCAAAATCCATTTTTCATCACTATCCCTGTTATTTCTGTTTGCTATAGGATTTCTTATTGTCTGGATATACCTACTGATCACTGAACAAGCGACAACAGATATATCTCAGAGATATGGTTTATTTGGAAATATTATGACGATTGTTGTAACGATAGCTCTTTTTATAATAACCATTCAGATAGGAGTACAGATTTATATTTACAGCTTCTTTTTAATTAAAGGAATACGTTGCCTTAAACAAGCAAAATGTAAGGAAGAAACCAGAACTGCTCTTTACAATGGAATTGTTCCTTATATTACGAATTTTTACTCCTTTTTCACTCGCTTCTCAAAAGAAAAAACGAATTTGGTTCTATTAGTGAGAACCTTCTTGTTTTTTAATTTCTTTTCAGGGTTTCTAGGAGTTTTTTTATTTACACGCCTTTTAAGTGCCGAATATATAAATGAACCCTTTCTATTTTGTATGTTTATATTATTTATCGGAATGCTAGTCTTTTGGTTGGTTAATTTAATGACTTCAGTTAGAATAAGAAACGAAGTCATCAAATGGGAAAATTTATTCCCTAAGTTAGAAGAATGGGCTCAGGATTTAGAACAATTCTCTTCTAATAACTCTGATTTTTTTGATAAGGAGGAGCACCTATAATTGTTATTTTGGTGATGTTTTGATGAGTGCTTCAAGACGTAGTAAATTCGAAATCTGGGCAGAAGTATTAGAATTTTGTTTAAGGGAAAAAAGAACTCAGACATGGTTATTAAGAGAAACACGTCTGAAAACAAGCTCGATAAAGGAAACTCTTCAATTTCTCTTATCTCGTAATTTAATCGTACAATTAAATGATGACGATAATATAAAATATCGTACAACTGAAAGAGGAGAAGAAGTTTTAAAAAGATTCTATACTTTGGTAAACGACTATTTTAATTTATATTGAAATAATATAGATAAAGTAGATAGGATTTAAGAAGGAAATGACAAGAATATAAAAAAAAAATTATTTTTTGATTTTTCTGATCGCTATAATCGATATAATAAATATTAGATTTAATATGATATATGAATTATATCCAGGTATTGGTGGACCTAATGCGGGAATTATTTCGAAATACTCACTCCAATCATATTGACTTGAATTATCAGAATTTATTACTTTTACCCTCCAATCTGTTCCAGGTTCACTTTCTGAATCAATCGACCATGAATAGAAACCAAAATTACTACGGTCATCTATACTCTGCTTTAGAGTTCCTCCTTTATATATTTCAATATCCACATTAATAATCGTTCCAGTTGTATTCCATCTGATAGTGTGGGAACTTCCTTGGTGCCAAGAATCAGAGTTTGAAGGCTGATATACAGCTATCGTGCCTGATCCTACATTTATCGAAAAATTATCACTATAAGCAAATACATTTGGGTCATCATAATCTGAAATTTTGATTCTGTAATTTCTACCTTTATAATGATCCGTAGGGGAAATATAGAAATTATATTCGCCATCATTTTCAGTATAACCATAAACTGAAGTAAGATTTTCTACAAATGTCGTGCCATTATATAACTCAATTTTTACATCCTCAATTTTACCTATTGAGGTCCATTGAATAGAATATGAATCGGAATCAACCCAGATTGATGAAGATGTAGGACTTGTAACAGTAATTTCCGCATTTTCAGGATAAGTCCAAATAAGTTGAGGGGCACTTTCTGGGCTAAAATATCCTTCCCTTGATGTAATAACAACGTTTTTATCGACATCATTTACACTTTTTATATAAACACAGATAGATATATTATTTCTGCCAGCAATGTAATTTGTAACATTCAACTTATAAATATCAGTTTGAGTTATAAGTAGAGAAGCAATTTCTGTTCCTTTTGAAGGTTTATTCGTCCAATTCATTGAAAATTCTTCCCATTGCTCTTCTATCAAACAAATTGATACATTTCTTAGAATATCACTCAGTCCACAATATAATGAAATCTCTGCTTCAGTATAGTTATTTGGTTTATCTGAGAAAGAAAAGAAAAAATAAGATTCTGCCTCATATGATGTTAAAAAATCTCCGGCTATAGTATGATCCTCCGCTCCATAATTTGATGAAGGCTCATAAGAATTAACATATGTATCTTTTTCTGCCACAGTTGAGATTGTTTGATCTCGAAGTAATGCCCTTACTGGAGGAACTTTGAAAGTAAATCCTGTTATAAATAAAATGCAAATCAAAATGAACATGGTTTTCTTTTTCATTTCATTTTATCCTCTTATTAATTTTTAATTTTGTTGATTTTGAATTACTAAATTGATTTTCGCAAGATTATACAATTGTGTATAAACTACAATTATGTAATACTCATATAAATGTTTTACTTAGAATTGATTATTATGGTTTATACTGAAAGAATAGAAATTGGTTTTTTTTTAACAAAATCCTTAAAATCCCCGAGGTTGAATATTATTTATGGATATTGAAAATGTCTCTGCAAGTGAAAGAGAAACATTAAAAGACATGAAGAACCATATTTCTGGTAGTTTATCTGATATTGAGTTTAAAATTGAAAATGGTCATATCATCGAGATGGAATTCCCTCCAGAACGCGTGTCAGAATATTCGGGCAGAGGAGAAATAACTTTATATGAACTTCCGGATTCTGTTAGAAATTTAAAATGGCTCCAAGTTCTGGATATTTCAGATAATGAACTTCAAGAGCTTCCTGAATCTATTGGAGATTTAGTTTCTCTCAATAAATTAGCCCTAAATGAAAATCCAATCAGTGTATTTCCAGAATCTATAGGCAACTTAACGTCACTCCAAGAATTATCGTTAATCCATCAACATGTGTTAAAGTATAGCAATAAAAGGTTAAGAAAGTTACCAGAATCATTTGGAAATTTGAAATCACTGAAAAAACTTGAATTATGGGAAAATAGAATTTCTTCGCTTCCAGAGTCGTTTGGAAACCTTAACAGTCTAGAAGAGTTAGAATTAAGTTTTAATAAGATATTTAAACTCCCTAATTCATTTGGACGCCTTGAATCCCTACGCATATTTTTATTTAGAGCAAATAAATTAAAGAGTTTACCGGATTCATTCAGCAACTTGAAAGCACTCAAAGAATTAGACATATCTCATAATCAATTAAAAGCAATACCTGAATGGTTTGATAATCTTGAATCACTAGAAAAATTAGATATTGAACAAAACAATTTAACCAACCTCCCAGAGACAATGCTGAATTTATTGAACTTGAAAAGTATTAATGCTGGTGTTGGGAATCAGTTTGATGAGGCTTCTAATGTTATTCTGAATAAGCTAAAATATGGATATCTTTGATTATTTTTAATTCATTTACTACATTTTTATCCAATATAACAAACAAATATAAAAAATACGCTAACTTAAGATTATATCATCTTTTTTAGGTATAAAAAAAAGAGAGTAATCATGAGATTTAAACAAACAAAAAACAAATCTGTAATAATTTTTAGCTTGGTTGTCGGAACGCTTCTGTTTCAGTCTATCTTCATATACTCATTTATAACGATTGAAGGTTACAATATTGAAAATGTTGACAAAGAAAAGCTAAAGAACTCAAATTACTGGGTTTTACCACATAGAATCCACATTGATAATAATTGGTCGTTGACAGCTTCCACCTATGATTGGTGTTCGGGTCTTGGAACACCACAGACTCCATATAAAATTGAGAATGTAACAATTGATGCCCAGAATTTGGGAAGTTGCATCTATATTCAGAATACAAATGATAATTTCTTAATCCAAAACTGCACCTTAATGAATTCTCAAGTTTCTCCACATGGGGCAATAAGATTAGATCTTGTTAGCAATGGTAAAATAATTGATAATAACATTACAAACAACAATGGTCGAGCTGTTAGTTTATTTGTCGCAAACAACATCCTTGTTGAAGATAATAATATCGTAAATAATGGTTACGGAGTTACAGCATCATATGGTAATGATAATGAAATAACTAAGAATTACATACAGGATAGTAATTTTTATGGAGTCTATCTCTGGGATAGTGATAATAATAACATCACAGAAAATGAAGTAGTCCATAATGGGTATTATGCTGGTGGATATCATGGAATTTATATATCTGAAAGTGGAAGTCCAAGTTTTATAGATAGTATAAACAATATCGTAAAGCATAATAATATACAAAATAATAGAAAAAGTGGAATATACATTAATTCTTGTGATAATAATACTATTTTTGGAAATAGTATTGAAAACAATCTCGAATATGGGCTTTATTTTGACGATAGTGATGATATAATCATAGTGGGAAATAAGATCAATGATAATGGCTATGGTTGTATAGCAAATCAATCGAGTGTCAATTATAAAGATGAATGGAATGTGTGTAATGATGTGATTGATCCCTTTACAATTGATGAAACGGGAGGGGGAGATTTCACTTGGTCTCAAGTTTCCCAATTTGCTTGGTGTTCTGGTTCAGGAACTTATTCTGATCCTTACTTATTAACAGATCTTTCCATAGACGCTCAATCGAGTGGATCTTGTATTGTAATTGATACTTCTATTAACAAGCAATTTGTCATTAGTGGTTGTACAGTTATAAATGGGCAAGCTAGCGGAGGAAATGCAGGAATAAGGTTGAATGATGTCCAAGATGGAGTCATCACACTAAATATCATCATGAACAATTATATCGGTATTTATTTAGACAATTCATTTAATATTACGGTGAGTGATAATGATCTTTTTGATAATAATGGTCAAAGTATTATCTTATATCAGAGCCAGCGAAATTTTATCCTCGATAATGATCAATATGGAAGTGTATATTATGGTATGCTTATTAATAGTATAAGTAATAACAATACGATTAAAGGCAATACGTTCCAGAATAATACAGGAGTCGCCGGTCATGGAGATGGTATACGAGTCTTATATAGTGATGATAACAGATTCATAAATAATACTCTAATCAACAATGACAGGGGTATTAAAATTGAGGATGGTTCTCATAATAATACTATAACATCGAATATTATTCATGATAATACAAATTATGGTGCACTAATCATAGCTAACACCCGAGTATGCCGTGATAATCTATTTTATCTTAACAATTTCGATAATCCATTAGGCCTAAATGCATATGATAATGGGACCGATAACAACTGGGACAATGGTGTAATTGGAAATGATTGGGCCGATTACAGCGGTGTCGATGCTAATGATGATGGGATAGGCGATACTCCATATGTGCTTTTAGGTACAGGTGGTGGACAAGACAATTTTCCAATCTGGGACGATGGAGACAGTATTGCACCCGTTATTACAATTCTTACTCCAATAGATAATTCAAGATATAATATTACCGCACCTTCGTACCATATAAGCATTATTGAAGATAATCTCGATTCTTACTGGTATATTGTATCATGGGATGGTGAAGAATCACAACTTTTTACGGCAAGTTTATCGGGGACCGTTGATCAAACCCTTTGGGACACCTTGCCTATTGGTAACTATACTTTAACTGTGTATGCGAATGATACAGCTGGAAATTTAGGTTCAAGCAGCGTGACCATAATTAAAGAAAGTTTACCATCTGGTTCTCCAGCGATTCCATTCGGATTATTTTATCTCATCGTTAGTACTGTAAGTGTAGCTTTGATATTGATTTCGACTGAGTATAGACTAAAAAAGAAATTGTAAGTTATTATAATTATCCCATTTTTTTTTATTTTATTTTATTTTATATCATTACTATCTCCATAATTGATGATTGATAAAGATTTGATACTGTAGGTTAGAGAAGAAATTCTTTAAGATAATATTGAAAATTTAAAAAAAAGAAAAAAATTTAAAATATAAAAATTTGTATCTTTTACCTATTTAGAAGTATTTAATAGCTAAAAGGATGTCATCCCGAGTTACTTTTTTACGTTTTGAGTGCTTGGTTAATGTTAATGCTGTTTTTGTCAATTTCTCAGCAGATGAACCCAACCAATCAACTAATTCGTTTACAGCATCTCGAGCAACAATTATAGCCCCATTATGTTTCATTAATCTTCTAATAGGACTCCAGCTTATATATTCTGAACCTGCCATTTTTAATTCCTCCACTTTTTAAATTAATTACTTATATTTTTATTAAAATTTATTATTTTTTAAGAGTATGTTATGATTATATACAGCATTTAGATATTTAAAGATTTTCGTCCACACTTAATTTTATGGAAACAAAAAGAAAAAAAATTATACGACAAAATTCGAAATTATAAAGTTGATCAATCTTATGAAAGTTAAAATTTTTGATTGATTTTTATAAACTCAGTGGTGTAAAATAAAGTTTAATATATCAATTCATAAGAACCCGGATATCTTTTAACCTACTTCTCAAAGTAACTTCAGTCGTTTTTGCAGCTTTAGCTACTTCTTCCTGAGTTTTTTTAAATTCAGTACCATGAGCAACTAAATATAACACAGCGGCAGCTAAACCTTTAGGGTCTTTTCCAATTACTATTCGCTTGGTATTCTCACTACTTTTGATTATATTTACAGCTTGAATTTGTAATTCTACAGGTAATCCTAACCTATTACCAAAAAGAAATATTAGTTTCTCAACTGAAATTGGATGGTAATCTAAATGTAAATAAGGGAGAACATTCCTAACAATCAACCCTAAGGAACGAAATAAGGTTCGTTGAGGAACCATCGAAGCATCAGAGACATCATCAAGTAATTTGGGAAATTCGTGAATCCTTATTCCGGCATAAATAGAAGCAGCAATGAATCCATCAATTGATCTTCCCATTGTTAGTTTTTGTTTAACTACTTCATTGTATATTCTCCAAGCCGTTTCAGTAATATATTTAGGAATATTCAGTTTTGATGCAAACAACTTAAATTTCGGTTTTGCCTCCCATAAATTCCTCTCCAAAGAATTTATAAGAGATCTTTGAATTTTTGAGAGTCTTGAAAACAATACACCAGTCTTCGCATTAATTGTCTGACCTTTTGAATCAAGTTTACTTATTGGAAGAATAGTTCTTGGACCAAATTCTCTCCACGAAGGCTCTGTCTGTCTTCTTTTTTTAATTTCTTCACCAGTATAAGCTCTTCTTTCATTATCTACAAAAATTTGCCCTAAAATGGTTCCACAATTAGTGCAAACCTTATTACCACCATTATATCTAACACATGGATTACCACAACAATGTTCTTCTTCTGAACAAATTTTATTTGGATTAAACCTACTTTCAGACTTATAAATTTCTATTTTTTCCCCTTTTAATTATCTCTCTACAAATCTGATAATCTTGAAAAGGTTTGGCTGACCCTTTTTCCAATATTTCGATAAAAATGTAGAGAGATAAATTTATTCCTTATATTTAATAAGATATCAACACAATTCTTCTGATTTTTAATAAGAAAATAAGAAAAAATTGATGATAATTAGGTTTTTTTTATTTTTCTCTTTAGGACAAGGGTTAAAACTGAAAAAATCCCAATTAGAAGTAGTATATCAAACCCTGGTATGATCCTAACCCCACAGTTATTATTATTGAAGTTATTCCCTACACAATCAAATTCAAGGATACATTTAAAATTACCAAGCAAGATGTTATTTGAAATATTATTATAGTTGCTCATACGTAATTCTATTCCATAAAATTCATTCCAATTCGCAGTATTATTAGATATCCCGTTGTAATTACTCTCTACTACTTCTATTCCATTCTTATTGTTTTGATTGGCATTATTTCCAGATACATTGTTGTAATGACTGAATTCTAGTCTTATTCCATAACCATGATTTTTATTCGCTAAATTCTTAAAAATGGTATTATTATTGCTATAAAGTAAGGAAATCCCTGTATTGGTATATGAAGTATTCAAATTTGATATAATAGAATCATTACAATCGACTAATATTACCTGTCCAGCATTCGTAAAATTTTGCGATCTTAGCGAAGTTTCACTAGTATAATAATAGAGAATTCCTTCATTCACTTCATTTAGAGTATCAATTTCATGGGAAATTAAATTTTCTTGTGATGAATAAAAAAATTCTAATCCACATCCATCCATCAAATTTCTAGAAATAGTATGGTTAAGTGAATGTTGTAAAAATATCCCAACTTCATTATTAACTATTTTACAATCTAAAATAGTGTTATTTATACAATTGCTTATATAAATCCCATAGAAACTATTCCTATAAATAGTGTTTCCTATAATAGTGTTATTTTCAGAATATTCAAGACTTATTCCATTAAAGTTATCATTCAATATATTTCCTGAAATTGTATTATTATGGCTATAGTCTAATTGAATTCCTTTTAAATTACTATTTGAACAATTA
>JAHPYZ010000045.1:31513-38179 GCA_019058425.1 Promethearchaeota archaeon
ATACCTGCATTCTGAGAGGTTAATCCTGAATTAAAGACTGTGCAGTTTTTGATTTTTAAGTGTTCAACAGAATTTTCAATCAGAATGCAAACTCCTTGGCCTCCACCATCTATTATCAAATTTTCTATAGTATAAGGATTAGAATATGAACCATTTCCAGTACATATCCCCGCTGTTAGAGTTTCAGTCCAATTATTGACTATATGTATTTTTCCAGATACTTTAGACAATGTCAAATGGTTGTAATTTAATACTTTATCTTGGCTGTCATCTGAATTTGTATAGTTATGTACTTGGTTTGAAATGAGATTAAAATGAATCAAAGCTGAGAAAGGAGTGAATATTCCCAAAATTATTAAAATAAAAATCTTACTTTTTAATTTGATTTTCATTTGAATTCCCCCATTGTATTAAAGTATGGACTATATTTATTTAGTTATAAGAGAAATCACCTATAAAAATGTTCACCTAGTTTATAAAATAGAAATGTGGACGTTTTTGTTAATCCAGCAAAATCATTGTGAAATTTATTCAATTACTTATTAATTTCATTCCAATAATTACTTGTTAAAAACTTATTTTATTTATTATTTTTTTAATTGCATTTGCTGAAAATTTAAAATTTTTTATTTCAGCATCATTTAACTCGATTTTAAGAGGTTCTTGTACACCATTCTTGTTAATAATACATGGTAAACTTAAATATAAATCATTCATATCGTAGAAATCTTCTATGAGAGTTGATACGGGCAAAATAGTATTTTCATTATTAATTATTGCCTGTGAAATTCGAGTCAATGCTAATCCAATACCATAGGATGTCTCTCCTTTTCTCTCTATTATTTTATAGGCAGAATCTTTTACTTCTTCAAAAATTCTCCTAAATTGTTTATCAAAATCTTGAACTTCCTTGAAATTACATATTCTACTATAATCTTTAATAAGAATTCCTCCAATCATCGCACTACTCCATACTGCAAATTCACTATCTCCGTGTTCTCCCAAAATATAAGCATGTACATTACTAGCATTCACATGAAAATTCTTTGCTAATAAATATCGAAACCTGGCAGTATCCAATGTCGTTCCTGAACCTATTATTTCATTGTAGGGTTTCTCTGAGATTTTGTGAGTAACATATGACAGAATATCTACTGGATTTGAAACGATTAGATATATCGATTTTGGTGCTTGATGTTGTATTTTTGGAATAATTTCTTTAAATAATTCTACATTTTTATTTACTAAATCTTGTCTTGTCTCACCTGGTTGCTGATTTTTACCCGCAGTAATTACTATAATATCAGAGTCACCAATATTCTCATAACTACCTGCAATAATATTAACAGGAGATGTATATGGCGCAGTATGAGATAAATCCATAACTTCTCCTTCTAATCTCTTGCGATCTATATCTACCATTACAATTTCTCGAGCAATTCCTTTTATTATTAAAGCATAAGCAAATCGAATCCCAACATTTCCACATCCGATTATAGAAATTTTAGGATGTAGACTCTTATTTTTCAAGATTAAAATATCACCTAGTAATTAATTCAGAATAGAGTATATAATACTTATGGCTAAAAAAAATAGAAACCTAAATAAATAGGGAAAAGAGAGGGTAAATTTTAAAATTTAAAATTCTTAACTAAAAATCTTTAACTAATTACCACTAATAATCTTCATCATTAATTTTAGAAGGTATGTCTTTAACTTGTTGAGCCATCTCCATAGCCATTTTTTCACCTTTTTCAAGTTGTTCTATTGTGGGATAACCATTAAATGTTAGTGGTTTAAGAACATCCCAATGCATATTTTCAGTTAACTTTTCAAAATCTTTCTGTGCTCCACCACTCCATCCATAAGATCCAAAATATAAGACTTTTTTATATAAAATACGTTTTTTCTTTAACAATTCCATAAAATATTTCATTGGTGGGAACATACCATATTCATAAGTAGGTGCTCCTATTATTAAACCCGCAGATTTATAGGCATCTGAAAGAGCATATGAAGGATCCTCATTAGGTAGTCGATGTACCTTCATAGGTATGCCTGATTTTCCTATACCTCTTAAAACAGAATTCAGCATTACTTCTGTGTTGCCATACATACTTCCCCATACAACACATATTGCTGGCTCCGCATAGTCCTTATTGTAATTAGAAAACCTTTTATACTTCTTAACTATTACTTCTGGAGAGCTTCGCCAAACTAAACCATGCGAGGGTGCAATCATATTAATTTTTAATTCTGATAACTTTTTAATTGCGCTCAACACATTACTTGAGAATGTAGATATGATATTAGCATAATAACGTAGCATTTCTTCTTCCCAGTATGGTTTACTTTCATCTGAAGTTTCATCTTCGAAAATACATCCCTGATGAACTCCAAAAGCGCCAAAAGCATCGCCTGAAAATAAAATTCCTGAATTTTTTTCATAAGTTACCATTGTTTCTGGCCAATGAACATTAGGAATTTCTACAAATTCTATTTTCTTCTTATTTCCTAAGTCGATTGAATCACCAGATTTAACGGCATTCAAATTGTTTTCAATCTGATAAAATGCCTTTACTAATTCCACTCCTTTTTGGGTTGATATAATTTGTGTATTTGGAGATAAAGAATTCACTAAGTATGTAAAACCTGTATGATCGGGTTCAAGATGGTTTAATATTATATAATCTATATCTGATAATTTAATTGAAATCGAATCGAGATTTTTAAGTAAAGTTAGAGCTGCACCTCCCCATTCTCTAACTAACTCAATTATTGCTATCTTTTCACCTTTTATAACATAAGAGTTTAAAGCAACTCCATTAGGGATCGGCCATATGCCCTCAAATAAATCCTCTGTATGAACATTAGCTCCTACCCAATATATATCATCTGTTAATTTTATAGCTACCATTAAATCTCACATATTTATCTTATGAAAAATAATAGGTTATTTGTCTTTATTTAATTATGCTTTAAGAGTTATAATAATAGATTCAGTAAAAAAAAAAAAGACCCAATTTATAAAAACGGTTATTTTCTTATATTTTTTCATATATCTTGAATAAAAACTTAGTGATTGGGATTGTAATAAGATATACCCATGAAGTTAAAGATATACACAACAATCTAAATGTTGAAAATTTTGAACAATTAGTTGAGATTTAATAATTTAAAAAATTTTAGACCCAAGGATATTAATTTTTTTGGGTCTCTAGCCTTCTGGATTTCATAGGAATAACAGAAGGCCTAATAAGAAAGAAGTTGTAATTGATAAATAACAATTTATCTTTTAAATAATAAAGTTGGAAGATAATTTCATAAAATAATAAATAACAGAGTTTTGTAAATATTTCAAAACGTTTAGATATATATATCTAAGATAATCGTATTGTTTAGATAAGATTTGAAAAGAGTTAAGATTAATATTTTAATTAAGTATGAGGTGAGAATAACTCATTAAAAGTTTTAATTATAAATATTTGATTATTGGAGGTGGGATGACTGCGGATGCAGCTATTCACAGTATTAGAGAAGTTGACTCCGACGGAACTATTGGATTAATAAGTAGTGAAGAATATCCGCCCTATGCACGTCCTCCACTATCGAAAGGTCTTTGGACAGGAGATGAAGGAATCGAGGATGTTGATTTAGAGACGTCGAATATGAACCTTGAAATGCATCTTAATCAATCTGTAATAAAGATTGATACTGATAATAAAAAAGTGTATGACAAAAATAAGAATGAATATACTTACCAAAAATTGTTAATCGCTACAGGTGGTACACCTAAAAAACTTCCAAATATTGAAGAAGAAGGAATTATCTATTATCGTACAATCTCAGATTATAAAAAATTACGAGATATTGTTGATAAGAATGAAAATTTTGGAATAATTGGAGGAGGATTTATAGGTTCAGAAATTGCAGCAGGAATAAAAATGTATAAGCCAGATGCTGAGGTTACAATGATTTTCCCTGAGAGTGGGATTGGTGCACTCATTTTTCCTAAAGTATTAAGTGATTTCATAACTGATTATTTCCGACAGAACGATGTCAACGTTTTAACAGGAGAGTCAGTAGAAAGTATTATTAAAGAGGATAAAACCTATTTGGTTGAAGCCCAAAGTGGGAAAAAATTCAAGTTTGATACTGTCATCGCAGGCCTAGGAATTACACCTAATATTAAACTAGCAAAAGAAGCAAATTTAGAAGTTGATGATGGAATAATAGTAAACAAGTACCTTCAAACAAATGATCTCGATATTTACGCTGCTGGGGATGTAGCTATTTATCATATTCCTGTGTTAAATAAATTTATTCGAATTGAACATGAAGATAATGCCCTAATGATGGGAGAAATTGCTGGTAAAAATATGGCAGGAAAAGAAATACCATTTGATCATCTCTCTATGTTTTACTCTGATTTCTTTGAATATGGTTATGAAGCAGTTGGTATTTTAGATCCAAAGTTAGAGATAGTAGAAGATTTAGATGAATCTTTAGAAGAAGGCATTATTTATTACTTAGAAAAAGGGAGAGTTAAAGGAGTTCTTTTATGGAATGTTTGGGATAAAGTTGATGAAGCTAGAGGACTAATCGCTGAATATGGGCCATTTTCGTCTAAAGATTTGAAAGGTCGTATAAACATTCTGACTATTCATTAAAATTAGTACTAATAAAAATCACAAGATATTGGTGGTACCAATAATGAAAAGATTCGCAGAATATCTTAAGAATTGGAAAAAAAATAGGCTTTATATTTATGAGGAGGATTATAAAATATCTGAAGGATGTTGTCTATTTCATGATAGAAGTGAATTAAGAAATTTCGATGATATAAATGATGATGATAGTCCTAATATAATTTAAAACGTTGTTTTATAATTTTTAAAGTTTTAGGGGTTAATAATGCGATATGTAGAATTAGGAAAAACTGGAGAAAAAATAGCAGTTTTAGGACAAGGTCTTTGGGGTATATCGAGGTTTAAAGGTTATTTTAAAAGCCGAAATTATTACGAGAATATTAAATCTGCTTTGAGATTTGGTATTGAATTAGGAATGACACACATTGATACAGCAGAGTTTTATGGATTGGGTAAGTCAGAGAAAGTATTGGGAGAAATCATTAAAGAGTATAATAGAGATGATTTGTTTATCACTTCTAAACTCTTTCCTATACATTTTAGAAAAAAAGCTATGAAAAAGGTAGCTAATAAGAGTTTAAAAAGATTAGGAATTAATTATTTTGATCTCTATTTAATCCATTGGCCTTCAAAATTTATTTCTATTAAAGAGGAAATGAATGTTATTGAAACCTTAGTTAAAGAAGGAAAGACTAGATATATTGGTGTTAGTAATTTTAGTGTTAAACAATTTAAAAGAGCTCAGGAATCTCTTAAAAAAGAAGAACTAGTTAATAACCAACTTCATATAAATATAACTAATCAAACACATATTCATAATTCTCTTTCTTATTATCAAAAAAATGGAATCACTATAACAGCATATAGTCCACTTGCTCATAATGGTTATTTAAGGTTAGGAGGTAGTTTAAGAGAATTATTAGAGGAACTCGCAAAAAAATATAATTCCTCAATACAACAGATTGCAATAGCATGGTTAATTAATCATGAAAACATAATTACTATACCTAAAGCATTTAATAGAGAGCACATTGAAGAAAATGCACAAGCAGCAGAAATTTCTCTTTTAAAAGAAGATTTACAGCGCATATATAAGTTCGGAGGATCCCACTAACTTCTAATTTCTAATTCTGATAAAACAAAATTAAGAAATAAAGGGATAAGCTACAAGACACTTTACTATTAAAGTAAATACAAGAATTATGTCCCTAAAGAATGAACCCAAAATTTCAAAAATTCAGGAAGCTTTGTAGTTTAAATATAAATACTTACCAAACTATTATGTTGATTAATAATGAAAACTAATATAGAAAAGATAAAAGACGTTTTGCAGATACTTCAAGAGGGATATGACAAGAGGGATCCAGAATATTTAGACACTTTCATGCAAATATATTCTTCAAAAGATTCTTCTTTGATAATAGGTACTGGACAAGGGGGAGATTTTAGAGGTTTTGAGAAAGCAAAAGAGCTTTTTCTATGGGATTGGAAATATTGGGGAGATGTTATGTTTGATGTAAATACCTCTGATATTCAAGTTAATGGAGATATGGCTTGGGTCTTTATATCCGCGGATCTTAAACTGGACCATAATGAAAAATATCTAAATAAAATAGCTCTTGAAAGGATAAAAACAACTCTCGAAGATGAAAAGACTTCAGATAATGCAAAAATGGGTGATATTTTAAAATTAAGTGCCCTAAATTTCGTTGAAAAGGTAAAAGGCGAGAAATTTAATTGTCCTTTAAGAGTTACCATAGTTCTTACGAAAGAAAAAGATAACTGGTTCATAAGCCATATGCATTTTTCTAATCCAATTGGTCTGTTTAATTCTTTTCCTAGAAAAGAAGAAATTTGAAAATATTCTTATTATCTTAATGGATTTTTAATAAGATAATTATGGATACACCTTAATATTTTTTTCTCCACCGCCCACATAATTATCTTATTGGCGGTGTCAAAACTACACCATTTCCAATCTGTATGTTCCGCGGGATTCAATACTGGATCTTGAAGT
>JAHPYZ010000046.1:0-37856 GCA_019058425.1 Promethearchaeota archaeon
AACCAAATTAAACTGGTCGTATGACACTATTGAGAATATTTATGAAAAAATTGAAGAGAAAAAGATTTCAAAAGAACTACTAGATGATTCGCTTAATGCTATGATTAAAAAGGGTACAATAAAATATAAACTTGAAAACGGTAAAAAATTATATGCGAATATTCCGTTAGTTGTAGGTATTTTTGAATATCAAGTAAATAAGCTCACTAAAGAGTTTTTTGAAGATTTTGATGAATATTTGGTATCTGCGTTTGGAGCAGAGTTGTTAGGTACAAAAATCTCTCAATTTCGTACCATTCCTATACAACAAAGCATCACTCCAGAAAATTATATAGCAAATTACGATGAGGTAAAACAAATAATTCAAAATGTCAAAGAACCATTGGTGGTGGCTAATTGTGTTTGTCGTCAGAGTAAGGAACTTTATGAACAACCTTGTGAACAAACTTCTTTACGCGAAACTTGCTTTTATTTTGGTAAAACAGGTCAATTATTTCTAAACCAAGGATGGGCTCGTCAAGTGAGTCGAGATGAAATTTTAGAAATTATGAAAAAAGCCGAGAGTGATGGACTTGTTTTCCAATCAGGAAATACAATAAATCCAGAATTTATTTGTAGTTGCTGTGGATGTTGTTGTGCAATTCTTACAAAATTGCAGAGACTTCCACGTCCGTCAAGAGTCATTTCAAGTAATTTTTATGCTGAAATTAATCCTGACTTATGTGTGGGGTGCGGAACATGTGTTGATCATTGTCTAATAAAATCAATTAAACTAAAAGACAATTTAGCACATATTATACTTAAACGATGTATTGGATGTGGAGTTTGTGTTCCGAATTGTCCTGAAGGTGCAATCCATCTTAAAAAGAAAGAAGAAGAAATGAAACCTCCCTCATCGCAAGAAGATTTATTTTCCCAAATAATGAATAAGAAACAAGAATTAAGAACCAAGTAAATAAATAAAAGTAAATTTAGATTTTTATAATAGTCTTTTTCTTAAGATTTCAATCATATCTTTTGTCATTGAGGTTAAATCGTAAGAAGGATCCCAACCCCATTCTTCACGTGCTAAGGAATCATCAATAGTTTTAGGCCAGGAATCAGCAATTTCTTGACGAAAGTCAGGTTTATAATCTATCTCGAATTCCGGTATATGTTTTTTTATTTCTGCTGAGATTTCTCTTGCAGAAAAACTCATACCTGTTATATTATAGACACGACGTTTTAATTTAGAATTATCTGCTTCTAAAAGATCAACCATACATTTTGAACAATCTGGCATATACATCATTGGTAAAACAGTATCTTCTCTAAGGAAACATGAATATTTTTTATTCTTAATTGCTTCATAGAATATTTCAACAGCATAATCAGTAGTGCCGCCTCCGGGAAGAGTCTCACTACTTATTATTCCAGGAAGCCTCATTGAGCGAATATCTAGACCATATTTCTTATAATAATATTCTGATAACAATTCTCCAGCCACCTTGGTTATACCATACATAGTCGTTGGTTCTAGAACTGTAGTGTTTGGAGTATTATCTCTTGGGGTGGTAGGCCCAAATGCGGCTATTGAACTTGGCCAAATTATGTTTTTAATATTATACCTCCTACTCGTTTCAAGAACATTTATTAATCCATTCATGTTTATATCCCAAGCAGTTTGAGGCATTTTTTCGCCTGTAGCGGATAGAATTGAAGCCATATGATATATCGTATCGATTTCATACTCATAGAAAACTTTTGATAGAGTATTTCTTTCTAAGGCGTCTAAATATATTACTGGGCCAGAATTTTTAATCACATCTGGAAGGGGGGTTTTTCTACCAGTAGCGATTACATTGTCATTTCCATACTTATTCCTCAAAAATGGAACAAGTTCACTTCCAATTTGCCCAGCAGCTCCTATTACAAGAATTCTTCTCATTTTTATCAAATTCTGAGTTGTAAAATTAAAAGTATAATTCATAATTTATCCCATAAAAAAAGGTTTTTGCCTGATTAACCTCTTTTTTCTCTAATCTAATATAGGAAAAACTAAAATACTTTTCAAAATACAAATAAATTATTATTTTACTCACTAATTTCAAAAAATTTAAGGTGATATTATGAAAAGAGATCCTGTTGCTTTTCTTAAGGAGGATATGACTGAATTAAGGAAAAACAATCTTGAATGGATTATAAGATATCTGGAAGAAGGTTCTAAACCTCATTCTGTTGTTGATGGAAAAGAAGTATTAATGCTTAATACAAATAATTATCTAGGTTTAGCAACGCATCCAAAAATAATTCAAGCCGCTGTTGACGCTACTAAAAAATATGGTGCAGGAGCCGGAGCTGTTCCAGTTATCGCTGGTTCCTTTGATTTAACTAAGCAATTTGAAGAAAAATTTGCTGAATTTAAAGAAGTAGAAGCCTCTCTCCTTTGTCAAACAGGTTTTGCTGTAAATTCGGGATTAATTCCTATGTTGGTTGGAAAGCCCGACATCGTCGTTTCAGATGAATTAAATCATGGATCTATTATTGACGGTGTTAGATTATCAGGTGCTAAAAGAATAATTTATAAACATCGTGATGTTGGAGATTTAGAAAGGCAATTGAAAGAAGCAGAAAAAGAGGGTGCTAGAAGAATCTGTATTATTACAGACGGTGTGTTTAGTATGGATGGTGATATAGCACCTCTGGATAAAATCGCTAAAGTTGCCGAAGATTTTGGAACTATGATTTTTGTTGATGATTGCCATGGTGAAGGAGTTCTTGGAGAAGGACGTGGTATTGTTGCTCATTTTAATTTACAAGGAAAAGTTCATGTTGAAGGTGGTTCTATGAGTAAGGGATTTGGAGTTTTTGGTGGAACTGTTGCAGGTTCCAGAGATTTAATTGAATTTTGCGCAAATAAAAGTAGGACATATCTACTTAGCACAGCTCATCCTCCAGGAGTTGTAGCAGCTAATAAAGCTTCTATTGAGGTAGTTGAAAGTGAACCCGAACATGTTAAGAGAGTCTGGGACCATACAAATTACTTTAAAAAAGAAGTTCAAAGTATGGGATTTAATACTGGAAACTCAGAAACTCCAATTATTCCGTTAATCATTGGTGATCCAGGTAAAGCTCAAGAACTCGCCCGAATCTTGTTCGAGGAAGAAAACGTGTATGGAACACCAATCGTTTTTCCTATGGTTGCTCGTGAATTGTCGCGAATCCGAGTTCAAATGAACGCTTTACTCACAAAGGAAGATTTAGATAAAGCGTTAGCTTCTATTGAGAAAGTTGGAAAAAAATTAGAGATTATTTAATATTTTTTATATTTTTTTTATTTATTTTTATTAAATTAAAGTGGTTTGGCCAAAATAGCCTTCACTCTTAATTCATGAAGAAGACTTGTAGGCCTTGGTTTAATAAGACATACTGTATCTGCACCACGTCCAGTACCTCCTATACAAATTATATCTTTTTCAATATCATCAATTAATCCTGCATCAACCACCATTGTTGCCATCTCCATACAAACCTTTACTCCTTGACTAAATGCTGTACGTAAATATTTAGCCATAATTTCAACAGGACCCCATTGCTTTAACGAAATTCGAATACTCCTTTCAGGACCAGCGAATCCATGTGGTCCAATAAAGAATTTTAGCCCTTTACTCTTTAGATCAGCAATTTTTTCTTTTGGGAATTCCTGTCTTTTATCAGCTCCCACGAAATAGTATGAATGCGTAACAACAACCAAATTATATTCATCTAGATTAAAATAATTTAACGATTTTTCAGCTGTTGTACCAGTTGTACTAGCTAAAACAATATCTCTTATTCCAAATTGAACAGCATACTTTTTTGCAATTTCTAATGCTTTATCAGTGTGCTGTGGTCCTCCTTTTTCAAAATAAGTGACTTCAATATTATAATCTGACATAATATATCAATAAATTATATGTTGATATTTAAAATGTGTTTTTAAATTAGGATAGAATATCATACTAATTAAATGAATTTTACTACGATAAAGGTATTGCTAAATAAATTTTAATATAGTTTTAAAAAGATTAAAATTTAAATACATTTAATTACATTTTATTGGAATTTTGTCAACAAATGTGAATTTAAAATGAGTGAAAGAGAAATTACCTTAAAAGAAAAGATATTATTTGGCACAAACGCATTCCCAGATCAAATGACCTACCAAGCATTCACTATTTATGTGTTTACTTATTTTTTTGCTGTTGTACATCTTAGTATGCTTGAAATGTGGGTTGGATTTGTTCTATGGGGTATATGGAACATGTTTAATGATCCTTTATTAGGAGCATTAAGTGAAAAAACGAAACAAAAAGGTAGATTAGGAAAACGCAAGTTTTACCTAATAATTTCATTTATTCCTCTTGCATTGATAATGATTTTCCTTTTTACAGTAGCTCCAAGGGATCCACTCAGCAATTCGCAATTTAATTTTCAGTTCTGGTATTTTTTGTTCATTATTTTCACCTTTGAGTTCTTTTATACAATGTTTTCTGTAAATACTAATGCTGTATTTCCTGAAATGTTTCCAACAGAAAAACAACGAGGAGACGTAAATGTATTTATAAAAGCGTTTACTATGATCGCCGTAATATTAGCTTCATTAATTCCAACTTTCATTGTAACTCCCTCTTTAGTTCCAACAGCTGACCCCGTTAGTGAACCTGCAGTCTATGCTGCAGAAGTTGCTAGTATTCAATCAAAATATATTACATCTGGAATAGTAATAGCTGTAATAATATTGATCATGGCAATATTGTTTATTTTTTTTGGTGTGAAAGAAAAAGAAGAACAAACAACTGATTTTGAAAAAAGACCAGGATTTTTTAGTTCTTTGAAAATTACTTTCTCAAACAGAACATTTATAAAATTCACGCTTGGAAATATGCTTATATGGTATTGTTTTAATGTTTTACTAACCGTATTTCCCCTCTACGCTGTTTATGTATTAGGAAGAACTGAAGGTTCCTTATTGACTGGTATAACTTTGATGTTAGCGTTGTTATCAGCAGCATTTCTTATGCCTGTTCAAGCAAGGATTAGAAAAAAATATGGTACTCGTAAAGGATTAATGATTGGTTTAGGAATATGGATAATTACTTTATTTCCGTTAATTCTTTTATCAAATAATGAGATTAGTAGAACTTTATCATTGATAGTATTTATAACGATTGGATTTGGATTATCTGCTGCGTTATTTTTTATTGATCTAATACATGGTGATGTAATTGACCAAGATGCAATTAATTTTGGGATAAAAAGAGCTGCTAGTTATTATGGAGTAAATGCATTTATTCACAGATTCTCAATGATATTGGGGATTACAACCATTTATATCATATTTTCAGGAACAGGATGGAGTAGTTATGTTCCCACCGTTGCCGATCCAATGTTAAGAGAAATCGGAATAAAAGCTTTAATGTTTCTGTTTCCCTCAATTGCACTTGTAGGATCAATTCTTTTCTTTAAATTTTATGATTTACACGGTGAAAAGCTCGAAAAAATGAGACAAGAATTAGAAAAACATCCCGAATTGAAATAAATATTTTTTTTTATTTATTATTTTTTTTCCTAGGTATTATTTTAATCCTAAAAATTCCCTAGCTTCTTCTAAGGTTGCCGGTTCTCTTCCGATCTCTTTAGCCAAACGAACCATACGTTCTACTAGTTGGGCATTACTTTTAACAAGTTCACCCTTTCGATAATATACAGTATCTTCAAGACCCGTTCTTATATTACCACCCATACACATAGCGATCATAGTCGTTCTAAGACAGTATCTACCGATAGTAACAACTTGCCATGTTGATCCTTCGGGAAGTAATTCAACCATATTTAATAGGTTTTTAACACTAGCTGGAGCACCACCTTTAATTCCAAGCACAATGCTAAAGTGAAGTTTTTCGTTTGGGTTAAAAACACCCATTTCGATTAATTCCATAATATTTGCTATATGGCTTGTGTCATAGACTTCAATTTCAATCCCTGCTCCAATTTTTTTACAGCCATTAACATATTTTTTGTTAAACTCTATGGGATTATTAAAAATTGAATTAGTTTCCATACCTCTCATATTGGTTCTGAACTCGAATGTGCCAGCATTAATAGTAAGCATATCAGGTTGAGGATTTATATTCAATAAATTGAGTCTTTCTTCTAAGGTAGCCATTTTAAGAGCTTGCCCATATCTTCTTCCTGATTTACTCACCTTTACTCCATATTCTATACGAGCACCAATACCATTTCCAATTTGAGTGATTATTGGACATTTTTCTTTAATTAACTTCACTGTTTTATTATAAACATTAAGATCTGCTGTGGCTAGACCATCTTTTCCTCTTACATGGATATGGCATACGGTAGCACCTGCATTATAACATTCTAGTGCATCTTTAGCTTGTTCTTCAGGAGTAATTGGCAAATTAGGATTAGACCATTTTCCATGAGCTCCTCCTGTAATTGCAGCCGTTATAATTACCTTTTCATCTGTAAGTAAATTAGGTTTCATTTTTTAAACCTTGAATTTTATTATTTAGAATTTCAATATTTTCTATTTGCTTATATTAATACTAATAATAATTTCTTTCATTTATTTCTCATGATTTACAAATAATACAATTTTGTATTAAAATAAATAAAAGATAAATATAATTTTGGAATTAAATACAATATTGTAATTATTTTGAATGCAGAATCAAGGGAATCATGCCCACTTATACTCCTAAAGAAGCTGAATTCTATGGACGTTTTGGTGAACAGATGAACAAGGCTTTAACTAATCCAAATCAGAGTATAGGAACATCTATTGAAGAGTTAAATGAAAGAATACCGAATAAAAAAGCTTTGTTTTATGATAATTCTTCTTGGACTTGGCAAGAATTTAATAAAGAGAGTAATTTAATTGCACACCATTTTCTTAATTTAGGATTAGAACCAGGCAATACAGTTGCATTGATGCTTGAAAATTCACCTGAGTACCTTTTTTATACAACGGGAATTAATAAATTACAAGGGATTAGTTCCTTAATTAATTTTAATCTTAGAAAACAAGTATTAATTCATTCCTTTAAATTGGCCGAACCAAAATGGATAATTGTTGATGGTGATAGTCTCCCTTACTTCATTGAAATTGTAGAGGATTTAGAATACTCATTTGAAAATATCTATGTTATTAATAATAATAAGAATAATCCTCACGATTTTATCGACTTACAAAACATTACTAAAAAGTTATCCAAAAGTAATCCTGATACTACTTATAATTCAATTTTACGTCAAACTGCATTTTATATTTATACATCAGGCACAACAGGTCTTTCTAAAGCCTGTATAATGGAAAATTTTAAATTATTTACTCAAGGTAATTTCTTAGGTATAGCTTTTGGACGTTTAAATAGTAATGATGTTGTATATATCCCAACTCCTCTTTATCATAATTTATCTGTAGGAGTTGCTTGGCCAGCTATTTTTCTAACGGGTGCTTCAATAGCGATAAGAAAACACTTTTCTGCCTCTAAATATTGGGAAGATATCCATAAATTTCAAGCGACTTATAGCATTTATGTTGGAGAAATCCCTCGATATCTGCTCAATCAACCCCCTTCTGATTATGAAAAAAATCATACGCTTAAAAAAATGTTAGGTTTAGGACTACGAAAGGAGATTTGGGAGAAATTTCAATCTCGCTTTCAGATCGAACATATATATGAATTTTATGGATTAACTGAGGGTCATCGATCTCTTGTTAATCTTGAGGAAATACCTGGAATGATTGGGAGAATAAGTCAAGGAGGATTAGTTTTAGCGAAAGTTAATCCAGAAACAGGTGAATTTTATAGAAATGAGAGAGAATATTGTATTAAATGCAAGCCTGGTGATATTGGAATGGTTTTACTTAAAATAGATAAGGGAACTTTTTTCAAGGGGTATACAGATCAAGAAAAAACAGAAAATAAATTTCTACATGATGTTTTTCTAAAAGGTGATAATTATTTTAATACTAATGATATGTTAATGCTCCATGAAGATCTTTGGGTATCATTTGCTGATCGCTTCGGAGATACTTACCGTTGGAAAGGTGAAAATGTATCTACTCTCGAAATAGAATCTATTCTAAATTCTTATCCCGCGATTAATATGTCCGCGGTTTTTGGTGTTCCTATTCAAAACACAGAAGGAAAAGCAGGGATGGCAGCTATTAACCTTAATCCATCCATGAAGTTTGTGATTGATGATTTTTCTCGATTTGTTTTAGAAGTTTTTCCAGTTTATTCTATTCCTATTTTTATACGAATTTGCGAAGACGAACTAGAAATCACAGGGCCTTATAAAATTAAAAAGACTAACCTACAAAGCGAAGGGTATGATATTGAATCAATCACTGATAAAGTATATCTATGGAATCAACAAGATAAAAATTATGTATTCTTGGATAATGATTTATACCAGAAATTAATAAATGGACAATTTAAAATATAAAAAAAAATTTTAGAGTTATTAATTTGAAAAATCTTTTAGATGGAAAATATGCATTAATTACAGGTGGTGGGAGAGGAATTGGAAAAGCTGTGGCACTTGAGTACGCTAGAAATGGTGCTAACATCGCAATTACTGCCTTAGAAGAAAATGAGTTAGTTGGAGTTGTTGATGATATCAAAAAATACGATGTGGAATGTATTAGCATTCCTGCTGACTTGACAAATATAGAAGATATAAAATCAGTTGTAAAAGAATACTTTAAGAACTTTGATAGATGCGATATTTTACTAAACAATGCAGGGATGTCGTATTATTGTCCCATGCTAGAAGTATCGCTAGAAAAAGCTGTAAAATTGTTTAAACTCAACCTTATTGCCTATTATGCTATAACCAAATTAATTTTACCAAAAATGGTTGAACAGCAAAATGGAAATATTATTATGACAGCATCTGTTCATGGGAATATGTTTTTTAATCCTAATCAAGTAGCATATTCTTCCACAAAAGCAGGAGTTTCAGCAATGAATAAATGTCTTCATAATGAATTAAATCAATACAATATCCAAGTTAATGTGATTCTTCCAGGAGCAATCCAGACTAAACTATATGAAGACAGTGCAGAACGAGGACAAATAGCACCTGAACCTATTTCTCCAGAAGCAATTGCTCCAATATATCTCTTTCTTGCAAGTGATTTATCAGCTAGACATTACAAAGGAAAGATTATAAATCAAATGTTACTTTTCGAACTTTTACCTAAAATTAAGATCAAAGTAAATGACAGAGATTTTAATATTAAAGAAATAACGAAATCCATAAAAAGTGAATTAAGGAAAGGAGAGTATAGTTTATTACGAAAAAATCAAGAATTAATTGATTTTCTCATCAAATATTAGATAGACAATGTACGTGTGAGATAATTATGAAGGAATTTATGACGAAAATTTATTTCTTGATAGTATTGAAGATTTTTAAAGATAGAAGTTAATATTTAATTAAAAAAAAGGTAATAAGGAGTATATATAAAATGACATTATGTTTTGTTCTCATGAACGTCCAAGCAGGTTTCGTTGAGCCTGTCGTCCGTGGTTTAGAAAAAATACCTGAAGTTAAAGAAAGTTTTCCAGTAACAGGGGGAATTGATATAATCGTTAAAGTCGAAGGACCAGATGTAGAAACAATCGCAAAAACAATTCTAGCAAAAATTCACTCGCTCGAAGGAGTTAACCGAACCGAAACCCATATTGTTGTTCCTCTTTAGAATAAGTAATAGAAAGAAAAAAATAAGAGTTAAGTAGATCTTTCTTAATATATTCTAGGATTCTACATTATTAGGTTCTTTTTCTATTTCATTTCTAAGAAAACTAATATTTTCTTTAAGGGTTTTTTTAATAGGGTCACCTTTTATCCCAAGATTATCTAAAATCTGAAGTGCATCTTCAAATAATTCTAATGCTTCAGGATATTGATCTTTTTTATAATACATTCCTGGAAGATTAAAGAATTTATATGAAATGCATTGGCTAGCAGTTATCAATATCCATATGAGTATCATTATTGATAGAATCCATTCAACTAATGGATTAAATAATATTAAAAGGAATACCAGAACGATGCCAATAATAAAACCATAGATTGCTAAATATCTTTTAAACGCTGGACCTTTATACATTGATGATTTAGGAACTAGATACATTAAATAACTGTAAAGAACAATATATAAAGAAGATCCAATAAAGGCAGTAGATGCAACAAAACCATGAAATGCAACAAATGCGGCAACGTATGTCTCATCTGGAATTATTCCAACTAAAGCAATGCACATATTTGTAAAAATAGCAACTCCTGTTGCAACTCTTCTAAGATTTTCATTGATATTTACTAATTCTTTTTCTAGATAAATATAAAAGGGTATTAATAATGAGCCAGTTACCACAAATGCAATACTGAATAATGATTTCGCTTCCATTAATCCTAATGAACTCACAGTGTGTTCTAATGGAGTATATCCTGGAGTAATTAGAGCTGTCAATGGTAACATGATTACCATAAATATAGCACCAGAAAGACCAAATATTACTTCCATCCTAGATTCTCTTTTTCGTACCATTCTAAACACTTCAAATAATTATTGATGAAATTCATTTCCACTAGAATTTCACCTTATTATATCATATTTATTGTCGTGAAAATTTATTAAACTTTCACATAATATGAAACAATTAAAAAGTAAAATTTTATATTAAAAAAAATTGATATTTATAATTAATTAAAATTCCAATAATATAAATTAAGTGATACGATGAGCGAAACTGGTGGAAAATTCACATTTAAGGTTGTTGTAATTGGAGATGGATTCGTAGGAAAAACTTCATTAATAAGTAAATTTACTCAAGGAGGCTTCCAAGACGAATATATCCAAACAATTGGGGCTCAATTTTCTAAATATATTGAAAAAATGGGTAACGATAGCTGTAAACTATTTTTTTGGGATATCGCAGGTCAAGATACGTTTCATTTTTTACGTCCTGCCTTTTATAAAGCAAGTCTAGCAGCAATCGTTGTATTTTCTCTTGAAGAAAATGAGCATGGTACAGAAAGCTTTAAACACGTTCTAAATTGGCAAGGAGAAATTAAAAAATTCTGTGGTGACATTCCTATTATACTATTTGGAAACAAGGTGGATTTAGTTGATGAAAAAAATATTGATGAAGAGAAAGTCTTAAAACTTGTAGAGAAAAAACACTTTTTTGGATATTATAAAACTTCAGCTAAAACAGGGCAAGGTGTATATGACGCTTTTCAAGCGATAATTAAAGAATTATATTCTAAATATAAAGAAATCCCTGTTTAATTATTATTCCTATAATTAAGAAGTTAATAGGAACAGATCTTACTCTTACTCTAGAATCTGATTAGTATTTATCGAGAAATATTTTTAAAATCTTTTTATTTTAATTTTTTTAAGTAGAAATATGTTCTTAATATTGTAAACGACTGTATTAAATCCCATAATATTTATATAGTTAGTTTGCGAAATTTATTTTTAGAAAAAATGAATCAAAAAAAAAAATCCCTGTTTATAATAGCAATTAGTATCTCATTGATTATGGGATCCATTCCAATGTTAGTTTTCAATATCTCCTTTACTAATAATCAGCGAGATTTGGAAGAATTGATATACCCAAGCACAGATAATCCATATTATACATATTTTCCTTACTATAGCGATGGGAACCTTCCCAACTATACTCCCCAATATAATACTGAATTAAAAAATGCATCATTCTATTTCAATCTCATAAATCAAGCGTTTCAATTAACATTAGAAGAAATAGAGTTGTTAGAACAGAATAAATTCGTTGTTTTAAATAGGATGGGGACTGACGATCTTGTAGACGCATATTGCTATTATTGGTGGAAGGATCTTCCAATATTTATTACAACAGATACAATTTTACATGTTTGGCATCTTATTTTTGATAAAGTTTTGGAAAAAACAGAGGAAGATATCTTTTTTCCATTATTAAATGCTTTAATAATTGAAAGTATTAAAAATATGAAGAATAATCTCCTTTTAGAAGCTCATACTATTATATATTTCAACGTTGCTTTGAAAATCATTGATTCTGGTTTAACTTTAGATCTTCCTATTGAAATTGAACAAGCATCTGAAGTTCTTTATAATTCAATAATGAGTCTATCTCAACCTGTCTATGCAGGATTAACAAAACGTTTTATTGATGATTATAGTCAATATAAACCAAGAGGACATTATACGAAGTCAGAAACATTAGAGAAATATTTTAGATTATACAAATGGCTCGCGAGAATCCCGTTTTTCTTTGATGATTATATAGGTTATTCTCTCCTTCAAATATCCCCAGAGTCTATGATAAAGTCAGCATTAGAAGTTACTTGGATATTGAAAAATACGACAATAAATTACTTAAATAACCAAATTTCTGGATTTGAGATTTGGGATACAATAATGGATTTTTTATATGTAATTATGGGCCCTCCTAATTCAATAACCCCAAAAGACATTGATTTTCATTGCTCTAAAATGATTGGCAATAATTGGAACCTTAATGAAATTAATGAAGAAATAATGAATCAAGTTCAAAATGATGTACTTAACGATGAGCTTATCCCTGAACCTGATTTTCCATTTTATGTTGATATTTTAGCATATGGTTTTAAGTCTCCTAAAACTTTTACTTTGTTTGGGGAAATAGAAACTGTAGATGGATATGCATTTCAAAGTGTTGTTCACCCTAATATCAATGAAAGGTTATTACCTCATGGACTTGATTTTGCATATACATGTCTTGAATCTAATCACTCATTGGAATTATTGAAAGGAGAATATCCAAATGAGTTCATTGATTTTCCTGAATATGAGGAAGTTTTGGAAGAAACAAAAGAAGAAGTTAATCTATTAAAACTAACAAAAAATGAAACTCTACAATGGAATTGGATTGAATCTTTAAAATCTCTAGCTGTAGATGTTCCGGAATGCAATGAACCTATAATTCTTCCGGAATTTATGAACTCGACAGCCTGGATGGATGAAAAACTTACAACCATAATGGGTTCATATACTCAACTAAGACATGACACCATATTATACACTAAACAATCATATACTGGAATAATTTGTTCAACTCCGACTGCTTTTGTTGAACCTTATCCAGATTTTTATCATTCATTAGGGATGTTAAGTCAGATATATAAAAATTCATTTGAATCACTCTGTCAAGTAGGATACAATTTTATCTCAGGATTTTTTAACTTTTTGAGATTCTTGGATACTTTCACTTATATTTGTTTTAGGTTAGAAGATATTTCAATTAAAGAATTATGTCAACTTCCTTTAACAATTGAAGATAAAACATTCATTACTTCAATATATCATGAAGAACATCCTGATGATTATTGTGGGGCGCCTACTTATGCAAGAGGATGGCTTCCTTATTTACTCACTAATTTTCATTATGCTTATTATGAGGTGGACTCTATTCCAAACTCTAGAGCGACATTAATAGCAGATATCCATACAGACACCAATTATGGGGATGTTTTACATTTTTCTACAGGATTTTTAGAACATATTATTGCTTACGTTCCTAGCTGGGAAGGACATGAAATTCCTGTCGTTGGTCCTGTTTTTTCCTTTTTTGAATTTCCTGCACCTGATTATAATCGGTTAACAGATGAAGAATGGCGAGGGATTCTTGCATTATGGCTTAATGAAGATGATGTGGGGTCTCATGACTTTTCTCTTATCCAAAGAGGATTCTGGGCAGAGAATTATATGGTATCAACTAGTATCACTAACAGTATAATTTATTATGATGAATTTGATTATGATCCTCCAACGTGGTTTTAGCATCTGATATACTATTTTATAATCAATTGTAGCTAAAACGTACTAATTTTTATTTTTAGCCGACCGTTTTTCTAGTATATCTTTAGTATTATATCATCTAAGTCTCTTTTTGGTACATGCATATTTCCTTTATTATCCTTCCAATAATTAAATGAATCTTCATAGGACTCCATTGTAGATTCTTCATCTGGATAACCTAAACTTACTACATGAGTTATCTCATAATTTTTAGGAATTTTAAGTAATTCTCTAATCCCATCTCTATCAATAGCACCCATCCAACAACATCCTATTCCAAAATTCGTTGCCCCAAGCAAAATATTCTCAACAGCAGCACCAACATCAAAATAAACATAGGTATTTTTTATCTTTTTATTTATTAAAACAATAATATAAGAAGTTGGTTCCCTACCTTTTTCTGGAGTTCTTTGTTCCTCTGGTAATGAAGAAGCCCATCTTACTAAGGGGAATAATTTCTTCCTAATTTCGGCATTTTGAACAATAATAAATTCAAGAGCTTGAATATTGCGAGCCATAGGAGCTATGCGAGCATAATCAATTAATTTCTTTAAAAGATCCAATGATATTGGATCTTTTTTAAATCTCCTGATTGTTCTTCTCTTATATATTATTTCTTCTAATTCCAAATTTATCACTCAATTATCTTTACTTAAATTTACTAAACTCTGTGCCAATTTGTAAAAGCTCTCTTCTACATTTTTACCAGTTAACGCAGATGTTTCTAAATATTCTAAGTTGAGCTCTTTTGCGATTTTGAATGCTTCTTCAAATGTAATATTTCTTTCAGAGGCTAAATCTTCTTTATTTCCTAAAATAAAACCAGTAATCATTTCTTTAGAAGGAACAATATTTTTAGTAATGTCATTATACCAATTTTGAATGCTTTCAAAAGATTTACGATTTGTTAAATCAAATATGAAAATGACTCCTTCAAGTCCCTTATAGAAATGACGCCTCATAAGCTCGAATTTACTTTGTCCAGCAATATCCCAAAGAATCAAATTAACATGATCCTCTTGTAGTTGAAGACTTTTTTCTGAAATTGACACACCTAGCGTTGGAATATATGTTTGCATAAAAGCGTGATCAGTAAAACGTAAAATTGTGCTTGTTTTACCAACTCCAGGATCACCGCATACAACAATTTTATAGTTATATCCTAATTTTTTTTCTCCCAGTTTTTTTTCTTCAGGAAAGGCTTCTGCTTCAGAGAGTTTTTTTTCTTTATTACGTAGGTCCTCTAAAACTTCTGTAATCTTAATTTTTAAATTGGTAAGCTCAATATAAATTTCATCAGAATTAGCTTTTCTAGTTTCTAATTCAATTATTTTTTGAGCGGTATCAGCAAATGCCGACTCAAGATAATTGATATATTTATAGAAAATAAGGTCATAAGCTTCATTGAATAAAACAGTGATAGATGATATTGCGGCTTCCCCCCTTTTAGTTAGATCAGGGCGTTCTATATATTTAATAATACCCTTTAAATTGAACATTGGGAATGGAATTATAACTAAAGATTGAGGAATAATCCCTTGATCAGTTGAGAGAATAGTAATTGATTTAATACTAACAGACATTCGAATATTATCATCTAAATCAACTGGATCCCATAAAAAAGGTTGTGGGCCAATTTCTTCATTTAATAACGTATAAACTATTGAGTTGATTATCTTTTCTGGCATTGCGGACTTAAAGCGATATGATAATTAGGTAAAAATTCAATGTTTTATTTGACTATCTTCTATAAATTATAAAATTCAAAAATTATAAAATCTTGTGAATTTGAATGTTTTACATACTAAAAATTAAAAATTCGTGAAACACCTCTTTCACGAAAATAATAATAGACAATTATAAACGCGATTTATATAATAATGAGGCAATTGTAGAAAAAGCATAATTTACATTTTCACCTTGGAGTGCTGAAGTTTCTATGAATCCTAAATTTAATTTACTTGCTAAATTATTCGCATCACTTTCTGTTACAATTCTTTGCTCTGTTAAGTCGTTTTTATTTCCAATAACAAAACCAATTAGCTCATCAGAGCGACCCTTTAATTGTTGACGGACATCTGAGAACCATTTAGGAATGCTATTAAAGGTCTCATTTCGGGTCAAATCAAAAACTAAAAATACAGCATCTGAACCACGATAAAATTGTTGCCTCATAGTTTCAAATTTAACCTGTCCTCCAATATCCCATAAAGTCAACTGTACAACTGCATCTTCAACCTTAAAGATTTTATTAGTTACATGAACACCAAGAGTAGGTACGTATGATCTTCTAAAAGCATTACCAGTATATCTTAATATTAGTGAAGTTTTACCTACGTTGGGGTCACCAACAATTATTATCTTAAATTGATAATCAATCGAACTTCGATCTGTAATTTGTTGTTCAGGAAATGCCTCACTTTCTTGCTGAGATATCTCTTGGGCCTTTAATTCTTCCAACAGCGCAGATATATTAAATTCAAGATGTTCAAGTATATTCGAGTACTCCTCTAGTGATGCTTTTTTTTTTTCTAAATTTATTATTTCTGGAGTAAGGTTATTGAAAGGAATAGATAGATCATTTATGTATTTATAAAAGATTACATCATCAATTTCTTGGAATAATAATACAAGAGCAGCTTGACCGATGTTTCCTCGTCTTGACGAATCCTCCCATTTAAGATATTTAACCATCCCCTTTAAATTCTTCGATGGAAAGGGGAGGATTACTAATGATTCGGGAACATGTCCATCTTCACCCGAAAGGATTGTTAATGCTTTAATGCTTATGTGAATTAAATCCATTTGTGTGAATGTGTTAGGAAACCATGCTACAGGATTAGGACCTAGCTCATCATTCATTTCTACGTATAAAATCCCTTGAATTATTCCTGGCTTCATAATTTTTGAAAGGACCTCTCAATGAAATAATAAAGTAATGATAAGCTGTAAATATTTCGTTTTTAACTAATAATATTTTTTTCCTATATAAATTTTAATTGATGATAAAAAAAGAGATTTAGGTTATACTTTTAATCCTAAATACATAAGCCAAAAGCTACTGAGATACCCAATTCTTACTATGATCACTAAAAATCCTGGAGCAGTTAAACCTTCTAATAAACCAAATATACAAAAGCATATTGATCCTATTGAAAGATATATAAAATTTTTACGTATATCTCCTGAAGATTCAAAAGCTTTAATCAAAAAACCCAGTCCCAAAAACAATAAAACTGTTATCAGCATAACACTCATTAATATTCCTGCTAGAGTCATTAGATTTACATTATAATCGATTAAATTTATTATAGGTTGTATTGGTGGTTCAGGAACAAAATTGAAAGAGGCTAACGGATATAAAAATATAACGATTTCAAAAAAAATTGAAATTCCTAAGATAATTATAACGATATATTTCTTTATTTTAGGGGCTAATAATTCTGCACCGATATACATTGCGGTAATCATTGCAGGGGCAAACCAAATATATGAAAGAATAGCAACTGTTCCATTGTTTGCCATATTTTGTTGAATAGTAAGAACTAAAAGAAAATCAATAAACACACCTAACCACATTAGCCCCGCAAACATGTTAGCTAACCCTAAATAGGTGACTAACTTCGCATTTGTTTTTTTTGATCGATAAATAAAGAAAAGACCAAATATTATGCCAAATATCACTACACCTGAAGCCGTTACTCCATCAATCCATCCATTTATATCTAATGGCATTTTTAGAATTCACTATATTGTTTTATTAAATTAATTGAGAAATGAAATACATATTAAGTCATTATATGAATTCTCTAGTTTATAAATAATAGGTTGAAACATTCCTCTCAAAACAAGTTCATATAATAGTATATTAAGATTATTCAATCTTTTATTTTTTCTAAGATAGAAATAATTCTATAAATAGTAGTGCGAGAGTGGAATGGAATATTTGGATCTTGAGAAAGATCACCAATCATAAACATTACATTACTGGAGAGGACACCTGGGGTTTCATCTTCCCTATGTAATTCATTTATACATTTTTGTGCGATCCTTTTAATATTTCGAGGAACGCTCCTGTCCCCTATCATTCCATTTAAAAGATATTCAACATTTTCAAAGCCTTCTTTTTCCTCATCAGTAATTGCCCTTGGCATTGAAGAGATCACCATAAAAAGTATTTGATAAATTTAAAATTTAAAAAGTAAAATATTTCTTAAAATATAATTTTTTTTATTTTAAAGGATTTCTTACAGAATCCTAATTCAAAAATAATAAGATAATGTTTTCATTGGAGTCTAATAAAATTTGAAAGATAAAAAGCTTAAAAATAATGGTATCAATATCAAGTTTATATCTTATAATATGAAATTCAATCTAAATAGAGATTTTTGATTAATAAAATAGTAAATATAAAGTTGGTGATAAATATTGACAATTGCACCGTATGAAGGATTTAAATTTTTTCAAATGGAGAGGGATGAAGATGTGTTGATTATAAAATTAAATCGACCTAAAGTAAATGCATTAAGTGAAAAGGTTTTTGAAGAGTTATATGAGATTGTTAAAACTGCAAATGCTGATACAGAAGTGGTTTCTGTTGTTATAGCTAGTGCAAATCCAAAACTGTTCACTGTAGGAGCTGATATTAAAGAAATGATTAAGAAATATGGTAGAAAACCAGATAAAGCAATTGATAATCTAAATATAGGACATTCTACATTTAATTTAATTGAAGATTCTCCAAAGTGTTTTATAGTAGCATTTAAAGGTACATCCTATGGAGGAGGCATTGAAATGTCATGTGCATGTGATATCAGAATTGCGTCAGAAGATGCAACCTTTGCAATGCCTGAAACAAGAATTGGTCTTGTTCCGGGATACGGAGGAACCCAACGACTTCCTCGTATTATTGGGTGGGGTCGTGCAAAAAAATTTATATTAAGTGGTGAGGCGATAGATGCTCAAGAAGCTTATCGAATTGGTTTAATTGACGAAGTTGTACCCAAAGGGGAGGAATTACAAAGAGCTTTGCATTATGCTCATTCTATTGCAAATGGGGCTCCTATATCGGCAGCCTTAACTAAGAAAGCCATAAATCAAGGTTTTAATATGAATTTAAAGGATGCCCTCGAGAAAGAAAAAGAATGCTTTATGAGAAATATTAAAACACAGATGTGGGAAGAAGGATTATGGGGTTTCATCAGAAAAAAACCTCCCACTTTCAAAAAAATAGGGGAAATTGGATATCCCTTTGAAGATTATTATACTTAAAAGGGTATGTCCATTCTAAAAAATAACTTTTTATTATTTTTAATTTGAAATTTATTATTGAGTTAATTCAATTTTTGTTCCACATGAAGTACATTTCTTTAATTCTTTACTGAAGAATTCTCCACATTCATTACATTTTTGTAGATTTGCATCAACTACTTCTCTTGCCATACTTAGAAATGCCTCTTTTACATTATGCCCCGTTTTTGATGATGTTATAAATAGCTCCTTAATTGCATTATATTTATTGCAAAATTTTTCAGCTTCTTCTTTGGATACTTCTCTTTTATCTTTTAAATCAAACTTTGTAGCAACGAATGTTTTTATAACATTATCAGATGTATTTTCGTCAATAATCTTAACCCAATTTTCTAAACCATATAATGATTCTTTATTTGTCATATCGAAAAGAATTAAAGCTGCTGTAGAGCCCTGTATATATGGGGGAAATAAAGTTCGAAATTTTTCTTCTCCCGCAAAATCCCATATACTAAGCGTTATAGGTATTAACTTGGAATCATATTTTAATTCAATATTTTTCTTCTTAAAATCAACACCAATTGTTCCTTTAAGTTCTTCAGAAAAGGTATTATCACAGAATCGTAATAGCAGTGAACTTTTACCTACATTTTTATCTCCAGCTAATACAACTTTAAATTTATACATGGTATAATCACCCTTTGAATAATAATATAAAATTATAAGATGAAGTTATAAATAAACTTCATTTAAAAAAAACATATTTGTGTTATTTAAATTTTGAAAGAACTTTAGAAAATTCCAAATTCTCGAATTGATCTTTTTAACATTGGTATCTCTTTGCCTAATTCTTCAATTTGGTCTTTATATTTATTATAATAATCGTTAAATTGCGAAATTCCTCCTAAATCTATGTCTTTCACGAAATCATACGAGATCTGATGGATAGAGTCAAAAATATTGTTAAATTGTTCAGTAGATGCGACAAGCTTTTGATTAACTATTTTACCTTGCTTTCTTACCATATTTCTTAGTTTTCCTCGAGGAATTCTTATTTTCTCAATAATATTATCACATTCATGGAGAAACTCATATGATCTATTTTTATTTTCATCACCAAGCTTTGCTTCAATTATTTCTGTCCTCCATGTATTTATTCGTCCTCTAGCAAAAGTATCAAAATTGAGAGAAAGCGAATCAATCCCTTCCCTAACTAAAAATCGAAGGAATTCAGGATCATCACTCGGCGCCTGGCCACATATTCCTACCTTTTTACCATTTTCATGCGCCGTTTTTATCAATTGATTCAAGGATCTTCTAATCGCTTCACTATTAGTTGTATATTTATAGGCTTTAGCAATTGGTATTAGTTTAGAACCATCTCTATCAACACCATAAGTTAATTGAGTTAAATCATTTGAACCAATAGAAAAACCATCAAAATAATTACAAAATAAATCAGCACATATAATATTTGAGGGAATTTCTGCCATAACATATACTTTTAAATCATCTTCCCCTCTGATTAAACCTTCATTTTCCATGATTTCTATTATTTGCTTACCTTCCTCATGCGATCGACAAAAGGGGACCATTGGAATAATATTTTTTAAGCCCCAATCACGAGCTTTTTTGATAGCTCTTAATTCTAATATAAATGCATGTTGAAAGTCATCAGAAACATATCTTGAAGCACCTCTGAATCCCATCATTGGATTATTCTCTTCACCTTCGTAGATCCAACCACCTATTAAATTTGCATATTCATTAGTTTTAAAATCTGAAAGTCTAACTACACATTCCGCAATAGTTCCATCATAAAGTGTTTTCCATACACCTGCTGCAATTGTAGCGATACCTTCAGCTAGTTTATCAATATAGAATTCTTCTTTATCTTCGTAACCAATTGTTAAAGCCCTTATCTTATCAAGTGTTAGTTTTAATAAGTATATTTCTTGATTGAAAGGATCTTTATGATATAAATCGCTTTTTTTGATATTTTCAATCTTTTTTCTTTGATCTAACAAAATATCATATCTCATTACTAAAGCTTCAAAATCTATTAATGCATTTGGATGAATTTGAGCTTCATCATTAATTATGAATTCTAGTCTAGCTAATCCTGTGCCATCAGGATATTTTCCCGAAGACAACGCACCCTTTGGTATTCCTAAATTAACAAGTACCTTAGTTTTCGTTTGAGGGAGTTTAGCAAATTCAATTGTATCGAAATCATATTCTACATCTTTTAGCCATATTCTTGGTTCCCCTTCACTACAATCGATTGTTACATAATCAATTCCATCCCTTTGTTTTTCTTTCATAGTCTGAACAATATCATCAGCACCAACAATTGATGAAATATTTAGCTCTCGAGATACAATTGCAGCGTGACAAGTGGGACCACCTCTTTCAGTAATGACTCCTCCCAAATTTTGCATATAAGATGTCCAATCAGGGTTTGTTTCTTCTGTAATAAGAATGTCTCCTTCTCGTAATAAATAAGCATCATTAATAGATTCAATTATTTTTACTTTTCCATAACCTATTCTTCGACCAATTGCAATTCCAGAATTTTCTACTAATAAACCTTCTTGGATTAATTCTATGGGATCTTCAAGAAGATAAAAGATTTCTTCGACGTCACCTTTGATACTATGAACCGTTTCGGGGCGAGCTTGAACAATGTACACTTTTCCATTATTACCAACTGCAAATTCAATATCCATTCTTCTACCGTAATGTTCTCTTATTTTTCGAGCATAATCTGCTAATATTAAGACTTCACTTTCGGTTAAACAATATTCAATCTGCTTTTTTTCAGGTATTTGAACTACTTCAGTTCCTATTTTTTCAATACCTTCAGTAAAAATCATCATTTTCTCTTTTTTAGCTAATTCACGACGAATTATCCTTAGTTTTCTCGGATCATGCTTGAACACAATAAACTCATCTCCTTTTTCAACACCTTGTACGATTAATTCACCTAATCCCCATGTTCCTCTAATAACAACAACATTTGGATTACCTGAATCTGGGTCTTCGGTGAACATTACACCTGAGGATTTAACACCCTCTAATCCACCTGCCATTTCTTGAACTCCAACTGAAAGTTTTACAGAGAAATGATCAAAACCCGCCCGTTCACGATACATAGTTGCTCTTGTTGTAAATACAGAAGACATATCCTTTAAAATATATTCTAAGATTTCTTTTTCACCAACGATATTCAAATGAGTATCTTGTTGCCCTGCAAAAGAAGCATCTGGTAGATCTTCAGCTGTAGCAGAACTTCTAACTGCAAAAGTTGATTCTTCACCAATTTTTTCAATCAATTTTCTATATGCATCTAAAATTTCATCTGCTAAAGAATCTGGAATCTTCGATTGTTCTATAACATATCTAATATTCGCACAAATTTTATCTACTTTTTCAACTGCCTTTATATCTTCTGACTTCAATTCATCAGAAATTTTATTAATATCTCTTGCTATTAATTCTCGAAGTGAAATTTCTCTCTCTTTAATAGTATAAAAATTAGTATCCAAAACATAATCGAAGGCATCAGAAGTAACTGCAAATCCTAGCGGAACTGAAATCCCAAAACTCAATAATTCACCTAGCGAGGCATTTTTCCCTCCTACAAGAGGGACATCGTTAACCCTTAGATCTTCGAAGAACTTAATATATTTATAATCGCTCATTTTTAAGAGAAGTCATTAATCTATCCGTATAAATAGGTTTTCTATAAATAATAATAATTATTCTTCTGATTATAAATTAAACGTTAATAAAAAAAGTAACGTGAGAAACCGATTATTTCAACTCTTTTTCAAAAAAAGCAAAATCAGAACTAGTATAAAGACAGAAGATAACCTCATCGATTTGAGTATTACCTTTTAGATATTCTTTTGTTGTTGAAATCATTATTTTTGCACACCGTTCTATAGGATATCCGAAGATACCTGTAGAAATTGCTGGGAATCCAATTGTTTTAAGTCTATGTTCATCCATCAATTTTAAACTATTTAGAATAGCATTTTTCAATTTTTTATCTTCTCTACCTTCTCCCATTCGGGGGCCTACAGCGTGAATAACATGTTTTGCTTTTAAATTACCACCTGTTGTGATAACAGCTCCCCCTACATAAGTATCTCCAATTTTGTTGCATTCCTCTTGTATAGTTGGTCCTCCTTTTGCTTTAATAGCACCGGCTACGCCCCCTCCTAGAATAAGTCTATCATTAGCAGCATTAACAATTGCATCAGTCTCCAATTCTGTTATATCTCCTTCAACTAACGAAATGATTGAATTCTTTACATTTAACTTTTTCATAACTAAAATCTATTTTTGTTGTTAAAAATAATATGAATAAAAATAATAGTTATTATTCTTCACTACTCTTTTTGAAAATCTCATCTAATTTTGCTCGATCTTCATCAGACATTTTACTCATTGCTTCCATGTTTTGACGCATTAAATCCATCATAATTTTCTGTGAAATCATTTGATTTAAAACAGGTAAAGCAATTCTCATCCGAGTTAATTCATAATGCATTGTTTTAGCAGTTTCTCTCATTTCCGCTAATTCTTCTTTTGTCATTCCTTCTTCCCCAATTCCCGGACAATCGGCGTCTACCACTATGAAATTTTTACCATCATACTCCAAAGGATACGTACGGCAGCTTAATGGGCGATTATCATATACCAAGCACTTTTTGTCATCTTTGTTATAAAGAGGACATTTTACATCAAGTAGCTCATCTATTGGCACTCCTCCAAAAGGATCCTTACTACTTTTCTCATCTTCACCTTCTTTTGGAGGAGGTGGTAATGGTTTTAGGATTAAATCAATCCCTCCATCTGGTTTTTGATATATATCTAAATATGGCATAAAGTTAGCTACAACCCCATTTCTTGCCCACATCTCTAAATCCCACATTGTAATGGCAATTGGGCCTCTTTCAGCGCAGCAAGCATCGCAACGAGTGCATTTAAAAGTAAATTTTGCTTTATGTTTCTCTTCTGTAATTTCATTTTCATTGGATTCTGCCTTCTCACTTTCATTTCCTTCAAGAGTTTGATCATTTTTTCCTTCTTCTGGCATAATTAAACTCACATTTTTTTTAATACATAAATTGTTATGAGAACAAAGAATATAACTTTCAAAAAAAATTTTGTTTTTATTAAATATGAGTCATTAAGAAATGGCGAACAATTTTTCTTTATCTAATAATCTACCTAAATTAACTAACGATGATTCGATGATCTTTTCATTGCGGATACCCGTCATAACTATTTTTCCAGTACTAAATATTAAAAACACAGATTTAATTGGAGTGAGTACTTTAAATACTATACCTGGGAAAACTTCTGGTTCATAAATTGCATTTTCCAGTTTAATTGCTGCGAGATCTAAATTTATTTTCTTATAAAAGTCAGCAGTAACTACAATATTTACTATTTCTGCTTTAATGGAGTTTCTGGTTAATTTAATTTTAGTTTTTTCCATTAATCTCAAAATTAATCTCTCAATAACTAAATCAACGTGACTTAATGATTTAAGACCCGTTAAAATAATCTTTCCGTTTCTAAAAATGATAATTACACACTTTGGATGCCTAAGCCTTAAGAAAAGACCAGGAAAACGCTCAGGATTATACTCAGTGTTTTTTAATGTTGTCTTAATTGTATTTAAAACTATTTCATGATCTAAATTCAATGATGTTTTAGCCACAATATTCTGAATAGTATAAGTTAGACTTCTTATTTCATCTTTTGGTTTTACATCAAGAACCATTTATGGACTCCTAAAATTCACTCACTCAAATATTATTTCAATTAACAATTAAGGTGACATACTATTTAACTCTATTTTTTCAACTAATTTTCAGTGTAAATCTTTATCTTGTTTAATTTTGGTAATATTGAGCGAGTTTAAATAATAAATGCTAGATATCACCGCTATAATATTAAAAATAACCCGTTGGAACAATTTAATAAAATCACATAACAAATAAAGTTAAAAAGAATCAAGATTTAACCTTTCTAATAAAGGTTTTTAATAAAGATTAATTTGAATTGTTATATTAAATTATAATAATTATTCACTATGAAGCAATTGATACTAAAAAAATTATACATATGGATATTGCTGACAATTAATCTTTTATTTGCATTTGTAATCGGACTATCAATTCCAATGTTAGAATCAGCAAGTTTTCTAAATCTTGGATTTATAATGATTCCATTGCTAATAATTCTTAACTATATAATACTAGATAGGTTTCACTATTATCTTAAACATATAGATGAGGGAGAGGGAAACTGTAATGCAGAAGTTTAAGAAATTAAGTGAGATCAAAAAACCTGTGCTGGAATATAACGACCGAAGATATACTTTTTCTATAAGATCTTTGATTGTATTCGCTATTGGAGCTCCACTTTCAGCATGGTTGATATATTTATTTTTCGATTTAAGGATAAATTACTGGCTGCATGAAATTGTTGTAAAGCAGACCGTTTATTTCTTAAATTTATTCTTTAATATGGACGCAGTTGCAGAATTTGCTCCAAGTGGGAAATATGATTGGAGATTTGCCATCCCTGGAAGAGGTCCTATATATTTTGAGACATTTTGCACTGGTATTCAAGCTATTTGTATTTTCGCCGGTGTCATAATATTTACTCCTCACAGCCAAGATAGAGAGACAAAAGAAGATATTATCTGGAGAAAGACTAAATCACTTATTATTTCGTCAATAATCTTTTATGTTGTTAATATCATTCGAATGCTAATTCAGATTGATTTATATTATATAGGGTATAATTGGGAGGATATTCACTATTCAATCAGTGCGGCATCTTCATTTATAGCAGCGATTATTGTCCTGTTAATGCATAAATGGATTCCAGAGTTTATTTTATCAATAATTTATACTGGAACCCTTGTAAGTGAACCGTTAAAGCAAAAAAGAAAGGAAAAAGTAAAAGATACCGTAGCAAAAACTAGCAGAGTCGAAGTGAAAACAATGCGAAAAATATTAAGGATGGATAAAAAAACATATCTACGAGAAATTTCTGTCTGGTCAGATGAATTAGGCTATTTAGTTGAAGGAGATTACTTGATTATTCCAGAGGAAAAAGTATCCAATTTCATGGAACTTTTAATGCTTGATAAGCCTTTTAAGAAAGATAACTAGATTATAATAACTTCTTTTCATTATACATTTATAAAAATTAGATGTTTTTGGTTAAATTATGTTAAATTTTGACTTAGAACAAAAAGTAATCCAAATAGGAAATACTAAGCTTGGTGGTCAACCAGGGGAAAATCCAATTGTTATGATTGGGACTGTTTTTTATGCCAAACACGCAGCGTTATTGGATGAAAAAACTGGTAAAATTGATGAAAATCTTTTGGAGAAAGAATTAAATGATTTTACAGAACTAATTGAAGATACTCAATTACAAGGAGTAATTGATGTTGTAGGATCATATCCAGACGCACTTGTAAAGGAATGTGAATTTATCGCAAATAATGTAGAATATCCCTTTTTAGTAGATGGATTGAATGATTCTTCAAGAATACCAGCGATGGAAAAACTACAAGAAATTGGATTACTAGATCGCGCAATATTAAATAGTATTGATGAAAATACTTCAGATGAGAATTTACGCCGTTTAAAAGAAATAGGAGTTAAAAATGCTGTACTCCTGACATTTGGAAATAAATATATCTTTCCAAAACAGAAGTTGAAATTCTTAAGAGAAATATTAATCCCCAAAGCTCAAAAAGCAAATATTGAAAATTGTATCGTTGATACGGCAGTATTAGATTTACCCTCAATTTCAATTAATTTTGAGACCTCTGGACTAGTTAAAAAAGAATTAGGATTACCTACAGGTTTTGCTCCTGCTAACGCGATTTATGGATGGAAGTTTGCTAAAAAATATGGTGAGACTGCTAGATGTGGAGCTATAGCATCGATAATGACGCATTGTGCCTGTGCCCCCAGCGATTTTATACTATTTGGCCCACTAAAATTCGCAAATTGTGTTGTTCCCGCAATTTCTTTAATATCTGGTATGAATGCTTATTATAGAAGAAGGATTTTGAGAAAAAATATAAGTGAGAGAACCCCGCTGAAGAGAATTTTTTAGGCAATATACCGTAGGAGTAAATCTTGTGTATAATTTAAGAAACCTGACAGTTCTTCGTTAATTTTGTTTTTATTTTTTTCACTATCTACTAAAAATAAGAGGAACATCTGGTTCTCTTCAATCTGGATTCTTTTAATTAGAATTATTGTATTTGAAACTTTGAAAACGGCTTCATTTTGTTGTAATGCTTTGAATCGTGCAAATATTTTAAATAGAACTGTGAATTGAGGAGCTGAGACTTCAAATACATTCATTACTTCTGATTTAGGTATTTGTGTTATTTTCATAGCGTCTTTACTGTAATAATCGGCAAGAACTAAACCATCAATACTTAATAGCATAGTTAAATGAGAATTTGTCATCATAGAGAAATTTTTAAGATTGTGAGTAATCAAATCTCTATTTGGACTTAATTTTGAGATACCTGATGAAAAAGCTCGTAATATTGTAAAAATTTGAAAAATACTCGTAGTATAAATTTCTTGAGGAACCTCACCATCAATTTTACTTAATTCAGATTGAATAAATTCAATATTATCTTTTATTTCTACAGTATCTAAAACATCAGAATCGCCTTTTGATAAAATATACACAATTGGAGTATTTTGATTGAATTCTCTCATAACATTCTTTAAATTTTGGAGATAATCAATACTTTCATCAAATCTTGCCTTATCTTTTATATCAATAAAATAAAACAGTAGATCAGCTTCATATAAATAAATTTCAGCTTTATCAATGTATTTTTCCCTAAAGCTTCTTTGACCTCCAAGATCCCATAAGAAAATAGTTGCTCCTAATGCTTCAATAGATTTTATACTCGCCCCTGCAGTGGGTTTAAGACCGATAAGTTTACTATATTTACGATCTACAGAAAGTAAAAAACTAGTTTTACCTGAATTATCCAATCCTGCAAATAAAATCTTCATCTTCCTATGGGATGTGATAGGAGTCGAAGGATTTTTTTCAATTTCTATTAGGTTCATTAAGAGATCTTGAAAAGATTTTTCAATATTTTCTCGTGGAGGGTAAGAATCATGAATATTTTCGTCAAAGACTTTAAAAAATTCAATAACTACCGGCTTAATTCGATTTATGTTATTATATAAAAAACTACGACTTTTTTCTTCAGCTAATATAGAAAATGATGTTGGAATTGGATTATTTTCAGGATTTGTTCTAATAAAATGAAAATATGTAAGAGAAGTTGTACCAAAATCGGGATATGGTAAAATAGCAAAATATTGTATTTTTTCTAGGTCTTTTTCTTCCAATACTGTTTTATCACTAATAAAAAGACTTAAGTTTTTAATGGAAATTTGAGTAATATCTCTATATGTTAAAATAAGGCCTTCTTGATTTTTAGAATTTATGTTAAGTTCCTCTAATTCTTTCTCGGTAACATAATTAGGGAAACAATAAATAGGAGTTGGACCAAGTTCTCCAAAGACACTAAAGACAAAACCCTTAATAATTGAAGATTTGAGTAATTCTTCCATTATCTTTTTTAGTAATTTTTTTATTTTAAGTTTAAATCTCCTTAATTTATTTTAAGCAAATTTAATTATTAATAGCTTTATATTTAAATCATAAATGATGCTTAAAAAAATCGCTGAAAGCATTAGAAATAATCAATATATATTAGAAAAAAAAGAAATTAACCCTATTGTCCAATATATTGATAAAAATTCTTTTAAGAGTAATAAAATATTTAGCGATATTGGGGAAGATTCAGCAGCAATTAATAATGATAATAAGTTTATTTTAATTACAACTGACAGAATAAGGACAGAATTCATCGAAAAGTTTCCTTTTGGAGCTGGTTTTAGCTCCATCCTAGTAAGTGTTGATGATATTTACGCCTGCGGTGGTAAACCATTAGCCTCAAGTATTATTATTTCCGTTAAAGATCCAAATGTTTGCAATGAACTTTTAAAAGGAATTTGTGAAGGATCCAAAAAATTTGAAGTTCCTATTATAAGAGGACACACTAATGTTCATAGTAAATGCTATGAACTAAGTTCTACAATGATCGGTGAAATAAATAAAGAAGATTATATATCTGCTGGAAATGCTCAAATAAATGATAAAATTATACTTGCCGTTGATTTTGATGGAAAAGTAGGAAGAGCTAATAAATTCTATTATGATAGCACAACATTTAAAAGCTCAGACGTAGTTTTAAATAAAAGAAAAGCAATGAATGTTATCGCCAGTAACCATTTAGTTAATGCCTCAAAGGATGTATCAAATGGAGGGATTTTCGGAACTCTACTACAAATGATCAAATATTCTAATGTAGGAGCTGATGTGAATATTAATAAAATAGCAATACCTCCAAATCTAATTGAATTGAATTATAGCCTAGAAATGTATATAAAAATGTATTTAACGACTTCCTACATCCTTACTGCATCAAAGAATAATTGCAATAGGACAATAGAACTATTTAATGAATATGGACTAGATGCTCAAGTTATAGGTAAAATTATTAAAGAAGAAAATCTTTTGAGGATAAACGATGATAATGAAACAATTGATGTAATAAGATTTTAAAAATTTTTGGTTGATTATCTATGTATATTTGTAAGAAGAAATGCTTTATACTTGTATATTTGCTATTAATTTTAGTAGTACCAACACTTTCTCTCCAATTTTTCAAAAATGATTATAAAATTCAAGAGTTCAACTCGAATGATTCTAATTTGGATCTAAAGTTAAACCAAGCTTCAAATTTTACAGTAACAAGCAGCATGCATAGAATAATTTGGATCGAAGGAATATTGAATTTATTGTTAACCGCTAATGAGAGTGGAGTAATAACTTGTGAATTGGTGGATATATATTATGGTAGATTTTTCACTCCCATAAATAAAATATTCACCTTAACAGGTAATAATGAATCTCAGAATATTAAATTAGTCTATCATCCTTTTCTTACTACATTCCCTGGAAAATATACTTTAAATCTTAGGATAACTGGGCTTTATAGTTATACTGAAAATTTTGAGATCATTTTAGGAATGGGTTATATCATCTTAATACTAGTAATTATTATTTTCGGGATTGGTATAATTATAATATTGCAAAAGAAAAGTGAAGGTAAAAGCAAAATTCCTACTACTGCACCAACGGACGAAGCTAAACCCTCTGAGACAGTTCAAGTTCCAGGTAAAAAAATTCAATGCCCAGAATGCAAAAAAACAATTGATGAAGGTTTAGCTTTCTGTCCAGAATGTGGGATAAGAATACCAGAGTTCTTAAGATATAATCCTAATTAAGTTTAATAAAAAAGAAAAGGTAAACAGTCATTAGATTGTGGAATGGCAGGAACTACAGAATTTTCGAGTCGCGTCATTAACGGCTCCGCAGGCGGGGCAGATTATTTTCTTTGCTCTCTTCTCTTTAAATTCGGCTTCTCTTTCTGCTTTTAATTTAGCTAGTTTTTTCGCTACTTCTCTTGTCTCTTTTTCTCTTGCTTCCCTTTCTGCTTTTAATTTAGCCTCTTTTAATGCTCTTTCTTTGGCTTCTCTTTCTACTCTTTCTTTAGCCTCCTTTTCTGCTTTTTCCTTAGCCTCCTTTTTTGCTTTTTCCTTAGCCTCTTTTTCAGCTTTTTCTTTAGCTTCTCTTTCTGCTCTTTCTTTAGCTTCTCTTTCTGCTCTTTCCTTGGCCCCTTTTTCTCTTGCTTCTCTTTCTATTTTTTCTCTAGCCTCTCTTTCTACTCTTTCTTTAGCTTCTCTTTCTGCTCTTTCCTTAGCCTCTTTTTCTCTTGCTTCTCTTTCAACTTTTTCTCTAGCCTCTCTTTCAGCTCTCTCTATTTCTTTCTTTTCTTTTCTTTGTTCCATCTTAAATTTAACTTTTTCTTTACTTTCACCAACTCGATCTTTTAACTTTGAAGCAAATTTCCCTAAACTATCCTTAGTGCCTCCTAGTTTACCCTTTAATTTTGATCTTGAAGTCACTTCTGTTTTTTCCTCAAGCTCTTCCGTATCTTCTGAATTAGAGCTTTTATCTTTTTCTTTATTTGATTCATTCATTTGGATTAATACCATCAAATTGTTTTATTAATAAGATTAATATCCACTATTATAATATTTTATTTTTATGATTTTGATTATCATATTAGATTAAAATTATTTAAATTGTTTTAAAAACAAAATTATGGAGTTTAAAAATTATGAATGTTGATATTAAGAGTAAGTTTAAAGGGGTTATCTCTGTAATTGGAGCAAGTGAAATAGATAAGAAGATTGAAGAATTAACTTTTGAGATTGGACGGTTACTTGCTAAAAATAGATTTATAATTGCATGTGGAGGTCTTTCTGGTGTAATGGAAGCTGTATGTAGAGGTGCAAAAGAAGAAAATGGATTAACAATTGGTATAATTCCTCACACAAAAAAAATAATGGCTAATAAATATGTAGATATTGTCATTCCTTGTCCTTTTTCACAAGCTAGAAATATTGTTGTTGTTTTGTCTGGAGATGCTTGTTTAGCTATTAGTGGTAAAGCAGGTACATTATCTGAAATTTGTTTTGCATGGATTTATCAAAAGCCTATTATAGCGCTATCGAGTGTAAAGGGGTGGTCTTCAAAAATAGCTAATCAGAAATTAGATAATAGACGAGAAGATATAATTTATGGTGTAGAAACTCCTCAAGATGCAATTGATAAACTAAATGAATTATTTGAGTGATAATTTCATACTTAGTTTATTTCAATTTTGAGATGAAACCAAATATTTCAAATTATCTCTTCATTCCAGAATATAATACAAAATCTAAAATAGTATGATATAATTTTTAATCTTACGAAAGAATATATTTAAATATAAATTACTTTAATAACCTTAAAAGGTGAAATTTAACTTTGGAAAAAGACCTTAAACAATCAATTTTATACTTGAAAAAAGAAGAACCTGCAAAACCAGAAGTCTCAAAAATTATGTTTACAGGACTTGATGACGCGGGAAAGACGAGCATTATTCTATCACTTCAACGAGAATTCTCAAAAATTGCAATTCTTTCCCCAACAAGGGGTGCACAGAGAAGAATGTTTGATTTTTTAGGTAAAGAAATAGCAGAATGGGATCTTGGTGGCCAAATGAGCTATAGAATTGCATATTTAAAAAATCCAGACAAATACTTTGATGGAACAGAAGTTGCAATCTATGTAATCGATGTGCAAAATAAACCTAGAATCCCTGAAGCAATAAGTTACTTCAAAGACGTATTAGAACAATTTAAGAAATTAGAAATTGAACCTCCTATCTATGTATTTCTTCATAAATTTGATCCTGCTTTACGAAGAAGTGCCCAGAATGAAATGGAAAATTTAATTATTGATTTAAAAGACAAATTACGAGAAACAAAATATAAAGAAATATTTTATTATGAAACGTCCATTTATGATTTTGGTTCAATTATTACTGCTATGTCTGAAATCCTTTTGAGCTTATATCCAAAATCAGAATTAATTGAAAAAACTATTATCGAATTTGCTAAAAAGGTTGAGTCCGAAGGAGTTGTAGTGATTGATGATAATTCTCTTATAATAGGATCATACTATAAAGATGATGAAACCAAGCATCTATTGACTGCAAGTACTCCATATTTCTTAACTCTTCATGATAGTTTCCAGTATACGGGAGTATCGGAACAAAGAGCTGAATCTAGAATGATTGTTCAAAGGTTTGGAAAAAATTTCATATTTAAACAAATTGAATTAAAGAAAGATGCGGCGCCATATTATTTAATACTTCTTAAAGAAGATCCTGTATTCCATAAAGAAGATCTTGAATCTTTTGCGAACTTATTAAAGGAACTTCTTTATAAGTAAGATAATATGACTTTTTCATTTTCTTTCTAAGAAATGTGTATTATCGTTTTATAATTACTAACATTAATAAAATTGGATTTTTATTTATAAATTATATCAATAAAATCAATAAATCTAACTTTATTATTGGATTTAAAGAATACTGTTATCAGTTCTGTTAAAGGATTATAAACTTAAATTAATTTAAATGAGAATTGAACAATCTCCATGATAATCTGCCAAAATTGTGGAACGACGAATAATGAAAACGTAAATCGTGTCTGTAGGACATGTGGAGCTCTATTACCAGTACTCACAAAACACACAAGAATAAAGGAACAAAAAACTAGTAAAGAAAAGAAAAAAGTAAAGAAAACGACAAAAAAACCCACAAAGGAATCAATTGAGGTTGAAAAAAAGAAAAAAGAAGAATTAAAACTTCAAGAAATTCCAAAAGAACCAGAAATTACAAAAACTCCGATGGAATTGCATGAAATCCCTTCTTCTCCAGATAACATGTTAGAAAGTAATTCCGCAACAGAATATGATACTGACATTAAGGAAGATGAATCAAAAGGACTACAAGAAATCACCCCCCAGCCATTTAGAGGTTCTATTCTTGATACATCTAAAAAAATATCTCTACCATCAAAATCGAGAGATTCAATTTCAGATGCCTTTTCAGAACTTAAAAGTTCAATTTTAGAAAAGGAAGAAGATATACCCTCAACTCCAATATCTCCGATTTCTATTGAGACTAATAAGACGGAAAAAGCTATCTTAAAACAAAAACAATTAGAAAAAGACATGACTGAAGTATTAGGTTTTCTTTCTAAAAAAATTTCAGTTAAACAATTGGAAACAGTAAAACCAGAGCCAATAAAGGAAGAAAAACCTAAGAAAAAAATACCACCTTCTAGTATGAATGAAATATTAAAGCAATTGTTAAATTTGGATTTAAACATTGAAGCATCAGCAATAATCAAAACAGACGGGACAATTTTAGCTTCAGCGATCTCTAGTAGAATTTCTGAATCTTTATTTACTACTATAGGAATGAACCTTTCAATGATTGGAACTGATATAATTGAAGGTCTAGATGCTGGAGTGTTAAAATCTATCTCAGTTAGAGGAAGTGAAGGTGTGGTAGATCTTGCGCCCATCGATAGAGAAAATCCCAGTGTTAAGGATATGTTATTAATCTTGTTTTCTCATCCAAAAGTTAAAAGCGGAATAATAGCATTTGCTGTTAATATAGTGAAGAAGCAATTAAAAGATTATTTAGGATTAAAAGCATAGATTTTTGTTAAAAGTAGTGAAAAAATTTTTTAAATTAATCTTTTTTGTATATTTATTTTATTTATTTGAAGAGTTTTGAAATACTGCAGATTATTCTGTAATTCATAAAGAAATGAATTCAATTCATAAATAGAAACAAGAGGAATTTGATTATTATTTATTTTATTACTGTTATCTTCAACAGAAACCATAAGAGGTATTAATATAAATGGTAGTCTTTTTCGCAAATTCAATGAATTTCCTAATAAATTTTGGATAAGCTTTGAAAATATCTCAGGATTTTTTTTTAATGCAATTGCTCTACGATGCTGTAAATTTGCTGCTATATTGATAGCACTAAACGAATCTTTTCGTTTCCACTGTTTTGCATCAATAAATAATATATAATTACGATAAATTCCAATAACATCAACTTCATATCTTTTTTGGGAGGTTTTGGATTTAAAATTTGATTTATCTGAAAACCGGAAATTCCTAATAGTTTTGTAATTATTTAGTCTAAGAATTTCTTCAATTAATGCTTCGAAACCCTTAAAATCTAACAGTGCTGAAAGTTGACTGATATCGGCCTCGATGAAATGAAAGGACTCAATTATAAATGAGATTTTATCGATTACCAAGTAATTTATATAATTTCCTTTCTGGATCGATATCGAATCTAAATCATATATGATAGTTCTTAAACGTGTCTCATCATACCCTAGTATGGATTCAATTTCTTCAAAACTAAACCATACTTCTGTGATTTCTGGATTTGTATCTTTAAGAAAAGCAAGTAATTCTCTAAATAATTGCTTTACTGAATGAATACTTATTTGAGAATTCATTGAAATAGATTATTTTTTTGGCTTAAAATAATCGATAGAGGGTAGTGAAAAAATGATAATGATTGTGCAAAGTCGCATTATTTAGAATTGTTAGAACCATCAATCAATTTTCTAACTTCATTAAATTCTTCGATGACTCCTGAATAAATAAAATCTTTTAATTCATCTATATTTTCACATTCCTCAATCTTTTCTTCCAAATCTTTATAAGGAAACCCAATTCTTGTATTTTGTAAACGTGCTATTTCAAATCCAAATTTTAAAAGTGTGTAACTTACTAATTCTCTAATGAGTGGGGCAGTTAGTATTTTAAGATTTGAAGCGGCTATAAAACGGAATACATCAATAGTAATTTTTTGTGCTTCTTTCTCAGAAAGATCCGTTTCATTTATTAATGAGAGATAAATTCGATTAGGATCAAATTTATCTTTTTTAACTTTACCTGATTTTTTATCTTTATATAGGACTTCGGGTAATGAATGAAGTATTTTTTCTTCAAACATAATACAAATCAAAAGTAATAATCATCAATAAAAGCTTTTATTAAATTTTTATTAAGGTTCAAAAAGGTTCACCAATTGGGAAAATAAGAATTTAATAAGTATAATTTTTTTGATAATATTGAAGTAATATTAAGATTTTATAATATTTTAAAACAAAAGTTATCTTTAACTTAAAATAAAATAAGACGTTCTGAACAAACAAACGGGGATTATTTGACAAAAACTAAACCTAAAACAAAAAAGGATAAACCGACCGAAGAAGATACATCAAATGGTAAAACAAATATTATAAAGGCAATAGTATTGAGTATATTTGATGAAAATGGACCTACTCCTAAAATATTCTGGCCTAGTGATTTAGATGAGAGTGCGGGGCTTTTAATAGCGATGAAAACTATATCACTTCTTATGGGAGATAGTACTTATCAAAATGGAGAAGGTACTGAAGGAGTTAATTATTTTGGAATATTACCTTTCCCTGATTTGAAATTAAATGGGTTAACTTATTTTTTTCTAATTCCTGATGTAAAAGCGCGTGGAAAAGCTTTAGCTGCTACTATAACTGTATTGATTAATGAAACCGATAGGGTTTTCTTTTATGAGAATATGAAATATTTACGAATTATTATTGATAAAGCTGCTACTTTAATTCAAATCAATAAAGATAATAGCGAACGAGGAACTATAATGGAAGAAATACGGGAGGAACTTTTTGAATTTGCCATGGATATAAAAGATCCTCTATCAACAAAAAGACAAATTAAAGTCTTACTAACAGGTTTAGATAAATCGGGAAAAACAAGTTTTATGCTTGGTATTAGAAAAAAATATTCTGAAATCATAAAATCTTTACCAACTAAAGGTGTTGAGCGAACTGAAGAGAATATCTTTGAAGAACAGAATTCTTTTATTTCCCTGTGGGATTTAGGAGGACAAAAAAAATATAGATAAAGATATCTTGAACAGAGTAAGGTATATCTATATAATATTGATTTAATGTACTATTTCATCGATATTCAAGATGTAGAAAGGATAGATGAATCTCTTGATTTGTTTAAAACCATTTTAAACTCGTTAATTGAACTCGAAGAATTTCCACCGATAGTAGTTTTACTCAACAAGTTCGATCCAGACCTAAAAGGCTCTAAAGAAATTTTTAAAAACTTAGAAATTATTGCAGAAAAGATTAGGGAGAATTCTGAACGGTTTTTTATAAAAATATTCCAAACGAGTATTTTTGATCATTGGAGTCTTATTACAGCTTATTCTTTTGGGCTATCGCAGTTAAGTCCTAATCGAGAATTATTTAAAACGCAATTAAAAAAGTTTGCAAAAAAAACAAACTCTGATGCTATCTTGTTATTAAATGAAAATGGAATAATTTTATCAAGTTTTTCTAAAACAGACATTTCAGGAAGATTGTTTGAAATAAGCGCACCACATTTTCAATCCCTCTATAAAAACTTTAAAGAATACAAATTATTAAAACAAGACTTTATCGTAGGCTCTGGAATTGCTGATGAATCTAAAAAAGTGATCTTTAAGAAAATTACAGTGGATAAATATAATTTATATTTACTTTTATTCATAGAACAATCTTCAGAAATAGATAAAATTGAGAAAAATTTACCAGATTTCTCAAAAAATTTGGTTGATTTAATTCATACTTATATTTAAAGAAAAGAAAAAAATTTTTTTTAGTATCCAAATACTTCTTTTTTACTTCCTCTTCTGATGAGAAGAACAATCACAACAATCACAGCTAATAAACCAATTGATATGAATATGATTGTAAATAATGGAAATGGTAGTAAAGGAGTGAGATCGGATCCAAGAACAGTTATATCCACTTGATAATTGTACTCAAATGTATCTCCTGGTATATAACCAAATACTGGATTTCCGAATTCACTAACTGTATCAGAAGGTGGAAAAAAGATATTTGATCCTGCAACCAAATTGAATCTCAGATAATCATTTCTATTAAAATAATCAATATCTTTATGCCAAGTAGGGTCACATACTATCCAGCCGATATCTTCTACATAATATTCGACCCAAGCATGTCCTAGCATAGTTGTCGTTAAGTGA
>JAHPYZ010000046.1:37866-38170 GCA_019058425.1 Promethearchaeota archaeon
GGATGATCCAATTGCGGGTCTGGTGAAGGATTTATCTGTTAATAAAAATCCACAAACTTTACGGGCAGGAATTCCTTGAATTCTTAATAATGTAATCATCAGACTTGAGTATTCACTGCAATCACCTTGTTGGTTATTATAAGCCCAAAGAGCACCCTTTTCTTGTTTTGGCATTAATTTATTATATGTCAGATAATTTGAGACCCAATCACAAATTTTTTCAGCCTTTTCAACAGGATTATCCAATGGAGATACTATACTATTTGAAAGACTTATTAGTGATGCGTCATCACTTTCATAATAT
>JAHPYZ010000120.1 GCA_019058425.1 Promethearchaeota archaeon
ATACATAAAAATAAAAAGAAATAAATAAAAGTAAGATATTAAAATAATAACATAAGTATAATTCTGTTAAGTGTACGATTAAAATTTTATAATTACTTACAAAATTTAAATTAAATGGTATAAGATCATGCCTGTAGGAATTCTTGTAATTCGTTGGGATAATGAAATAGGGCCAATTAATGAAGGTTTTTATCCAGAGACTCTAAAAATCACAAACAACTTACTCACTCAAGTTTATTCAAGTCACAGATACCAATCGTTAAAGCCGGGATTTGCGAGTATCGCACTGAAGAATAACAAGGTAGTATCATTCTTCTCTGGGGTAGGACAGGACTTTATTTCAGTGGAGAATTATGTTGTTGCTCTTTTACTTCGGCGAGATGAGAAGCCTGGTAAATATCGTGAGATTTTAAAGACAATAGCTGCCGAAATTCTTGAAAAAATTCCGGATGATAAGTTTAAAGAAGTATTACCAGGTTTATATGATCAATTAGCTAAGGTTTAAAGAGATTTATTTAAACCTCTTCCTGTTTTTTAACAACGATTTTATCTCTATCATCAATCTCAAGGAGACCTATCCCTTCGAGTGTCCTAATATTCTTTTTTACTGTTACAATAGGAATACCAAGGGCATTTTTTAGATCTTCTAATGTGATTCCACCAACATTTTCAACAATCAAGAAGGTTTTGAAAAGAGGTTCTTTTTCCATTAAGGGTTTTAACTTATCATAATAATTTATTTTGTCTATATTGTCTTTTTGGAGATTTTTTAGTTCATTAAGCTTTTTATTTAAGTCTTCAATTTCTTGATTTGCCTCTCTATTCTTATCACCTAATTCTCCTACTTTAGCAACGAGCTCATCATACTTTGATCTCATACTTTCGAATCTGGAAGCGAAGTCTTTTGCTTCAGAAGTTTTTTCAGTAGAAGTTAACTTACTATCCATTAAAAAAGTATCAAGTTTAGCTACTTCTTCCTTTAAATGCCTTGTTTCGTTTCGATGCTTTTCCTCTAATTCTTGGATCATCTTCACTTGTTCTTCTTTGAATTTATCGGTAAATGCTTCTAATTCTTGTACTTTGTTTTCTAAACCTTTTGCTGCTTCCTTTTTTAATATTAATTCTGAGTTTTTCTCAGCTAGCTCAGCTCTTAAATTGCCCATTGTTTCATAAGCTTCTTCTAATTTTTTTTGAGTAGGAATTATTTGTTTTTTTACTAATTCCATTTCTTTTTGAGATTGGGCAACTTCACCTTTAGCATATTCTAATTCCAATTCCTTTTCATTAATGATTTGGCGTTGAGCTCCAATTAATTCTTTTAATTCAAGTATATCTTCAGGTACATCTGACATTTTTGAGATTTTCGCTTTTTGCTCTTCAATAATACCCTCCTGCTCACTTATAATACGTTTTTGCCTTTCTACTAAAGCAGTCAATTTATCAGATTTTGCTTTAATAGTAGCAATCTCTTTTTCGCTGGATTCAATACTGTCTAATGCTTTTCTTAAATCTTTTGGCATTGTTTATTTTCTCCAAAATGTAATTCAAATTTGATATATTTTATGATATTTATATAGATAAAATATTTATTAATTTTTTTAAACAAGACTTATCACTATTAAGAGAGATTTCTATTAAATAATTATCGAAAAAAAAAGCATTATATAAATGTTGAGTGCTATTTTTGGACTATTGAATTATGGAAATTAATTTAAATCCGTGAATCTTTTAATTAGTATTATGGTATCGATAACACCCTTAAAACCTTATATACCTATTGATCCAAAGGAATTCTGTACTAATCCATATGATATTATTGAGAAAGAAGAAGAACTAGAGTTAAAAAAAAATGTTAATTCTTTAATACATCTAATATTACCTGAGGGAGAAGGAGATGAAATTTACCAAAATGCTGCTAAAGGATATAAAAGCTTTAAAGAGAATAAGATCATTAGAAAAGAGGAAATTCCAAGTATATTTGTGTATAGACAAGAATCTTCAAATTTTACTCATCAAGGTTTGATAATGGGGGTGTCTCTTCAAGATTATGAAGATGATAATATTGTAAAACATGAACATACAAGGGAAAAGCCATTAAGAGATCGAACAAATCATATTGTGACATCTAATGTCGCTGCCGGGCTAGTTTGGTCTGTATTTCAATCAAATAAAAAAATAAATGTAGTTATTGAAAAAATAAAAAAAAATGAACCAAAATTTGATTTCGAGAAATATGGATTTCGACATTTGTTATGGCAGGAAACTGATTCAAAGATTATTCAAAAACTAAAGGATTTATTTAAGAGTGAAAAAATTTACATTGCTGATGGCCATCATAGAGCTGCAAGTGCAGCAGAATATCGTAAATTACAGTTAAAAAAACAAGAGGCTGATAAGGATCCAGAAGCGCCTTGGCAGTATTTGTTATCATATGTAGCATCTGATGAGCAGATACGAATTTTACCATATAATAGAGTGATTAAAAAATTACCTTTATCTGAAAATGAATTTTTAGATAGTCTTAAAAGCGATTTTGAAATTATTTCAATGGAGAGTGCATTCAATCCTGAGAAAAAAAATGAAATGTCAATATGTTTAAAGGGTTACTGGTATAAATTAGTAGTTAAAGAAACCAAATTTGAATCGAAAAGAGATAGTTTAGATGTAGCCATTCTCCAAGATAGAGTTTTAGAACCTATTTTAAATATTAAAGATCCTCGTTCTGATGAGAATATTTTCTTTGTAGGGGGTATACAAGATCCCAAAGAAATGGAGAAATATATCACAGAGAAAGGAAATGATCTTTTTGTTAATTTATATCCTGTTAATATCAAAGATTTAGAAATTATCGCAGATGCAGGAGGTGTTATGCCTCCAAAAAGCACATGGTTTGATCCAAAAGTTCTTTCTGGATTAGTATTACATGATTTAGAAGGAAAATAAAAAAATTAGTAATTTATTTATTTTTTAAATAATTTGACATTTTTTCAGCAACCATCGTCGCTGCGGCAGTCTGGTTTTCAATACTTTGGGAAGCTATATGGGGAGTAAGTACTAGATTCTCATCCCAACTAATAAATTCTTCATTTTTTAGAGGTTCTTCATGATACACATCAAGGGCGGCTCCAGCAATATCTTTATTTTTTAAAGCTGTTATTAACGCAGCATCATCAATTAAATTTCCTCTTGCTGTGTTTATAAGTATCGCATCTTTCCTCATTAATTTTATTCGTTCTTCATTGATAATATTTTGAGTTTGGGAAGAAGAAGGTAGGTGTAGTGAAATTATTTGTGCTTCTTTTAATAAATCTTCAACTGAAGGATAAATTGAGCATCCAATTTCTTTAGCTTCATCAATAGCAACTTGACCTTTACTAAATCTAGAATACACACCAACATCCATTCCCATAGCAATTGTTATTTTTGCTAAATGTTTCGCTATATTGCCAAAACCTACTAAACCAAGTTTTTTTCCATTTAAGGTATATCCTAAACATTCACCTTTCTTCCATTGTGCTTCATGAGTTGTACGATCTGCAAAAGAAATTCTTCTTGCTAAAGTTAGCATTAAACCCAAAGCAAATTCTGCAACTGATACGGCCGGGGCTTCAGGCGTGTTGATAACTTCTATGTTCATTTCAGCTGCTTTTTCTCGGTCTACATTATCCAAACCAACACCAGCTCTCCCTATTGCTTTAAGTAATTTAGCATTCTCTAAAACATCTGAAGTCAATTTAGTCCTTGAGCGGATTACGATTCCGTCATATTCTCCAATCTCCTTTATCAATTCTTCTTTAGTTATAGTAAATTTTTTTACTACCTCAAATCCGTTATCTTCAAATATTTTGATACCCGCATCTTGCAATTTATCGCTAATTAATATTTTCATTTAGATCACATAAATTGATTTTAATAACATTGAATGAATTTTTTAGTTTTTAAGGCTTTATAGAGTTTTTGATATTATAATTAGTCCTAAATCTATTTTAAGATTGTTTAAGAAAATAAAAGAATAATAAAAAAAATTGAATAAAAGAAATGTTTTAAATAAATTTTACCTACTTTAGGTCATCTATAATCTCTGAAAGCACTTTTAGCATCTTTTCAAGGTCTTTAATTTGAATTTCTCCCATATGGCCAATTCGAAACGTTTTATTTGCAAGCTGTCCATACCCGTTCACAATTCGATAACCTTTTGACAAAAGCATAGAAACCATTTTTGGAATATCAATGTCTAATGAATTTTTAATGGTTGATACAGTATTCGATTCATAGCCTTTCTCTGGGAACATTTCAAGATTAATCTCATTAACCCATTTTCTAGTATGTTTTGCTAGTTGTTCATGCCTTTCAAATCTCTTATCCAAACCCTCTTCATTTAGTATATAATCTAATTGAGCAGTTAAAGCTCTAATTTGCGGTATAGGTGGAGTGGTAGGAGTTTGATATTTAGCGACATGTCTCTTTTTCAAATCAATTAAATCAAAGTATAAACCTCTATTTTTTACTTGCTCAGCTTTTTCGAATGCTGCCGTAGAAACAGAACAAACAGCGAGTCCTGGTGGAACGGCAAAACATTTTTGAACAGATGCTAGACATACATCAATTCCCAGTTTATCAACTTCAATTTTAACTCCTGCCATTGAAGAAGTAGCATCTACACACAATAAGACACCGGATTCTTTTATAATTGGAGCTAATTCATTAATTGGATTATAAACTCCAGTAGAGGTTTCGTTAGCTTGAATAAAAACAACTGAATATTTATCGTTGTTTAAAGCCTCTTGTGCAACCTCAGAAGTTATCGCTTTACCCCATTCAACGCCCTGTTTTATGGATTTTTTCCCATTTGACACTCCTATCTCATACCATCGATCTCCAAAAGCTCCAATTGAAAAAAATAATGCTTTCTCATCATCATTTACTAGATTTCTCACACAAGCTTCCATTATTCCCGTAGCACTTGAAGTAAAAATTAAACACTCATTTTTAGTATATAATAGCTTTTGAAGGCCTTCTGCTACCATTTGGTGCATTTCTGAATATGGTTTTGATCTATGAGTATCATTTGGTTTTGCCATTTCCTTAAGAACTCTCTCTGGAACATGAACAGGTCCAGGAGTAAATAATTTTAATTGAGATCCTTTCTCTTTATTAAAATGAATATCTGTCATAATTGCGTTAATTTTTAGATTAATTATAATTTTTTTATTAAGATATTTAATTAAGTAGCATAGATTGATATAATTTTTACCTTTTTTTTTCTCCCTGGTTACAAATAAATTACTTATAAGAGAAGTTAAAATCGAGTTAAGCTTTATTATTGATTAATTTTAATTAACTCCAATAAAATTAATGAAAAGTAGTAGTATTATTGGTTTAACTTAAAATAGTAAAATTATTCCATTTTAGCTACAATAACATTTCCATCTTTTCCAACGTATAACATATAGTCAGAGATTATGTAAAAAAAGAGTCTAAAATTCTTTAAGTGTATAATTGATAATCCATACTCACTCAAATATAATGCTGCTCTACTGAAAACATTGATTGAAATTGTAACTGAGAGGACAATGATATTAAAGATAAAGTTTTCGGATGAAGTAGAAAAAACTATAAGTGAAATTACTACTGTAATCAAGCCAACAATAATATTTAAAACTCGATGATTTGACTTGTAGAGATCAATCATTAATCCTTTTATAATTCCTGCTAGACCCACCATCGTTATAGGAAAAGTAATCAAAATGATAATGATATATGATGAAATCCCTGGTCGTGTTAACATCCAATTTAAAAATAATAGTGAAAATGTAAACAATATAATTCCTAGTAAAATTTTATTAATATTTCTGAAACCACCATTATTAGTTTTATCTAAGCCATCCTTAATCCTTAATAGTGAAAGTACAGCTAGAGAAACAAATGGATATATAATTACTCCCATTAATGCTCCTAGACTAAATACAACAGCAAACAACAAATAACCAACAGCAAAACTAACTATAATATAATCATCAGCACGAATTTTCTTTTTAGGTATTAGTTCTATATCCATTGTATCAATCACAAGAGTATAATTATTATATTTACAATATAAATTATCTTCATTTATTTTTATTTTTCTTTATTATTATTTATGGTGTCTTAATATTTCAAATAAATCAGTGATTATTAATACAATTTCCTATACTCATACTCAATTATTATAAGAAGAATATGATGTAATTCCCTGTTATGATTAATACCACTGCCAATATAAATCTTTTGCGAAATTTCTCTTTTAAAATTAGGATTGAAAGAATTTGCTGGACCATTGGTGTATTTATTGTAAATACAGATGTTAATATCAATCCATTAATTTCCGCTGCTTTAATATATATAGCATCTGCAAAACCTAAAGATAGAATCCCTGCAATTCCAATGTAAATAAAATACTTTAAATTTTCTCGATTTTCTTTTTTAAATCCTGAATAATATTCCTTCTGAAATAATCCTAATAAAGCAAATGTAATCATCCCAAAAAAAACTCTAACAAAATTAGAGATAAATACATCTCCCGTTATAATTCTTGCTTGGTTTAACGAGACATATGCAACTGCCCAACAAAACGCGGTACCTATTGCCAATAGTACTCCTAAAATTAAATCTTCTGAAATCTTTTCTCTTAAGCTCCTTTTTATATCAATTTTATCAGATTTATCTTTCGAACTTAATATAAAAACACTTGAAAGAATTAAGATACCGCCAAAAACTATTGGAATTGTAATCTCTTCACCATAACAAATAACAGAAAAGAAAATTACAAAAATTAGCGAGAGTTGAACGAGTGGATAGGTACGTGAAGCGTCAATCCTCTTTAGAGACATATAATAGAATAAATCCCCTATTGTAACACTTAAACCGGATATGAAACATGCAATTAAATAAGCTATTAATTGATTATTATTTAAATGACCAAGTACAATATAACTTCCAAAAATTAAAGAAAAGATGAAGGTTCCAAGAGTAGTACAACAGAGTCTAAAAAATAAATTAGCTTTTGGTTCGGTTCGCCCTAAACCCCATTTATATACTAAACTTGCTAAAGCCCATGTAAATATTGCATCAAAGGTTAAAAAAAAACCTATTAACTCGACCATTTAAGATTTTAAATTTAAAACTGCTTTAAAAGTATTTTTAAATTAACTTCAATTTTCAGATCTCAATCTCGTTATGAAATCCTTTGGTGGTGCTTTATTAAAAAGAAACATATTTACTACGGTTTCTCTAAAACTCTCATCATTTTCAGCTATTCTACACATTTTAGCAAAATTTTGTCCCTGCTTTTCAAAACAAAAATCAGCTATTGAAAGAGATAATTTAAAACTCCTGGAGATTTTCTTTATCGTTGGATGTAATTTATATCTTTTCAGTGTTCGCTTGGATATATCTTCACTTTCTAAGGCTTTAATTGCGGTTTCAGCGGCGATTTTTCCAGAGGCAATTCCAGGACTTATCCCCTCCCCACTTATTGGATTAACACACCCAGCAACATCACCTATTAACATGATATTTTCACCATATAGACTATTTTCATTAACACCTTGTCCTGGCAACGGATAAGCTCCAATCCAAATTTTCTTATAATCTGTATTTGGTGTAAATTTTTTAATGTTTGGGTCATTTAAGAATTCATTAAAAATTTCATTTATATTATAATTTAAATTATCTTCCCCCATTGTACCACAGCCAATATTGAATCTATTCTCCCCTAATGGAAATAACCACCCATATCCTTTATATGACTTGAAAAATAGAGAAATTGTATCCTTATCAATATTATTTTCACCTTCCATGATTGCACATTTCGTAAGCATGACTTCTTCAGTCTTCCATTTTTCCTTTAAACCTGATTTAACAGCCAACTTAGAACTCATACCGTCTGCGATTACAATAATCTTGCCTTTATATTCTTTTATTCCAGATGATGTTTTTGCTTTTACTCCGATTTTTCGGTTTTCTTTCATAATAAAATCATAGGATATATTATTGTCAAGTAAGATAGCGCCTGCATCAACAGCAAAATTTTGCAGAAGGTTATCAAATTCTAATCTATCCACATTAATCGAATAATTCTTAGGATCTTTCCAATGATATCCAAAATGGTGGTAATCAGCAGAGAAAATGGTCATTTTATTAATTTTATGAAAATCAAAATTACGTAACTGGGGATAATATCTAAATACCCTCGCATTTATTGCACCACCACAAGGTTTCCGCCAATTTGTGTCTTTTTCAATTAAAGCAACCTCAAATCCGGCTTTTGCTAAAGTTTCAGCACATTTCGAACCAGCTGGTCCCGCTCCAGATATTACTACATCATACATTTTATATCATTCAAATTTAAAAATAATATTTTTACTTTTAATTACCATTTTGAGAAATCTTTTTCTTTTGAAAAATCCCGCTTTAAAGGTTTTCCAGTCATTAGAGTAAGATATCTTATATACGCTGATTGTTCTGCCCCTGTAACATACTGTAATGCATCTTCTAAAGTCATTCCTTTGGCAAATATTCCATGACCTCTTACTATAACAAAAGGATAGTTTTTTAACATTTTTGGTACTTCTTTTGAAGTGTAATATGCCCCTGCGGGAATTTCAACATCAATAATAGGGATTTTTTTATACAAAGCAAATCCTTCGGCATCTATACATGTTATCTCATCTTCTATTAAAGATAATGCGACACAGTAAGGATTATGAGCATGAATTACAGCCATTGCATCAGTTTCTAAATAGATCGCTCGATGAACTCCAAGTTC
>JAHPYZ010000047.1 GCA_019058425.1 Promethearchaeota archaeon
GAATGTTGTTGTAAAAGGAGGACATTTACAAAATATTGATGATTCAATAGACATTCTTTATGATGGGAGCAAGTTCATAGAATTTCGCTCTCCTCGCATTAACACAAGTAACACACACGGAACAGGATGTACATTTGCCTCAGCTATTGCTGCAGAATTAGCTAAGGGGCAGGATATAGTTAACGCAATACACATCGCAAAAGCATATCTAACAAATGCAATTCAAAGAGCAGATCATCTTCATATTGGTAAAGGTCATGGTCCAACAGATCATTCACAAGGGAGTGAAGTAGAAGTTAACCTTGATATGGTTAGTGTGAGAGAAATTTAGATTTTTTCCTTCTTAATCAATTTAATAATTTGCTCGAGTTTCTCTTTTATATCACTAGAATTTTTACCAAATAATCTCATCATTGGTTCTTTCCCGATTGCGCCTTTATCCCAGATTATATCAGGTATTTTCCCCTTTTTTTCTACACTCTCTTTTATTAACCATTGCATTGTAGAATGTTCTTTCTTCTTTATATTATTTGGTTGTTCTTCTCTAATAATCTCCTGTAATTCTAGTTTTGAATTATTTTTAATTGATTCAATTAATTCGGGTATATATTTTAAATTAATAACAAAATTAATTGAATTATCAAATTCCTTAGCAGTAAGAATTAATCTAGCAGTATGATCAGACACTCCGAATTTAATTTCACCTGAAGCCTTTGGAAAACCATTGATTATTGTAATGCGACCCTCAATTCCCGCGATCTTATTTTTATTTTTAGCATCAGAGAGGGAACCAGAAATATTCATTCTTACTTCTGGTATTAATTTGCTAAAGTCTTTGTCTTTAGATATAAAATTATAAACTTCCCTAATTTGTTTAACTATATTTTGTTTTTCTTCAGAAATTTGTGTCATAATACTTCTTAAAACTATAATAGCTATAGGTTAAAGAATAATAAAACTATTTGCTTTCTTTAATTCTATCAAAAGCCCACTGGGCTTTATCTTTAAGGCCTAATTTTTCATAAGCTTTACCGAGATATAAAAATCCATCAGGATAATCATATCTAATTTTTACTAATTTAAACAAGAAGTTGATTGTCATATCATATCGCCCTTTCAGATAATTAGCTTTTCCTAAGAGAAAAAGGGTGTTTAAATCTTTCTCATCGGTAGAGTTTTCATCATATAGATCTAATAACCTTTCTATTGCTTCATTAAACTTTTCCTCTTCAATCAACTGCTCAATTGACTCAACAAATTTTAAAAATAAGATTTTATCCGCAACTGCTTGCATTTTCTTTTGTGATTCTTCTTGTAGCTTTTTATCTAGAACAGCTTGTTTCTCTTGTTCCTTCATATCTTTATAATCTTTGAACTGATCAATTAAACTCTGAGGATAAGGCTCACTACATAATGGACAACTATGTGAATGCATTAACCACTCTGCGAGACAAGTTTTATGAACAAGATGTAAATTATTACAAGATTTAAAAGAATCTGTGTTTTCATTTATATTTAAATGACAAATTATACAAGAGGGCATTATATTCAATCTTAATTATTTCGAATTTTTTCAGTACTCAACCTATAATATAATAAATTAAAAAAAATAGCACTTTATAAGAATATGTTTTTGGGAACAACGATTTAATAAATAATAAAAATAACTTTTTTTATAGGTATATTAAGGAAAAGAAGACAAATAAAATTATATTGAGTAGAAAAATTTATGTCTATAAATAGGAATGAGCTCTTTAGTGAATTATTCAACCAATTCCTAGAACTAAATGAAGATGTAGAAGCTGTAATCGTAAGTGATCAACAGGGTTTAGTTATTGCAGGGGAAAAAAGAAGTAAAGTGGATATGGAAATTGTTTCTGTTTTAACTTCAATAATAAATCCGATCGTTGAGAGAATTCGTAATGAATTTATGTTCAAAAAGTTCGGGACTGCAAGCTTTGATACAGAATTCTATAGACTCTTATTTATATCCTTAGATGAGAGAAGAACTCTTAGTGTTGTATTAAATAATTTAGCATCTGTAGATAAAGCTAGTCCATATGCCTATCTCTTAGCAGAAAAATCCGTACAAATTTTAAATGCAGAGGAGGGTGATAACATCCAACTTGCTATTCCAAATTTTGAATATGAAACTGATGAGGCATTACATTATGATAGAGTGAAAAATCAAATCTATCAAATGAGATTAGACCATGGAGGTAAATATCGGTTTAAATTTGTCATCATTGGAGATCATGAAGTAGGTAAAACATCTTTAGTACGAAGATTTGTCGAAAATAAATTTTCTCATGATTATCGTGCTACTATTGGATTAAATATTTTATCACATTCTATTGAGTTTTTTGGAAATGAGATAATTTACAGTTTGTGGGATGTTGGAGCACAGGTCTATTTCAAGCGTTTCCGCCAAACTTATTATTTAGGTACACAAGCAGCATTTATTGTATTTGATTTAACAAATAGGGAGTCTTTCGATAATGTGAAACAGTGGTATGCGGAGTTGGAAGAATTTATTGGAGGTCGAGAAATTCCTATCATCATTATTGGAAACAAAACTGATTTAAAGGATCGACGGGCAGTTGATTATCAAGATGGAGTACAACTTGTAAATGAATTATCCCAAAAACCTAATATTAAAATTTCCTATATTGAAACTAGTGCTTTATCTGGTGAAAATGTAGAAGATGCCTTTACTTTAATAGCATTTCATTATATTACTAAAAGTAAAGAAGAAGAAGAAAATATAGTAAAGCAAGATCTATTAGAAGAACTTAATTCAATTATAACTAAAAGAAAACAAGAAACTGAGGATCAAAGTTCATTACTAACTCTAACAGTGATATCCGAAAATGAATTTTGGAGTCCGGGGCTCCAGATTCTCTCTGAGATTAACTCTCCAAATGAATGTGAAAAAGTTAAAGATGAAAGAGATGAGAAAATTTATAAATTTTCTAATGGAGTTATAATTAAAAATTTTCTCTATAATAATTTTGAAGTTTCTAATTCTGATGGAGTATTCTGTATTTTTGATGCACGAGATAAGGATCACATAATTCTAGATTGGAAGAAAGTTATTGAAAAAATTATAAATAATATTGAAGAGAATAAAGTGGTATTGATAGGAATTAGGGTATCAGATAGGAGCGATTGGTCAGTGATCATGGAAGACTTTAATGTTAACGAATTATTGGAACAAAAAATGGTCTCTTTATTGTTCTTCAAAATAGGTCTCGAATATAGATTAGAAATTTATGACCAATTAAAGGTTATGTTACATACTATTAAATATATTTAAAAAGAGTTAAAAATAGGAATCTTGAATTAAACCATTCAATAGGAGATATTTGATTATTAATAATCAATAATAATAAAAATCCAAATGATAATTATTTATTATAATAATAAGAATAAGATCAATTGATTATACTTTAAGTAGGAAGAGATTTTTATGGTAATACAAAAAAATAAACTCTTTAGAGAATTATTTAACAAGTTCCTAGAGGCAAATAATGAAGTAGAATCTGTTATTGTTTCTGATTCTGAAGGATTAGTCATTGCAGGGGAGAAAAGAAAAGATATTGATATAGAACTTGTTTCAGTCTTAACATCTATTATAAATCCTATATTAGAAAGAATGCGAAACGAATTTGAATTTCAAAAATTTGGAAATGCAAGTTTTGATACGGAAGATCATCGACTATTGTTTATTTCGGTTGATGAAGAAAGAATTTTAAGTTTAGTTTTAGAGAGCATGGCTTCAATTGAAAAAATTTCCCCTTATGGATTCTTTTTAGCAGAAAAAACAGCTCAGATTCTTACTGCTGATGAGGAAACCTTAATTCAGGTATTAATTCCGAACTTTGAATACGAAGCAGGAAATGTTGAACGATTGAAAAATCAGCTTTATCAGATGGAATTAGGTGTGGATGGTGAATATCGGTTTAAATTCGTAATTTTGGGAGATCATGAAGTCGGTAAAACTTCCATCATTCGTAGATTTGTCGAAAAAAGATACACGACAGACTATAGAGCAACTATAGGTATAAATATATTATCTCACGATTTTGATTTTTTTGGAAATAAAATAGGGGTAAGTTTGTACGACTTAGGAGCACAGAAATATTTTAAAAGGTTTCGAAAAATCTATTATTTAGGGGCTCAAGCTGCTTTTATTGTGTATGATTTAACAAATAGAGAGTCTTTCGATAATATTAAAGACTGGTATGAAGAACTAAAGCAATTTACCACTGGTGAAGATATACCAATTGTAATAGTGGGAAATAAAACTGATTTAGTTGAAGAGAGAAAAGTATACTATCAAGAAGGCGCTAGATTAGCTAACACTCTTTCAAAAGGCGAAAAAATTAAATTATCTTATATTGAAACCAGTGCGTTAACGGGAAGTAATGTCGAGGATGCATTTAACTTAATTTCATATCACTACGTAATGAAAAGTAAAGAAATCGAAGATGAAAGACGTAGTGAAATATTGCTTGATATTATTAACTCTATACTAAAGAAAAAAATTGTATTCACGTTATCTTTTATAACTGAAAGCTCAGTTTGGAGTCCTGGATTACAAATCATTACAAGTATAGATAAACTTGGAGATAAATCACTCGTAAGAGATTATGATGATGAACAAGTCTACCAATATACGAATGGAATGATTCTAAAGCAACATGAATATTCTGCTCTTGATGATCTTTCCAGTTCTGATGGAATCTTTTGTGTCTTTGATATACGGTCTCAAGAACAAATAGATCCAAATTTTAAGAAAATGATACTTAGAATTATTGAAAATGTAAAAGAAAATGTAGTAATTTTAATTGGAATTCGTGCTTCAGAAGTTAGTAATTGTTCAGAGATAATAAATCAATTAAATGTTGATGAATTTATTGATAAAAAAGTGATAGATTTGCTTTTTTTTAGAATTGGGCTTGACTTCCGTTTGGATGTATTCGACCAATTAAAAGTCATTCTCTCTGCTATAGATGATAAATATTAATATAGAGTATCAACTCCTTTATATATGGAGAATTCTAAATCTGTTATTGAGATAAAAGCTTTATCACCTGATACTCTTGAAGATTTTCTATATTATTTTGATAATGTTGCTTTTTCTGATAATCCCGATTGGGGCACTTGTTATTGTCACTTTTATCATTTTCCTGGGAAACCTAAACAATTTTTCAAAAGAACTGCTGAAGATAACAGAAAAGCTTCAAAGGAATTAATCGCTTCCGGGAAAATGAATGGATTTATTGCTTATTTAGAGGATAAACCAGTTGGATGGTGTAATGTAAACTCTAAGGAAAATTTTGCAAAAATCCCTTTTAAAGAAAAATCAGAGGATAAAATTGCTTCTCTTATTTGTTTTATTGTTGCGCCTTTATACAGAAAACAAGGAATTGCACGAAATCTTTTAAAATACGCATGTTCTGCTTCTCAGGAAAAGGATTATGATATTTTTGAAGCATACCCTAGGAAAGGAGAAACCTTATCAGATGCTCATAGTTATCGTGGACCTGTTTCATTATATACCTCTGAAGGATTTTCCATCTATAAAGAATTTAAGGATTATTACGTAATGCGTAAAATATTAAGACAGTAATAAAAAAAAATTTGGTTATTTATCCCTATTTGTCATACTAATTTATTTTTTGGGCACAATAACTACAGAATTCCGCTTCTTTTCTAACAGACATTCCACAGTTTGGGCATTTCACAAAATTATCGGGATCTTTTTCAGCTAAACTCACTCCTTTTTCTTTAACTTTTGCAAAAGTTCCTTTAACTTTAAAAACTTTTTTGTCTAAATAATCTCCCACAACATACATAGGAATTATGACAATCGCTTCAATAAACCACCATTGCCACCCCCCTGAGAGCGTTAAAGGTAAAAGGATAATGGCTAGTAATATAAAAAGCAAAAAGCCCATGGGACAAATAATAGAATATTTTTTATATTTATCTTCCATAATCTTCGTCTCTATTTTTTATTGATATTACTTCTAAATACCAAAAATTTCGCTTGCCAATTTTGTAGGACCAGGTGCATTGGTTTTTAAAGGAATTCCTTTATGACTAAAAGCTCTTTGATTAGCTAAATCGATAACATAGGGGCGAGTACTATACATATCACGTGGTGTTGGTTTTTTAAGACCTTGTTTTTTCCAGCAAGATAGAATTGTTTCAACCATATCATCAGTAAGACCATTTTCATAAATACAACATAAAGTTAAGGCAATATAGAAAGCTTTTTTGCTAGCAATTTTAGTTGTTCCTTTTGGAAATTTATTCTTATCGACTTTATGAAAGGTTTCTTCTAACTCTTTTAGTAAATTTTGTATTTCTTCCACAGATTTACCATCTGCTTTTATCCCACAAAAAATATCAGTGTTTTGTTGTCCCATAGTTTTAAACTTCCTTGATGCGGCTATTGAATATCTCTCTTTTACTTCGTTGAGCAACTGACCAACTTCAGGGGGAAGTCCTTGACCTTTTTTCTTTGGATAAAACCATGGTTCCATAGTTGCTTTTTGTTCTTCGGAATGGTCATAACCTAAAATATTGTAACCACGTGCGGCTAATACATCCTTAATTTTCTGTAAACCTTCTGTCCAATTCATTTTATAAATCACTTTTTTTGTAATGTGAAAAAAGTTTTAATGATACATATAAATTTGCTATTTTTAAATCTATATATTTAATACGTGATATAGAAATTTCTTTAAATTTAATTTAAGGAAAAAATCAAAATGATATTTAGAAAATATTTATATTAAAAAAAAAAAGCAGCATTGATGATTATTATTTTCATTTAATAATGGTATCCATTAACATTTTTGAAAATTAAAAAAAATCTTAGATCTAAAGGCTCAGATCCATATCTACCAGCGTTCTTCTCAGACATCGCAATTTTGTCGATCGGAGGAAATTATTAACCAAAACATACTCTATCGAAAATCTTACGCAAGTTTTAAATATTTGAATGAAATATTATAATATAATAAAGTTCATGTTTAATAAAGTGAACTTTAGAATTAAAAAATTAAAAAGTGGAGGAATAAAAAAATGGCAAAGAAGGTAAAATCTAGCAACTCGCTAATTTCTTTAAATTTGCCTGGAGTCCAGTACGAAAGTTGATGAAAGATAATGGCGCTGAAATGGTTGCACGAGACGCTGTTGATGCGCTAATTGATTACTTAGAGAAATTAGCAAAGGGTATGACTAACAAAGCTCTTGAAATGACTAGACACGCTGGCCGAAAGAAACTTACGCTTGAGGATATGGACTTGGCAATGAAAATAGTCTAATCTAAATATAAATATTATAATTTCTATTATTTCTTTTTTTTTTCTCTTTTTATCAGTATCACTAATATTATAAGAATATTAAAATGACGAAGAACAATTAATTTATCTTAAACTTTAATTAGACAATTAAAAATACAAGAAAATCATGACAAAATTAGACAGATCACTAATTCGACCAGAAATTCTTAAAGCCTCTGATGAAATGCAAAAAGTCCAATTGAAGGGTGCTTTAGAATTTCTTAAAATTGAAGAAAATAAAGGATTTAATCTTCAATCCTATATGCAAAGAATAAAAGAAGGTAATGAAAAATTTTTTAGTATGCTAACGAAAAATGAAGGAACAATCGAGGATTTTTATGGTTTTTTTACTGATGAGGAGATGCGATTATTAGCAAAATTCTTTCGTTTTGCTGTGGATTATTATATAGAAACTGAATTAGATCAATACCCCCTCCCAGAAAATGTGAAAATAGGAGAAATTGATGCTGATGGTGTTCCTTCTGAATGGCAGATTGTACCTGGAGCTGATGATAACAAAGTGATTCTCTATTTTCATGGTGGCGGCATGGTGTTAATGTCTCCAAAAACCCATAGAGCTTTAACGATAGAAATTGCACAACTTACCAAAACACGAGTCTTAAGCATTGAATATCGCCTTGCTCCTGAACATCCTTTTCCTGCTCCTTTAGAGGATTGTGTTATTGCATATAATTGGCTTCTTTCTCAAGGATTTAAATCAGAAAATATAATTATTGCTGGAGATTCAGCAGGTGGTAATTTAACATTAACTACACTAATAAAACTACGAGATAAAGGAATTCCATTACCTGCAGGAGCAGTAGCATTATCTCCTGCCACTGATTTTACTAATAAAAGTGTTACATTTTATGAAAATGCAAAAACTGATCCAATTTTAGCAGATATAGGAATTTTTTGGTGGACTACATCTTTCTTAGCAGGAGCGGATCCTAACAATCCATATATTTCACCTGTTCTAGCCGAATTAAAAGGATTACCTCCAATTCTGATTCAAGTGAGTACTAGCGAAATGTTATATGACCATTCTACACGATTTATAGAGCGAGCGAAAGCTGCTGGTGTGGACGCTACATTACAGGAATGGAAAGATACAATTCATGTATTTCAAGGATTTGGATTACATTATCTACCTGAAGCAAAAGATGCAATTAAAAAGATTGGAGAATTTATTCTTTCAATTTTTAATAAATAATTTTTTTTTCTTTTCTTCTTAGAAAATTAAGAGTTATTAAGAATCTGTAAATAAATCAATTTAAATCTGGTAGTGATACAATGAATTTACTGCCTTGGGAATAATCTCCTTTCACCTTATCCTCAACCCAAATTTTCCCTTTAAAAATCTTCATTATTTTGCTCACAAGAGACAGTCCAATTCCCATTCCCTTAGTGCCTTTAATTTCTCTATTTCCTGGTTGAAAAATCAATTCCTTTTTGCTATCAGGTACACCGATGCCATTATCAATGAATTCAATCTGAGTATAATTTTTATTTTCAACTATTTGCTTAGAGATATTAATATGTATTTCTACAATCTCGCTTTCATTATATTTTATTCCATTGATTAGTATATTTTCAAATACATCCTGAAGAAGTTCATTTGCATTAGTTAAATATTCCTTTTCATGAATTACTGGTATAATAGATACATTTCTTTCATTATATGCTTTCTTCACAAACTTTATTGAATTGTTTAAAAACTTTGATAGATCCGTTCTATTTATATATATTTCTTCTTCATCAAGAGAAGTTAACGTGCGGACATCAGAAATTAATTTTGAACCCCTATCTATCTGACTCTTAATCATTTTTGTCATGTTTTCAATAAATAATGATTTTTCAGAATCTCCTAATTGAAATGAAATTATTTCTGCTGAGGAGTTTATTATTTGTAAAATATTGTTCATATCATGAGTAAAGAGATCTTTATAGAAATTCGCCATATCATAAGCATCTTTATAATTTTTCTCTGATAATTTCAAAGCATATTCCGTTATCTTACGATCTGTAATATCTATTACAATTCCCTGGAAATGGGTAATTTTACCTTCAGAATCTCTTCTAATCCAAGTTCTATCATCCAACCATTTAATTTCACCCGATTTAGTGATTATCCTATATTCTTGAACAAATTCGCTAATATCTTCATTACTATATATACTTATTTCTTCAAAAACCCTTTCTGAATCCTCTGGATGTATAATTTGCTCATATATGACTTTTCCAGAATAAAAATCCTCTTGAGTATACCCAAATTGTTTCACGTTTTCAGAAACAAATTCTACAGGCCATCCTTCCGAATTCTTCCAAAGAAATAACACCCCTGGACTCTTATTAATTATTTTTTCCTGTTCCTTAAATCTTTCATAAGATTTCTCAAGCTCTTTCTGGGCATTTATTCTCTTTCGTTCTGATTCTTTACGTCCAGATATATCCCTTGAAATTCCTAAGATTCCATTAACTACACCATTTTGATCACGTAAAAACGTAAAAGTAACTTCTGAAGGAATGATAGACCCATTTTTATGAATCTGTTCCGTCTCATAAGTCCGAGAGTGGTTTAAATCTTTACTTTTTTTCCTTTCAATTCTTAATTCCTCTTTAAATATTCTCGCTGTTTTTTCTAAAGATTCTTGAGGTAATACGGAAGAAAGAGGAAGGGCGATTGCCTCTTCAACAGTATATCCTAGAACTTGTTGACTATTAGAACTAACATAGGTCAAATTCAAGTTCATATCTGTAGTCCAAACAACTGTATTTGAGGCTTCAGAAATTAAGCGATAACGTTCTTCTGATTCTTTTAACTTTTTTTCAACTTCAATTTTATCTGTAATATCAATAGTCATAGTCAAATCTGCTGGAGAACCTTCATAATTAATAGTTTTTGAATAAATTTCGAGCCATTTAACATCTCCATTTTTCGTAACAATCCTAAATGGATAATGATTGACCACATCCAGATTGCCCTTTTGTTTCTTACGTGCCTGTTCCATAACAAATTCCCTATCGTCTGGATGAATCATTTTTACAAATTCATTAGGACCCCAGCTTTTAAAGTCTTCTGCAGGATATCCATTAATCTCGACAACTCTATCATTAAAATATTTAAAAACACCATCTTGTATTACACTTATTCCCATTAAGGACTGCTCTGTAATATTTCTAAATTTTTCTTCTGATTCTCGTAGCTTTTGTTCTGCTTCATTTCGTTCAGTCATATTTCTACCAATGGAAACAACTGAAATTATTCCGTTAGAATCTTCAAGTGCAGTTGCATTATACTCATATGGGATTTTCTCACCATCCTTTGTAATAAATGAAAGTTCTATAGTAGTTTGGCCTTCCTCTATTATTTTTTGTATTGCTTCTGAAGCAATTTTTAAATCTTCTTCACCATAATATGAATTTGGGGCTTTCATTGAAGAAATTTCTTCATCTGAATAACCAGACACCTCCCTAAATACCCTATTCCATCTGAGCGCTTTCCCTGTTTCTAGATCAAAAACGAAGATGGTATCAAGTGAAGAATTCAATATATCTTCTGTAAAATGCTTCTCAGTTTTAAGAGCAGCTTCTGAATTTTTACTCTTTGTTACATCTTGTCCATAAATATTAGCATAGTCTTCTTTTAATATCGGAATTATATCAAAAGAATAAATTTTTTTATTTACTTTAACTTCAAGAAATTTAGTAATTTTCTCATCAAAAGCTTCCTTAATCGATTTTTCTAATAGGGGTGGAATTTTATCACCCCCTTCTGAATCAAATAAATTTATACCTGCCTGATTAATATATAGAATCTTATCTCTATCTACTTTTAAAACTGGATTAGGATTTTCTGAAGGAAATTTTGCTAAGTTATAAATTACCTTATCAGCATTTTTTTTTTCTGTAATATCACGAGCGAAAATTGAAACTCTTTTCTTAGATAAATAGAAAAACCTTGACTCAAAGAAATGAACTTTACCATCTTGTAGAGGTAGTTGATATTCTAAAGTTTGGGGTTGTTTGCTATCAATAGTTTTCCTTACTATTTCCATGATATGGCTACCTATATGTGGTGGCATTACATCTATTACCTTTTTATTCAAAAACTCTTCAGAATTAACATATAATTCCTGTTCATTTCCTCTATAATCTAGAATTGTTGTATCTTCAGAAACTAGAAAATATAAATCAGGTATTGCTTCAAAGATATTTCGGAATTTCCCTTCAGACTCTTTCAATTTTTTTTCAGCATCTACTTTTTCTGTTATATCCCTATCTATACCTCTGTATCCCAATAAAAATCCATTTTCATCATAAAAAGGGACTCCACTTGTTTCAAGTGTAACTAGAGTGCCATTTTTATGGATATTCTTATTTTTAATAAATTTAATCGGAACTTTCTTTTCTTTTGCTTTTTGAAAATCTTCAATTACTCGATTAGCTTCATTAGGGGGCATAAAATCAAATGGAGTCTTTCCAATTATTTCATTTATTTCGTAGCCTAAAATTTCCTTAACTTTTGGATTTGAATAAGTATAAACATCATGATTGTCTATTTCCCAAATCCAATCACTAGTAGTTTCAACTAAAGATCTAAACTTCTCTTCTGATTTTCTTAATTCTAATTCGACTTTTTTACGCGAAGTAATATCTCTACAGACTAATATACCTTTAGGTTCACCATTATCGATAAATACTTTCCCTTTTACCTCAAACCATATATAATTTCCATCCTTATGTTTTGCCCTTATTTCGATAATTCCTTCTTTATCTTCTAAAGCTTTTGTGAGAGAATTGAGCCCCCTTTCCTTATCTGAAGGGTGAACAAAATCTAAAATGTTCTTCCCTACTACTTCATTATATTTATATCCTAATACATCAAGGCATATCTTCTCATTCAAATATTCTAGTTTAAAATCCTTATTTAAAATCCCTATTAAATCATTGGCGTTTTCAGCGATTAATCGGTATCTTTCTTCTTCACGTTTTGGCTCTTCAATTGAAGTCATAATTAATAATTCACTTCGTATCGATATAATAAAACAACGTTCTGTGAATGATTACATAATTTAATAAATAATATAATAATCAGCATTTGAGCTTTAATCTAATATTTTATAAAATCGATGTGATGTTTATGATAACAGAACGAATGGATAATACTAATTTATATATTTAAACTATTTGTTATCGAAAGACTGAACAAGACGGCTAGTTTATAATCATGAAATTTCAATTTTTTTTAAAGAAGTTGATTCAGGTCTAAAAGTGTTTATATTTTATAAAATAAGAATATAAAAAAAAGAAATTAAGTTATTTAGGGTATTTTTATCCACCACCAATAGGAGGGAAAATTGAAATTATATCTCCGTCATATAGAATCGTCTTGAGATCTTTATGCGGTCGACCATTAACTAAAATTATTGCCCTTCTCTCCTCCTTGGGAATTTTATATTTCTCAAATAGCAGTTTTATCTCACTATTTTCTGGAATAACTAAATCTTCTTTAGTGGGACCAAATTGTCTCAAAGTAGCAAAGAACTTAACAGTAACATTGATCGAATTTTCACTCATCTTCTTCTCGTTTAAAATACCATTTATATAACAATGCCATATTTCGTGGAAACAATGAGACTTTATCTCCATCTTTAACATTTTTCTTAAGTCCTGCATATACACTATTTACAAAAATATGATAAACTTCATTATCATCAATATTGAACTTTCGAAGAATACCTTGTACATTTGATATTTCTGAATCATTAATTTCTAGTTTTAATGATAATGAACCCTTGATGTTTGGATCAGCTTTTTTTCTTAAATCTCCGAATAATTTTAGATATATTGGCATATTTTAGATCCTATTCTACTTAAAAAACACTATCTAAATCATCATCTGGTACATCAAACACAGTATTATGCGGTGGAAGCTTTTCTTCAGTAATAAATTCCGGAAGTCTATCATGGATAGGTGTAAATCCTGCTTTTTTATTAAATTCAAGTTCTGTATCGATAATAGATTTTCCAATTGGTGCAACATCAGCGACGGTTAGATTTGCTCCTAAAACGCCATTTAAGGATTCAACCACACCTTCCAATCCTTCAGGAATATCTAGTACTGCAAATGCAATGAAAAGACAGTATCCAGATGCATCAACTGCCGCAGTAGCTAATTGTAAATTACGTGAAACTTCCGCTTTCTTTGGATCCAATGGATCTAAGGTTCCTCCTACTCCCAAAATTTCGGGAGCAATCGCATAGCCAGCTGTGTGATCCGCACCCATAGGAGTCGTTGCGTATGTTACCCCTATTCCTTTAATTGCTCTTGGATCATATGCGGGGAATCCCTGACCCTTACAAGTTGGAATCCTTGTTACACCTAAAACTTTTCCTGTAATTTCAGTACCTTGAGCTAAGATTCTTCCTGTTGGTGTTTTTTTACGAATCTCATCCATAAGTTTTAAGGCTCCTTTACCATCTCCGAAGCTAGCTAATCCCCCTTCCATTGCAACTGCTAAAGTGTCTCCTGCCTCTATAGTATCACATCCAAGATCGTTGCAAGCGCGATTTAACTCACCAATATCATCTAAATTGTAGATTTCACAATTTGCTCCAAGTGCCCATACACTCTCGTATTCAAGAACACCTACAGGATCTTTACCACCTGGTTTTACCCAGACTTCTGAACATTGTATAATACATCCAGGGTTACAAAAATGTGGTCTTGATCCACCTCTACTTTTAATTGTTTCAGCTTTTGCCTCGCCAGATATTTTTTCAGCTCTGTCATCTTGACCTCTAGAAAAGTTTCTTTGAGGTAAGCCCCCTGCTTCATTTATGATATTTACTAAAACTGATGTTCCATATGAATTAAGAGCTCCTCCGGGCTTGGTAACATCGTGAGTTGTAAGAGCATCTCTTAATTTTTTAATACCTGCTTTAAATACCTCTTGATTTGCAATCTCTACTCCTGGAGCTCCTGTTTCATCAACTATAATGAATTTTAGACCTTTAGATGCCATAACCGCCCCTAAACCACCTCTTCCAGCATATCTGCTAGGTAATCCCTCAGGATCATTAAAACATACTCCCGACATAGCTCCTAGTAGTTCTGCAGCTATTCCGACGCTACATATTCCTACTTTATTACCAAATTCCTTAAAAAGATCTTTATAAACACCATATAATCCTTTTCCAGACCATTTATTTGCATTTATGAACTCTCCACCATCCATAGTTACTTTGAGAAGATAATAATCATCTCCGGCGTGTTTACCTTCTACTATTATAGCCCCTATACGCATCCTGGCTAACATCTGAGCAAATGGAGTCCCTGCGTTGGCTTCTTTTATACCTCCTGTTAAAGGAGATTTTCCTCCTACCGAAAGCCTTCCACTTGAGGGAGCAGCAGTGCCTGTAACTATCCCAGGAGCAAACACAAGTTTATTATGAGGTCCTAAAGCATCACAAGTTGGTGGTACTTCTTTAGAAACTATAGTTGAAGTCATACCACGTCCACCTAAAGCAGCATAGTCTCCGGGTAAATCTTCCCATTTAGCCTCTAGTTTATTCATATTTACTCTTAATATTCTTTTTGGCATATTTTTCACCTCTATTTTTTTAGGCGAGTAATAATAGTATTTCTGAATATTTAACCAACTCGTTATGTATAACCATCCAAAACGATAGATTCTTAATTTTAAGGTATTTTTGACAGAAGTGAATAAATTTATTAGATATCCATTTTTCTCTTTTAAGATATATGAATGACTTAAACAAAGAAGAAAAAGAGTTTTTAACTTTCAAGATTATTCAGCGTGGAGAAATTATAAAAATACAACTAACTCCCAATAATTTGAAAAAAAATTTCCAGGATATATTTCACTCATTGCTTAAAGAATTAAAGTTGAAACAAAAAGATACATTTCTAAGTAATGAGGAAGGAAAGATGATTGGAATTCACGATTTAAGTCTATCACTAGAAGAAATTCTACATAAATTTGGTATAATCTTAAAAGTATATTCAGAGAAAATTTATTGATAAGTTTTAATCTAGAACCTACATTTTTAAGACTGGGATAACAAGATGAGATGGAAATTCTTTTGTATGATAAATTTTTTGCTCAGCTATGAAATAATCTCCTGGTTGACCCTCTCCTCCTAAATTTGAATTAATATCAAATCGTGGAAAATTACTTGAAGTTATTTCAATTCGTAATTTATGGTTTTTCCTAAAAAAATTTGAGGTATTTCCTAATTCAATCTCATACTTATAAACCTTTCCTGGTTCTATGAGAGAAGGATTTTCATCACCAATTCTGAAGCGAGCTCGAATGCCAGCGTCTAGAATATTTATCGCTTTTCCTCGTGGATATACATCTACTAATTTGATCATGAAGTCAGTATCTTTCGCTGTAGAAGATGCGTAAAGCACCATCTTTACAGGACCCGTTATTTCTAATCCTTCATTTAATTGTGTGGTTGAGTAGATTAAAACATCTTTTCGCTTTTCAGCATCTTTTTGGTCTTGAGCTCCTTTTAATATACCTAAATTCCTTCCCCCCTTCGAAATAACAGGATTCAAGGGATTAAAAACATATGTATCTTCTGATTCATTAGTTGGTTCTTTGAAATCTAAAATACCATCTCCTTTTAGACTGTTTGCGCCTTTAATAGAATGAATAAATAACTTTTTGTATTCAATTTCTTCAGGTGGCCACTTTTCTGTGTATCTCCAAATGTTTCTCCCCATTACCCAATACTTTATAGAAGGTTTATTTATTTCAGGAAAAGCATTCTTATCGTCACATAACCAATATCGGTTCCAATCGAGATTTAAAAATTCTTTATAAAAACCTCCCATACCCGCATTTATAATACGGCTGTCCGGATGACCACTCGCTCCATGTGCCCATGATCCTATAAGTAGTCTTGAATATTTCTTAGGATTTCCAGTGGCGCTGTTTTGAATTTCTATAAAATCCTTTAATTGTTTCTCAAAAAACATGTCTTGCCAACCAGCGAGCATAAATGCAGGTTGTGAAAATTTAGTACCATCCATATCTAAAAATCCTGACATCTTGTATGTATCCTTATCCACACCTTGGGTAATTAAGAAATCATTCAAAAATTTGAAGTAAATCTTAAAATTGCGCTTAGAAGGATCAAAATTCTTAATATTATAATATGATACTAAAAGATCTTGGACTTCTTTTATTGACTTTCCCTTTAACTGAGATAGCCTAAGCCTGCTTTTCTTTTTGAGGGGATCATTATATAAAGCGTATTGAGGATTTAAGTATCTTTCATACATTAAACTTGTTAATGTATCTATATCAGGAACTTCTCTATGTGATGTTATATTTACCATTATTCTATAAATCGAAGTTGTTAGAGCATGAATTTGAAGACCTCCATTGTTTTTCCATAAATTCAAAGATGATGTAACAGCTGGAGAAATACATGTCAAATACTTATTATCCCATGAGACTGCAAGTTGTGTTATACCAAAATAACTTGCTCCTGCCATTCCTATTTTTCCATTGTACCAATACTGTTTAGAGATCCATTCTAAAGTCTCTAATCCATCTCCTCTTTCCGTAAATAAATAATAATTAAAGCCGCTCGAATGTGATGTTCCACGTATATCTTGAATAATCGTTACGAATCCAAATCCTGCATATACATATCCTAGAATACTCATACTATCCTTCCAATAGGGTAATCGTACTAATATGGTTGGACATTTGCTTTTTTTCTTAAAAACATTCTTTGGAACATATACATCAGTTGCCAATTCTGTACCATCCTTTAATTTTACAAAACATTCAGGATACCTCTTTACACTATTTTTAGCATACCCTAATCCTAAGAATATCCCTAAAATCTTCAATAAAGGGATAGCACCATGCCTCATTATAATTTTCTGTAATGAACGCATAAATTTTGGAAATCTTGGTTTCCAAGCTACTTTCAAATAAGATAGGTCAGTAACATACTTTTCATTCATTACCATTAGTAAAAATCGATATCATATAAAGTTTAAAAATAAAAAATAGCAGGCCCGGGGGGATGTGTTCAAGAAATACGAATTAAATTTCTAATTGAACCCCCGATCTTCAGCTTACTCCTTATATTTAAGTTAGGAGGCTGCCGCGATATCCAAGCTTCGCCACGGGCCTATTATTAATAAGTATTCGTTAAATCATATTAACACATTATATAATAAAAAGTTAAATGAATATCTCTCCTTACAGATTATAAATTTATATCTTGAATGTGCTTCTAAAATATGCTACACCGCAAATAGGGCAGAAATATTGACCCTCGATAATTATTGCTTTTTCAATTGGCACTTCTTTTTGACAATTCATAACACAGCAAGTCACCGTTTTCTTATTCCCCTTATTTTCATTCGACAATTTTATCATTGATTTTTATATGAGTATTTATGTATAGACCTATAAAAATAATCAAAAGATTTTAATTCTAGCTAATTTGTATTGTTATTATAAATATTTTTTATGAATAATTGCTTTTTTAGGGATTACTTAATAATGTCACGTGAAAGTTATACGAGATCAAATCGTCCAATTGATTATTTGAAGTCATCTATCAATGAAATAATACTTATTAAAGTTAAGCGTAATCGTTTGTTCAGGGGTCGTCTTGGCGGTTTCGATGAACACTTAAATCTCTATCTTGAAGAGACAAGTCAAATTTTTGAGTATCAAGATGATGAAGGTAATATTAGAGAGGAACATGAAAATTTAGGAAGTATCGTAGTACGAGGCGACAATGTTATTTTTGTTAATCTTGCTCATTTAGACTAATGATGAAGTAATACTTTATCCTTTATTAAAAAGTAGAGATTAAATTACATTTTTAATGCGAAATTGTTTAGTATATATTAGCATAAAATTTTTGAAATTAATACATCCTTTTGCTTAAACTTTGGTGTGACTATCGAAAATTGACAGTAATAGAACAAGAAAATTCAGAAAAATCAATTTTAGTGAGCCCAAACTTGGGACATCCTTCAATTTTAAAAATAAGTACTAAACTGAAAGATAAAGATTTTCAAGCTGAATTACTGTTTATTACAGATAATTCTGATTTAGAGTCTTTTTCCTCATCCATAAGAAAAAATATATCCTTAATACCGTTATATGATTATAAATGGTCCTATAAACTAATTTTCGTGAAAAAACCAAAAGGATTATTCGCAAAATGGAGAGAAAAAAGAGTTAGAAAAAAGCAAAAGAAAAAAATTAAAGAAATATTAGAAACGGGGACAGAGTTAGATTTAAGTTTAGAACAACTAAAGAAATTAAAATCTCGATTACATAGAGGGACCCCTATTTTTCCTAAAATAATAAATATTGAAACTTTTTCTATAACTCCAATTCAAAATGTCTCTACTACAGATAATCTAAATCCACACGAATTTTTAGTAAAAAACAAAGTATTTGGTGAAATAGATAAATTCTATAAAGTGACAATTAAATTTTCTCTTAATAAGGAGGTTCTGAAATTCCTAAAGGAACGAAATTTTGTTATGTTTGATATTCATTGCTTTAATAGCCAAATAAACTATCATTCACTTGTCATATCAAAGCAAAAATGGGAGGATTTTACATTTGTACATGCTACGGATCTACATTTAGCAGAGAGAAATGATAGAATTTATGGAATTGTTAAAAAGTGGACACAGTCCTCAATTAAAGAGAATGTAGAGGATTTCTTTGACACGATAAAAAAGAAACTGAAATTCTCAAAGAAAAAAACCAAAGAGGAAGGAATGCTCTCAGAAATAAAAATTCCCTTGAGAAAGCGTTTAATTAATCCAAATAATCAATTTAGAAGATTTATAAAAATAATGAATCGGAAAGTAATTAAGAATGAATTAGATTTCATTGTATTTACAGGAGATATTATTGATTATACCATTTTAAGTAGACTGGCCAAAAAACTTCGTAAATTAAATGAATTTAATTATGAACAAAGTAATTGGCTGACTTTTAAAGATATTCTCTTGAGTAACCCGCCTGAGAATAAATATAAAGGAGTTCTTAGGGGAGAAGAATTGAATTGTCCAATTTTTACAACTTTAGGGAACCATGATTATCGAGTTTTTCATTATGATCTCACATGGGCAGAAATGTACAAAAAGATTGGATTAAATGCTTCTGAAGCAATTGCATTAAATGAATTATTTTCTGCATCTCCTATTACAGCTTTAACAAAATCTTCTTTAGCTTTAAAAGGTTATTTATCTGAAATTAATTCTTCACTCGATTTCTCTTTTAAGCTCGGAGAAAATTTGTTTATTATTTTAAATTCTGGTTCTGATTCTTTTAGAAATTTAAGAGATTTAATAACAGGTCATCCATCAGTTACAGGAATATCTTTCAAACAAATAAAATACTTAGAGAATCTAATAAACAACGAAATAAAGAACAATACTAACACATTTCTTTTTCTACATGGACCTCCATTAAATTCTGGGGGTAAAAAGTATAAATTAAATATATTTGAAAAAAAGGGGAGTAGATTTATAACTAGGAAGTTAATTGAGTTCAAAGAATCGTTAATTAAAAAAATGGGAAAACCAATTTCAGCTGCACGTATTGATGGAGTATTTAATATGAAATATGGTTCAATTTCATCAAATTGGGAAAAATTAGTTGATTTCTGTAAAAATTATTGTATATTAACCCTCGCAGGTCATACTCATGATTCAAAGGAATTTAGATTAGAAAACCCTGAAATTAAAACGAGTGTATATGATGCTCCTCCATTTAGGTTGAAAAAAATTGAAAATCCCGCAGCAATATATTATGATAATTATTCTGAAATATATACTAGTGCCAAAAGTATAAAGGAAAATGGACCTTTTGTAGTCCAGACTCCCGCATTAGGATTAGGAAGTTATAAAAATCCTGATACTGCAGGGGGATATAGAGAAATAGTTGTAAAAGATGGTAAATTAAGGTCTTTTAAAATACAATATATTAATCGTTAGATCGAAGGGATTAATTCTTAAAGTGCCTAACTTTTAGTTTTTTACACTTTTCACTATTTTTGAATAATATTTCCGGATCATATTTATTTCTTTAGAATTAAATACATCCATTTTAAAACTCCTTAAAAATGAACTGAATTTTGGATATACTTTTGGTTTGGTTTTTGTAAGAAAGACGCAATTAATAGCAGTAAATAAAATACTTAATTTCTCATTTAAGGTAAATGAATTAGTCTCTATAAAGTCGGAATATAGATCGGTTGTAACTAAAGCATTATCAATAGGAATTTTTAAATCAACTTCAGTTGATTTCAAATCTTTAAAGAATGTCGGTTCTGAAACAACAGTTTTCGATATGATTTTATCAATTTTGTCTCTTGTATCGCTAACTTTAATTTCGGTCTCATTTTGAGAAGTAGAAGAGATCGATAATTCTTCTGGTTCTACTAAGGATTCTTCTGAAACTGGTTCTTCATCTAAACCAAATAAAGTTTCATAACTTAAATCTGTATTTTCAAATAATTCAGATAATAAAGGAGAATTGACAGTACTCATATCTAATATATCAGCTATTACCCGAATCATTTTATTTCGGTTTTCTTTTCTATTCGCAACCATGGGATAGGTTTTTAATCCAGTTATTTCTTCAATTTCTTTTATACTTAAAGAATTAGGTAAATCTTGTTTGTTACCTATAATAGCAGCACGCGCATGAGGCACTTCTTTAACTTTTAATTCTAAAAAGAATTTGCTTTTTTCAATATTTTTTAACGTAGAATCTGTAACAATAAGGACAGCATCACTTTCTTTTATGAATCCTTTCCAAAGATATTTAAATTGTTCCTGTCCTGCAAAATCAAATAATCGAAAAAATAATTTTCCAATTTTAATGGTAGCGATTTCTCCTGTAATAGTAGGAACATGTTGAAGAGGAATCTCATCCATTTTGATCAATTTTTTTATGGTGGTTTTTCCTACTCCCGCAAAACCCACTACTGCTATTTTAGGCTTTAAGTTTCTATGCATTTCATCAAGAGCTACGTTAATTCCTGTAAAATTTAAATCTTTTATACATTTTTCCTTCAAGATTTCACCAAAACGACTTAAAAATAAAGCTTTAAAATTGATTAATTGCATTTTGATTGTTCTATAAAAATCATCCATTAAACCAGTTATAAAGATAAACGCTAAATTATTTTCGAGCTCTACATCATACGATACTCTAAATTTTATAAAATCAAAATACCCGAGGGTTCTACCTAGTGCTCTTTTTGCTTCTGAAATGATCTTAAAACTAAGATCTTCAATCTCAGAATCACTGACAGCATTCCCATAAAATCTTTTATATATAATTTCGTTTCCGTGAAGTACAAAAACTTGACGTAGCATATTGCCTACAAATTACTATTTTTCAATACTAATTATAATCATAAATTTGATATCAAAATCGAATACTTAGTAAAACAAGATATATTTAAAGTTCTTGAAAAGTAAATACTTTTTAGCACTGCTTCAAACTAAAGGAAAAGGAAGAGAAATATACTTTTTCTCTTAAAATTTATAAGAGTCTCCCAATATACAATTTTTTTTATAATTATTGATGAATTGGTCTGCCTTTTTTATGAATAGCCTTACCTAAAATAGCCTCAGTTCCCTCAAGGACCATTTCTGATATTGTTGGATGACAGTGAATAGTCTCGGTTACATCACGTATTGTAAGATTGTTTTTTATTGCTAAAGCAAGTTCCGCAATAAGCTCGGGAGCTTCAATACCAATACAAGAAGCACCAATTATTTTAGAATCATTTTTATCTGCTAAAGTCATGATAAATCCCTCTTCTTCTCCCATACATTTTGCTTTACCAAGAGATTGATATGGAAACTGCCCCATTAAAACGTCTATTCCTCTATCTTTGGCAGATTTTCTTCTAAATCCCACAGAACTAATATTTGGAGTGGTAAATATTGTTGCTGGGACAACTCTATAATCTGTTTCTATTTTTTTAACCGGAAAACCTCCAATACTAGCTAAAGCGTTAGATACAGATACGTCGGCTTCATAATATGCAACATGTGCCAGCATAAGACCCCCTGTAACATCTCCGATAGCATAAATTCCTTTAACTGAAGTTTCTAACGTGCGATTGTTGCATTTAATTGCCCCACGATCAGTTTTAATACCTAAACCTTCTAATCCTAAATTCTTAGACTCTTTTACTCTTCCTATGGAAACAATGCATAGATCTCCTTCAAAAATAGTTTTTTCCGCTGAATCAATTTGATCTCTTGGTATTGAAGCCGCACAAGTTATAATTTTTACACTAGAGCCTAGATTTTCAACAGATAGGACATTCTGAGAAGTTTTTACTTCAATTTCTAGTTTTTCAAATTTCTTCATTAATTCCCTTACAATCATAGGTTCCTCAGTTGCAATAGGTGAAGAGAGATACTCCAGCATTGTTACTTTACTCCCGAATGCTGCGAATATATTTGCAAACTCACATCCAATAATACCGGCTCCAATTATTAATAACTTCTTTGGAATGGTTGAGAAGTTTGGATCAAGAATGTCATCACTTGTTAAGATTCTCTTATGGTCTATGTTAAATGATGAGATCATAGCTGGTGAAGATCCTGTAGCTAATATTACTCTTTTAGCTTTAATTATTACGTTATTCTCTCCCTCTATTGAAATTTTAAATCCTGAAGTGATATCTCCTCCAATAATTTTACCATGTCCAAAAAACATATCATTTTTCCACGCTTTTTGTAAAGCTGCAATTCCCTCAACTAGTTCCTTAACGATTTTATTCTTCCGTTCTACAGCTCTTTGAAAGTTGAGTTTAAAATCTTTTATCTCAAGACCAAAATCTGTGTAATCTGGGATCTTTTCGATGATTTCTGCTGAAGCATGTAATGCTTTTGCAGGAATACATCCAAGATTTAAACAAGTACCTCCAAGTTTATCTTTCTCAATTAAAGCGACTTTTGCACCATATTGAGCAGCTCTTATCGCAGCGTGATATCCTCCTGGTCCAGAACCTATAATTGCAATATCATATTCCTTCTCAGACATGTAAACCAACTTTGTTAAGTGAATTATTCAAATTTTGAATTTATCTTAAAGATGTAAATTTATCAATATGTAATAAATTTTATATAAATAAAATATTAAATTGGAAAAGATTATTAATCAGAAATTCCAACGCTTAATTAAAAATACTTGAGTGTTGTTATTGTATATCAAGAATACTTCTCAACTTCTTTCAGATGATTTGAATCCAAATCAATTGATTTTAAGAGAAATTGGACTTCAGGCACTTGAAAAATCAATCTATGCTGTTAAACCAAAAATGTTGATGAAAAATTCAGTAAGAATCATGAAGAATAAGCTTTTTATTCAAAACGATGAATTCGACTTAACTAAATTTAATAATATCTTTATTATTGGAGGTGGTAAAGCTACTGCTGAAATGGCGTTGTCACTTGAGCGTTTTTTGAAAAGTTTTGGAGAAGTTACTTATGAAGGAATAATCAACATACCCATAAATACAAAAAACCTAGATTTGTTTGAAAATAGTAAAATTAAGATTAATCTTGCAGACCATCCAATTCCAAACGAACAAGGGATAAAGGGAACTAGATCTATGATGGATTTAATAGAGAACTCCAAGAAAAATGATCTTATATTTTGTTTAATTTCAGGAGGGGGCTCTGCATTGCTTCCATTACCAAAACCAGAAATAAATCTTAAAGATTTACAAAAAATTAATTCTTTACTCTTATCCTCTGGAGCTTCAATTCATGAGATTAACATTATTAGAAAACACTTATCTGACTTTAAAGGTGGCAACTTAGCAAAAAAATTATATAATTCAAGTGGAGCCACTTTAATATCTTTAATTATTTCAGACGTAGTCGGAGATGATTTAGACTCAGTAGCTTCTGGCCCTACTATACCTGATAAAACTACATTTCGAGATGCTCTTAAAATTATAAAAAAATATAGTCTTCTAAAGAAAATTCCAACTTCTATAAGAAATTATATAGAAACGGGATTAGGAAATCAAGAATTAGAAAATCCAAAAATCAATGATCCTTGTTTTTCCAATATTCATAATTATTTAATTGGAAGCGTAAGTACTGCAATCAAAGAAACAAGTTCACTATTAAAACAAAAGGGGTTTAAAGTCACATATTTCTCTAAAAATGTAACGGGGGAAGCTAGAAATTTTGGAAAATCTCTCTTTCCTCTAATCTCCAAATATTTTGATGAAAAACCTAATAGAGAAAATTCCAAGAAAATAGCTCTAATTGGAAGTGGAGAATTGACTGTTACAATTAAAGGGAAGGGTGTTGGAGGAAGAAACCAAGAGATGCTTCTAAGCTTTTTAGCTTTTATTATGGATAAAAATTATTACTGCGATTTTTTAATTATCGGAGCAAATTTAGACGGATTAGAGGGGAATAGCAAGGCATGTGGCGCTCTTGTTGATAATACTGTCGTAGAACAAATGAGATCAAAAAAAATTGATCCAAACCAATTTCTTAGGTATAATGATTCAAATAGCTTTTTTAAGAAATTAGGTTCTGAGTTAATTACAGGACCAACCGGGTGTAATGTAAATGATTTGATTCTAATTTTAATTTCAAGCTAATTCAATATAGATAAGAGAAAATTAAAGAAAGATGAATAACATAATAATTTGTCCTACTTGCGGTTTTAGCTTTAATATTGAGATAAAACCGAGTGGGTCAAAAATCATATGCCCAATGTGTGGTTTTGAATTCAAAATTCCTAATTTTTTACCCCATACATCAAAAGAATTTGATAACAAATATAAATAAATTTGATATCGTCAGTTCCTTCATACACAACTCTCATGTTTTATATTGATAAATTATTTAAGTGTTTGGCGTTGAAAATATTATATCGATTAATTTTTATTAATTGGTAAATAGTTTTCAATTTGATAAATATAAAATCTTGGTAAAAAACAATGGCTAAAAAAGATAAGAAAAAGAGAGAATCAAAACCAGCAGCGCGAATGGGTTGGGATAAGGATGAAGCAGAAGAAGAAATTGTAGCTGAGGCATTGAAAAGAAAGGATATGGATACTGGTCGTGTTGAATTAATTGATCGAGATACATCAACTCCCATCATTGAGACTTATGATGAGGACACCGGAAAACTCGAAGGAAGTATCGTATTGAAAAATCGTAATAGAGAGGGATTATTAGCATTAGTAAAAATAATTGAAACCGTAGATGTAGAACAAGATCATAATGGAATTATTGAATCATTTGCTCATAGTGGAAAATTTAATATTGAAAATCCTAGTACTTCTGATAGATTATGGGATATTGATGTTTCACTTGAAAATATTGGAAGTACAGATTTAAAAACAAAAGACATTTCAATTCAAGAATTAGGAACGGAATCACCAGATAATATTGATTCAAGAGATTTTAAAATAACAAAAGATATAAAAAACTTACTTCTTGTTAAAGAATATATTAATACAAATCCAAATGCTGATGATGTTTTAAACATCAACGATATTGAGAAGGATTTATTAAAGTTAAAGGACAAAAAAAGTGGGGTTTCCGGTAAACCCAATAAACCCTCTAACAAAGAACCAGAGATCATGGAGGAGGAAGAAGAAGAGGAAGAAGAGGAAGAAGAGGAAATTGCCGGTGAAACTTGGGGAGATGGAGGCACACTTGTTGAAACTGGATTAGAGTCCTTTGGAATATCGATCGATAAAGATAACGTCGTACACTTTGCTATTGCACTTAGAAGTATGTTTGATAAACCTGTGTCTAATATTAAAGTAGTAAAAAATATTCCAGATGATTTTACTAATCCAGTGATTTCAACTACAACGGAAGGTAGAGCTAATATTGAAGGAAAGCAAATCATTTGGACAATTGATAAATTAGCTCCAGAGTATACAGTGATGATGAAATTTACATGTAATATTATGGTTTCTGATATTACTAAGAGACGAACCGGAACAGTTGAAGTCACATATCAAAGTGCATCTTCTTTTGCTGAAGGATTAGACATAGAAAAATTTGATGCATATACAAGAAACAAGTTTTATGTTGATACTGTTGAACGAGATGAAGAACCGGGAATCTTCGATTGTAAACTTGTATTTGATAATTCTTCGGAGTTTATCATACAACTTTTCAATGCAGATGTATACGCTCCAGAAGATGAATCAAAGAAATTTGTGGATATTGATCCAAATGATGTTCCTTTACTACCAAGTGGAGCACAGTGGCATTCAACCAAGTGGGAGTTTGAAAGTGAAGAATATCCTACTTTTAGGAAAAAATTAGAATTTAGAGTTATGCCGGATTTTCAGACTATCGTAAACGGAACCGCAGCTCTTTCAGATGTTATCCTAGAAATTGGAAGTATCACTGGTGTAATGTCATATGATATAACTGAAGTTCCAACTTATCGAGCTAAAGATGTTATTGCCACTCTTAAGATTGTTAATAATGGTTCAGCTCCTCTCAATGAGGTAACTGTTTTACACCAAACCTTTTCAGATGAATATCAACCACCAAAAGCAGATGAGATAAAATTAACTTGGGATGGAGAAGAAGTTGAAGTAGCTGCTGCTGCTGTAAGTATTGACAATAATGAATTCAAAATAGATCTCAGAGATTTAAAAGACAGCAGTACTGGCATGTTTAAACCAGAATCGACAATGGAATTTGAATATCCAATCCATTGTACTAATCCCGCTCGGGAATCTACTTTTGAATCAGAAATTACATATCTCGCTAACACATTTCCAGTGAGTCAAGAGTTAGAATTCAAACCAGAAGTTCCTGTAATCGAAGCTATGCACATCAGAAGGAAATTCAGAATTGGTAAGGAAGTTGTACCTATTGGAGACTTAGGAAACTATAAGATTATCTTAACTCTTGAAAATATTGGTGAATCCCCATTAAGAAAATTAGTTATGCTAGACAAGGTTCCAGATTCATTTGAATATGGATCTTATTCTATGACCCCAGAAATCACTGATGAAGTAGGTCAAGATACATTAAAATGGGATATTGACCTTTTAGAAGTAGGAGATAGTTTAGAAATTACATATGAGATAACAGGTACAGGTAAATATAGCCCATCTGATGCCCAATTAGCGCTTTAATATAATATAAGACTTTTTTATTTTTTTATTTTTTATATTTACACTAATAGTTTAATAAACGTAGGGATAAGTATTAAATGAATAAAGAATGAAATTTAATTTAATTACTAATAATTTCTATGATCATAAATAGCTTTGAGAAACTATGTTAAGAAAACGTTACCAGTTAAATTGGATGTTTGAATGCCCAGATGCAGTGCTAACATGCTCTGTATTGAATTGTGGAAAAGAAAAATTCCTAGTATTCGGTGGACATGATAAAACTCTCTATCTGATGGATAGTGAAAACAATATTCTTGATGACCGAGTTTTTGATGGATGGTGTCGATGCAGTTATCCGGTTGATCTAGATGGAGATGGATGCGATGAGATATTAGTAGGAGCGGGAGATGGAAATTTTATGGTTATGAAATTAAATGTAGAAAAAAAGAAACTGGCGGGATTAATGCGATATAAGGCCTCTAAGAGGATAAATTGTTGTATCGCAGGAGATTTTACTCAGGATGGGAACATTGAAATGATTTTCGGGAGCGAAGATAAAACAATTAAAATCTTTGATGATATTAAAGCTAAAGAGCCAAAATATATATTTTATTATGATTCTTGGGTTACAGCTTGCACCTTAGGATTTCTAAAGTTTCCTGAAGAAAATGTGCCAGTTTTTGCATTATTAGTTGGAACAAAAAATGGTACAATCCAATTGGTTCAATTTAAAGATGGGATGCCCGATATTACTTGGCAAAACAATTTCGATACTCAAATCAATGATATTAAAGTTGGAGATGTTACCAATAACGGATTTAATGAGATAGTATTAGCCACAGATGACTCATTCATTAAAATTCTAGATAGTAATGGAGAACTTATTAAAGAAATTGATATAGAAGAAGGACGTCCAGTTTCACTATTAATTGAAGATATCGATGGTGATATGGCAAAGGAAATTGTATCTGGATGTGCTGATGGGTCTTTAAAAATCTTTCATAATCAATCATTAGATTCTCAAGATTTTGAGTTAAAATGGAAAACTAAGGTTGCAGCATCTATCAAAAATGTATGCTATATTTCAGGAAATGAGCAAAAATTGAATCAAATTATATTTGGAGGGTATGATCGTAGAATTAGAAATGTAACTGATTTTGAATGGGGTCAAAAAGAAACACTTGATATCCCCCAAATGATTCAAATCCAAGAAACGCAATTAGCAAGAAAGGAGGATTTAATAGAACAAATAGCACAAATAAAAGATGTTCCAACAAACATAAGAGAACATATTTTTAACAGTTTACAAGAAAAGGGACATTTAAAAGAATTAATGAAAGAGTTATCAGAATTGGGATATACCGAAGATGAAATTCTAGAAGAATTCACAATCTTAAAAACACAAAAATCAGTTGTTTATGAAATGGTTAAGTATCCCGTTTGGAGTTTACCTGAAGAGGAAATAGAGAAAGAAATTCCTGAGGAAGCTAAAGCTGAAGTTGTTGTTAAGGAACAAACAAAACCTAAAGTACAACCCTTAGTCATTGAAAAACCAGTAGAGCCAAAAAAAGAAAAATTACGAGCTGCACTTGAAAGTGAAACAAAAAAACCAGTTTCTAAAGAACCAGTCAAGACTGGTGGGTCATTAGAAGAAGTAATTTTAGAATATTTAAGTGATATAAAAGTTGTAGAGACTAAAGCTCAATTTATTGATGATATTAAAGATAAAGGATTCTCCAATACTCAGATTGAAAAAGAAATTGCATTATTAAAAGAACAAGGCAAAATTCAATATTCTCGTGCTAAACCTAAGGGTTGGAGTTTAGTTGAATAATTATTCTTGAGGTTTCTTTATAAAATATTCTAATAATGTTTCATTAAAATACTCAAATTGGTTTAATTGAGTGAAATCTACTCCATTATATTTTTGAATAAACATTTGCAGCACAGGATCAACTTTTTCAAAAAATTTCCTTACCAATTTATCAGATTTTTTTTTACTCTTATCAACTAATCCATACAATATTACTGGTTCTTTATACTGAGTATCTTCAGATTGAACTTCAGATAATTTAAAGATAAATAGGGTATTCCCAGATTCTAAATATTCTAAAGAACTTTTATTAAAGGCGGTGTCTACGAATGTATTAATAGCAGAAATAAAAGCTCCTCTTAAATCTTTATTTGGACCCCCTTCTTTTTGAACAGGTAATTCTTTAAAAATATGATTAACAAGTACGAATCCCCGGAATACAAAACCAATCTCGTAAAGTTCCTTCAATTTATGACCAGAAAATTATAATTTTTGATAAAACTTCTAAATATTTTTGTTAAGAATTTAATATATGTTTTCATATTTAATTTTAAACTATATTATTGTATACTATAAAAAGAACGAGTCAGAAAAAAATTGCAAGATATTGATATCCGATTTGATGAAAAGTTGGTGGAATTAAACGCTTTATTGCCGTCATTAAAAGAAGGTGTAAATTGTGCAGAACTCACATTAACTAGTGTTTTGGATATTCTAGGTATTGACAATCCAATATTTCATAATCTCGCAATACCTCTAGCTGGAGGGTTTGGTGGTTTTAAATCAAAAGTTGGATGGAAAGGAGCCTGTGGTGCTGTATGCGGAGGATGTTCAGCAATAGGAGTAATTATTGGTGGTCATGAACGAATGGACAATGATACTATGTTAGAAGTATATTTAAAAGCAGCTAAATTTGCGAGTGAGTTTGAGAAAGAATTTGGATCTGTAATTTGCTCAGAACTTTGTGGTTATGATTTTAGTGATCCTGAAGGAATGACAGATTATCAAAAAAGTGGGACTTGGGCAAAAAAATGTTATCATTACGTTGTGTGGGCGGTAGATAAAGTAAGAAAACTTACTACTGATGATTTAAGAAAAAATTGGAAATAATTCATTTAAAAAAAAACTCCAAATACGAAATTTTTAAACATTTTGAAATTATAAGTTTTTTATACTAATATTGGTTTATTACAATTATTCAGAAAAAAATTGAAATAATTATAAAGTTAAGGGATTATTTTTATGAATGAAGAAGAGTCACGTTTTTGCCCTTACTGTGGAATAGCATTAGAACATCCATATTGGGCTCATATTCAAGCAGAACATCCAGAAAAATATACTCAAAAAGAGACCTGGATAAAATTATATCAGGATTATACAGGGTTAGGAATGGATGAAGCAACATCCTTAATGGTTATTTCGGAATTATTTAATGCGACTCAAGAAGAGATCAAATCCTTCCTAAAAAATGCTAAAGTTCTCTAATTATATTTTTTTATAATTAAAATAAATAAAGAAATAATTTAGATATAAATCCTATTTTCTAAAATCTGAATTAAAACTCCTCTTCTTCTTCGTCTTCCTTTAAGAGACCCGCTTGTTTTAATACGTCTTCTATACTGTCACGAGCTTTTATTACTTGTTCATTTTCATTCAAATTAAGTTTTTCAATAGCATCATCGCTGAATTCCATCAATTTCTTAATTGCTTCAGAAGAGAAATCTTTGATTTTTTCAGAAGTTTCTTCTATAAAATCTTTCCCAGATTCACCAAAAACATTACCAAAGAAATCAGTAAAAGATTTATTAAGTTTTTCTATGAAATTTTCTTTTTCTTCTCCTTCTTCACTCATTTAAGTATACACCATTTTTATTATAATTATTTTAAATAATTTTTTTAAATATTAAAATCCATATACTATTTTATATTAACTTTTTTTGCTTCCAACTTTTAAGATCATCTTTAGTGTAACCTATAAGATCACAATAAATTTCTTCATTATTCATACCAAACTCGGGGCCTATACCCTCAACAGAACCCTTGGTTTCAGAAAAATTGATCAAACGGTTTGGGATTGTAGCTTTATTAACGTCCCATTTAGAGAAATCAAATTGATCACACAGCATTCCTCTTTCTTTAAGGTTAGGATGGCTATGTACTTCATCTATTCGTAAAGTTCTACCACAGGGAATTCTAACTGCTTCTAATTGTTTAATTGCTTCATCACGGGTGAATCTTCTGCTCCAATCTTCAATCATTTTATCCAATACCTCAACATAATCAAATCTTTTTATAATATTGTCGAAACGAGAATCTTTTATTAGTTCTGGTTTTTTAAGCACATCCTCACAGAGACGAATCCATTGTTTTTCTGTCAGAGTAGTTAACACAATTAATCCATCTTTACAGGAGTATTGATTATAAATTGGAAGATATTTTGATGCTACATCAATTTTTTGAGCTCTTGGAATAAATTCTTTCGCTTGAGCTCTAATATTTATAGAAAACATTATATCGTGCATTGATACATCTATAAATTGTCCTTTTCCTGTTCGTTCTCTGAAGTAAAGCGCTTGACTTATCCCGATTGCTGCAATATGCCCAGCAGTATAATCTGCTATTGGTAATCTTGGTGGACCTTCATTAAAGCCCAAAGCATCAAGAATTCCAGCTTCAGCTTGAATGATTATATCAAAGGCTGTTTTCTGAGTATATCGTTCTAATCCTTGATTTCCATAACCAGAAATTTTTGCATATATCAATCTAGGATTAATTTCTTTTAATGTATCATATCCTAATCCCCATTTTTCCATTGTTCCTTGAACAAAATTTTCTATAAGAACATCAGATTTTTTCACTAACCTTTTGAATATCTCAGTTGCTTCTTCTTTTCTTAAATCAAGTGAAATAGATTTCTTACCTCTATTCAAAATGGAAAATAAAGGAAATGTAGGTTTATCATAAAGAATAAATAATCTAAATGCCTCTCCATAAGGCGGAGGTTCAATTTTTACTACTTCTGCTCCTTGATCCGCGAAAAATGTGCCCGCCCAAGGACCAGAAATGAATTGTGAGCAATCAAGAATTCTTATGTCTTCAAATATTTTAGTCATGAAACTTAAGAATTAAAAGTTTTTAAAATACTTTTTTGCCTAAGTTCCTCCTTTAAGAACCTTATTTTTACATAATTCAAGCAAAACTTAATTCATATAATTGCTTATTACTACTCAAATCTGTTTGAACATCCTTAACAATTTCAAATAGATCATCAGTGAGCCTTTTCATTTCATTTTGTGCAGCATTAGCATGCCCTGATAAAGCTATTCTACCAAATTCTGAATTTAAAAGATTAAGAAGTTTTCTTTTTATTATTGATATAGGAATCCAAGTGAGTAATTTAAATTTTTTAGGTAAAATAGGAAAACCAAGTTCTTTTAAAGCTTTGATAAATTCACGAAATCCTTGGAGTGCTAAAGTAGCGAGTTCAATGTCTGTTCCAAGTGTTTTATTACGTTTTTTAGCAGCATATCCTCCCATGGCTAAAGGACTAATCAATGCCATATGAGATTTTAACCATGCGTCTATATTTTCGCTAATATCAACTTTTATTCCAGAATTCGTAAATATTCGTTCAATATTTCTTAATCTCTCACTTTTATTTCCATATAATTCACCAACGTATAAAATTGCATCATCCACATAGCCCGCAATAATTTTATGTTCTTCCCTATATCCTCCAGGACCTCCAAATCCAAGGAGTATCCTATCTCTTTTAATATTTTGTAGATATTCTGCTGCTCCTGCGGGGTTATTACCTGTGAATATTATAGTTGGACTTATATTCTCCTTAAGAATAGGTAAAATTTGACTAACTTGTTGTCGCTGCATTATTACCAAGATAATATCATAATAATCTTCGTTAGCTAATCGATCTACAACATTTATTTCAGTTTTGTATTCTTTGTGAAAAATGTCATCCTGAACAATAAGCCCATGCTTATTTAAATCATCTAAACGTTTTCCTCTCGCAAGGATGGATACATCGTTCCCACCAGTTTTAAGCTTATAAGCAAAAATACTACCAATTACTCCCGCTCCATAAACTAATATTTTTATATTTTATCACCAAATAAGTAAGATTTCAATATTTAATTATAAATGTTTAGTATAATATTTAAAATTTAGCCATGCCTAAATTATTATAAAAAATATTCAATAATCAAGCTTGGTTAAATCTAATCCTTTAAAAAATAGAATATTTACTGCATTTTATATTATTAAAAAGGAGATCTTATCTAATCTAAAATAATATTCATAAAATGTTAAGATTAATGGAAGGAAAAGGGTAGAAAATTGATAAATTCCTAAAAATTTAGGTTTTAAAATCATGATATATTTTTTGATATAAGGGAAAATATATGAATGACTCTCATTTCTTACATGGATTTCTAAATCCGAAAAGTGTTGCTATTTATGGAGCAAATAATAAAGGTAACTCCTTAGCTGGCCTTCAAATTATGAATTTAATTAAATCTAGCTATGACGGTAAAGTATATCCAATACACTTAAAATTACCATCTGTTATGGGATTTAAAGCCTATAAAAATATTTCTAATCTCCCAGAGATCCCAGAACTAGTAGTTATTGTACTACCTTCTAATGTAGTTCCTCAAATCTTTAGGGAATGTGGAGAAAAAGGAGTAAAAAGAATCGTCTTAATTTCTGGAGGTTTTCGTGAATTAGTTGATGATCGTAAAAATTCACTCACAGAAGAAATCAACAACATTTCAAACGAATATGGAATAAGATTTATTGGTCCCAATTGTTTGGGTGTTTATAATAATTGGTATGGACCAGAAGATGAAAAAAAATCTTTTAACATATTTATTTGGGAAAATCTCAAGAGAAGTAAGTTCTCTATTGCTTCTCAATCAGGGACTCTTTCCTGTCATATTTGGTACGATCCCGAGAATTTGGATTTAGGTTTGAGTAGATCTCTATCCGTTGGAAATGAAGCGAATGTTGATATAGTTGACTGTTTAGAATATTATAAGGATGATGAGTACACTGAAATAATCGGATTATATATTGAAGAGATAAAAAGGGGAAAAAAGTTCTTAGAATTAGCAAAAGAAATTACTCCAAAAAAGCCGATTATCGCAATATATGTTGGTGGCTCTAAGGCAGGTAATCGAGCATTACAAAGTCATACTGGGGCTTTAGCAGGTAATTCTAAAATATATAATGGGCTTTTTAAAGAGACAGGCATTATTAAAACTGATTATGTTCAAGAATTTTTAGATATTGCATTTATCTTTTCAAAAGGAATAATCCCTAAAGGAAAACGACTCGGTATCATAACAAATTCGGGAGGTCCAGGCGCAATGGTGGCTAATAATGCCGAAAATCACGGTTTAATTGTCCCCGAATTTTCAGAATCACTTCAAAAAGAATTAAAGAGTGCTTTACCTCTGACTGCGAGTTTCAAAAATCCTGTAGATTGTACTTTTGATATGGATCTACCTTATTTTTATATTACATTACCTGAGATATTAATGAAATCTGGAGAGATTGATGCCATAATTCAATATGGTGTAGTGGGATTCCAAGAAGTATTGGATGAATATCTTAAATACGATCAAATTGCAAAACATGCCGAATTTCATCATCAGCCGGATGAATTTGTAGATACATTAGTCCAGAAATTACTCCAACCAACTATGAAAAATTGTCAGAAATACTCAATACCGATATTATATATCAATCCCATGAATTTTAACGCACCTTGGTCGAAGAAACTCAGAAAAAATGGGGCAATGTTGTTTACATTATGGGATCGTCCTGTAAATGCTCTAGCCAAAGTATGCGAATATGTAGATTATAAGCAAAAAAGAAAATGAATGCTTCAAAAGCTATAAAACCTATTCTTCAGTTTTTTGCCTTTCTTTTCTTTTCTTTAAAACTTCATCTCTAGCTTTTCTTAGTCTTTCCTCTTTCTCTGCCCAAAAATTAGGATTAGCCATATTTGCTTTCATGTTTTCGACCATTATTTCTGCTATCTCTTTAGCAGATTGACTTTTTTTCTCAGTTTTACTTTCATCTTTTTCGTCTATAAGCATCACCTAATTATTCTTATTTTAATGATTATTATGTAAATACAATAATACAAATTATAATTAAAATCAATTTATTACAATTATTATAAAAAATTGATGTGAAAATTATGAGTGATAAAAGAAAGAAATTATGGGAACCCTCTGAAGAATGGATAAAAAACGCGGAAGTAACTCGATTTATTGAATTTGTTAATAAAGAATACAATCAAAATATAACTGGAGGGAAAGATCTTTACAGATGGTCTGTTAAAAAAATTCCTGATTTCTGGGAGGCGATGTGGAAATTTTCAGGGATCATATCATCTAAACCGTATGATAAAGTTGTAGAAGATTTAAATATTTTCCCTGGTACAAGTTGGTTTCCTGGGGCTGAACTTAATTTTGCAGAAAACTTGTTAAAATTCAATGATAACCAATTAGCATTTATATTCCAAGGAGAATCGAAAGTCTCAAAACAAGTAACTTATTTAGAGTTAAACAAGTTAGTCGCTAGGTTGACTAAATCTCTAAAGGAAATAGGAATAAAGGTAAATGATCGAGTTGTATCTTATATCCCCAATCTTATCGAAACTCCGACAGCTATGCTCGCAGCGAGCTCAATTGGGGCTATATGGGCTTCATGTGGAGCAGAATTACAGTCAAGTGCAGTAATTGATAGGTTTGGACAAATTGAACCTAAAGTTCTGTTCACTGTTGATGGATATTTTTATCGGGATAAAGAATTCAATATACTTGAAAATGTTAAAAAGGTTGTTGAGGCAATTCCATCAATTGAAAAAGTGATTGTCGCTTCATACATTTCTGATGGAAAATCAGATATCAGCAATATTCCAAATGCAGTCCATTGGGATGATTTTATCTCTAAAGAAGAGAATCCTCCTATAAAGTTTGCCCAGCTCCCCTTTGATCATCCATTATATATTATGTTTTCCTCTGGGACTACTGGAAAGCCGAAATGTATGGTACAAAGTGCTGGTGGGGTACTTATAAACCATTTAAAAGAGCTAATTCTTTCAACTGATTGTAAAAGAAGTGATGTATTAAACTATATCACTGCTCCATCTTGGATGATGTGGAATTGGTTAATTAGTGGGCTTGCAGTTGGTTGTACAATCTTCCTTTATGATGGTAATCCCTTATATCC
>JAHPYZ010000121.1 GCA_019058425.1 Promethearchaeota archaeon
ATGTTAGCTTTTTGATATGGACGTGCCATTTCACTCAATTTCCTCTGTTTTTATTTTTAGCTGTAACTTTTAAAATAATTGTTATACTAAGAATTATTAAAGACAATTTAAAAAAATTGTTTTTATTAAGTTTAACCTTAAAAAAGAGGTTTTTTGAGTAAATCAAAAGTGAATATTCAATTATGTGCGAATTTAAAATAATTAATAGAAAAGATGGTTCTCAAATAGTAGAGGAAATTTTAGTATTGTCATATACAAATGATAATGAATTAATTTTAAAAGATATCTTAGGGATGGGTGAAAAATTGGATTCTGCATTAATTCTTGATGTGAACACTCTGAATCAGAAATGTATAGTCCTTCAACACCCTTTAGTTAAAGATTTTGTCAGTTTAATAAAAAACCTGGATGAAAATAAGGTAACGATGGAACAAATTGAGGAGTTTAAGATAAAAATTGAAAAAATAAAGGAGAATCTTATTTATTAAAAGATCCTATTTTATTTGTTTTTTAAATGATTTTGTTTGTAGTAAATTGAATTAATACACATGAAACCTACTAAAATAAATGAGATCCCAATAACTCCATATCCAGGAATAGCTCTCGGACCACCATTTTGTGGCAATCCTACTTGATATGGAAGAAATCCATTTTTACTAATTGTGAAAACTTGATTATCTATTTCTATTTGGGGGAATGGTACTTCAATAGTTCCATTTTCATTTGTCTTTCCCATCCACATAAGGTTATTTTTTTCAGTATATGTTATGGTAGCTCCTTGAACTAAATTTTGATCTGCAGTGACTTTAAGAGTCATTGTATTCGTATTATTGTTAAAAGGTTGATCAATACTTACATTGAGTTGTTTAGGAACTGAGAGCCATATAGGAACTTCAGGATCACCAAGTAAATTAAATTGCTTAAGAGTTTTATTTCCCCATTCTGGATATTCCTTAGGATCAGATAAATTAATTCTATCGAATGCATAATCTGCTTTCGCTAATGCTAAAGCCTTGCCGGGTTGATTATGTAGAAAAAGTTGTTCTAGGAAGCGATATCCCAATCCATCAACAAACCATCCTCCATGATCACGTTCATACCATTGGTCTTCGCCCCAAACCACATAACTTCCAGCCACACATCCAATTGCAGTATTTTTAAGAAAAAATTCAGCAATGCAATCTTCTGAATAATCAAAAGTACCTACAGAACAGCTACCAAAATAATATAATCCTAATTTATCACCTTCAATTAAATCAACTGTAGATGCATTGAAAAGATCATACCAGGTACTTACATCAATCGCACTCCCTCCTTTAGTAAATGGATTATCATCATAGTCAAATAGCATATCTCCATCATGATCTGTAAGCCATTTACAAATTGCCATTCTTTGAGGACTACCATGAGCGAAAATAGTACCTATACTACACCCTTGATTAATGGTATTTTTTAGATTTGAATAATTTAACTCAGCATCACTAGTATAATTAGTACCTTTAACACCTTGAGTTTGAGCGAGAAAAACACTAGTCCAATTCTCAGGTAATAACGTTTCATTTAGATAATGATTAAATCGATTTGAATCACATTCACCATAATCTACAACATTATCATGATTCCAATCAAGATTAAATTGAAGTATGGCACCGGCAAGTATCGCGTGAGTCATCCATGCTCCAACGGTTGGGGTTTTTTCATAATTCAATATTCGCTGAACTAAATTAGTCATCTCAACATTATCATTAGCTGTTAAACGTCCAATATAAATCTCCGCTTCATAATCGAAATCTTCTTGGGTCCAATCATTATTAATATCTCCATAATAAGAATCACAACAAACCACATCACCATCATAGGAAAAACCATCATTACACGTTATATATTTAGTTGGAACATGACTGTGATCTCCTGCTAAAAGAACCCATTGAGTATTGTTATTATCATGGTAATCTACAATGCAATTTTTTATTTTTTCTTGAAGATTTCCTCCAGAATATTGTAGTTCAATATCGCTAATAACTTCAATCTTTGAAATTACACCTTTCTGTGTTTTCCATTCAGCTAAGGGTTCAAGAATCAATTCGAAACTTTCAGTTGTAATGATTAAATAATCAACAGTCTTATTTGATGTTGAAATGGAAAGTGACATAGATTCTACATCAAATATATGGGTGGTAGAATCAACTTTATTAAAATTCACTGAACAACTTACCAATAAAATCGTAAAAAATAATAGTATAGAATTTTTCGTTGTCATTTGAGTTATGATTACTAATAATTATATATATTTTTCCTAGTATTCTAATAGAATTCACAAAATTAAGTTAAAAATCCAGTTTTGTATGAATTGTGGACTAAAAATACATGAAATAACTTTTTTAAACAAATTTACTTCATAAATGAATATGGAAGCCAAATTTTTTGATAATATAAATAAGTTTTATCCTCTAGCTTATCCATTTCTGCTTGAATACGAAGTTGAAAATGGTATTTTATTGGCTATCCTCAATTATCTTAAGAAAGACTTTCATAGGTATGGTTCAGAGAAACCAACTTTATGCGCAATTGTAAGAGAAGATGAAATTAAACTTATCTCTATAAGAACACCACCTTACAATCAGCTTTTATCTTATACTAAGGATTTAGATACATTTAATATTTTAGTTGAAGCATTGGTTAAACAGGGGGCAGAAATACCCGGAACTTTAGGATTTAAAGAGGGAGTCAATATTTTTGTCAATTTATGGTGCGAAAGAAAAGCTATAAAATCTGAACTAATAAGACATGAAAGAGTTTATAAATTAGAGATTGTTGCAGAGGATGTATTAGGAGAACATGAATTTATTAATACAACAAAAATGTATGAAAAAATGGTTCATCAATGGACACGGGAGTTCATGTTGGAGGCTCTTGGTGAAAGAAATCCCCAGATGATAGAAAGATCATTAGAAAGACTTAGAATTGATATGAATGAAGGAAGAATATTTCTATTAATTGATAAGGGAAAGCCCGTTTCAATGGCACGTAAGGCAGGAAATTCCCCTAATGGTATTGCCGTTAATAATGTTTATACTCCACCTCATTTAAGAAGAAAAGGATATGCAACTGAATGTGTAGCAAAATTAAGTAAACGTTTGTTAGAAGAAGGAAATAAGTTTTGTTTCCTTTTTACAGATTTGGGTAATCCAACTTCTAATAGTATATATCAAAAAATTGGTTATCGTCCTATAATTGATGTTGATGAATATCAATTTATGAGCTAGATACGATTAATGTAATTTTTAATAAAATAATACTCCTTGAAAAAAAATAAAAAAAAGAAGCGAGAAAGTCTCCTGATTTTCTCCTGTATATTTTTAGAATAATCTTTATTTACTTTTTCGGTGGAAGGATTTCAATCTCTATTGATGAGACATTGCTATTCGTGCCATCAGTATTGGTAATTGTTTCAGTGTCAATCAGAATTTCACCGTATGTAGCTCCTGAAACAAACTTATTTAACAAAATCTCAGCTACATCAACAGCTCGAGAAATAGATCGCCCTCGAGCTAACAATCTCACTGGTTTCTCATTTAAAACAACCATAGCAGCCATTACATAGCTCATTGATTTCTTTCTACCAATAAAAACCTTTGAATCATCTCCTTTAGGCAAAAATTATCACCTTTTCACTGTTAAGTTATATTTATTCTTTTTTTTTTTAAGATTCTTTTGTTTTCCTTAATTGCAGTTTATCTTAGGTCAATTCTCTATAGATAACTATTTCTAATAAACCAAGAATAGATTTTAATGTTATGCAATTTAAATTTTCTTTTTTGGATTTTAAGAAAGTAAATCTGCATCCATTATTCAAGGTTCTAGTCTTTATTCAGATAATTTTTTTCTGAAATCATTGATATACTTCTTCTTATCCTCGTACTCATACCAGGCTGAGCCAATTTTTTCTAACTCATAAGCTTCTTTATAAGGTTTATCAGCCAAATGATTGCTACACAATTTAATCGCATTTAAGACTAATTGATTTTTAGTAAACAGAAATCTAGCTTTCTCCAATGTAGCTTTCATTAAATCTTCCTGGTTGGTTACTATTTTGTCTATTAAACCGATTTCTAAAGCTTTTTCAGCAGTGATTTTTTCTGCAAACATAAGTATTTTTTTTGTCCAGGGGATCCCAAGAACTCTTGACATTAATACAATAATGCCTGTACCTGGAAAAACACCTATATTTATTTCTGGCATCATAAAATAACACTCCTTAACAGCAATCCGATAATCAGAGCTTATTGCGTAAGCTACACCATCACCCATTGATTTACCATTAATAGCACAGATGGTGGGCTTTCCATAATAGATTAAATCTTGAATAGATGCTGCTGTTTCTTCGTATTCTTTTACAGCTATATGATTACTTCCATCAATTTCATCAATATCCATTCCGGTAGTAAATGATGTTCCATTTCCAGTTAAAATAATTCCTCTAATTTTATCTGAATTTTGACAATATTCTAAAGCTTTTTTGAGATTCTTGGCCATCTCTGTAGTAATCGCATTTCCCCTATGGATTCTGTTCAATTTTATAATTCCAAACTTCTTTTTAAGTGAGAATTCAATAAACTTCCCAAAATCTTCATTTTCTATTGACATATTAAAATCATTTTAAATTTATTCAAACTTTTTTCTAAAATCCAATATATACTGGTTTTTATCGTCAAATTGATACCAATTTGATCCTACTTTCTCTAACTCATATGCGTCGTAATAAGATTTATCAGCTAAATGATTAGCGCATAATTTTATAGCATTTAAAACTGTTTGGTTTTTAGTAAATAGATAATTTGCTTTATCTAATGCTGCTTTCATTAATTCTTCTTTATTATTTACAACTTCATCTATTAAACCGATTATAAGTGCTTTTTCAGCAGTAATTTTTTCTGCAAACATACACAATTTTTTTGTCCAAAGAATTCCAAGTATTCTAGAAAAGAGCACTAAGCAACCTGTGCCAGTAAATATCCCAGAAAAGATTTCTGGCATTTGAAAATAACTATCTTTAGTAGCAATCCTATAATCACAACATGTTGAAAAAACAACACCCTCGCCCATAGTTCTACCATTGATGGCACAAATAGCTGGTTTTCCATTATAAAGTAATTTACAAATAGTAGCTGCAGTTGCTTCCAAATATTTTACTGCTTCATGATCACTTCCGTCAATAGCACCTAAATCTACCCCAGTGCTAAAAGAATTACCATTATTTGTTAAAATTAATCCTCGAATCTTCTCTTCGTTTTGACAATATTGCACAACATTTTTTAAATTTTCAAATTGTTTAATATCAAAAGCATTTGATCTATGAACTCTATTAAGAGTTATGATTCCAAATCTCTTTTTTATTTCAAAATCAATATATTCTCCAAATTGCACATTATTCGAAGACATAATTAACTTTAATTTTCAATTAATAAAAAATAATAATAAATTGGTTTATAATAAATGATTTATAGAGAAGTTAAAGTAAAAAGAAAGCATAAAATCTTAAAGTTAATGAATAAATGCCCGTTGATATTACCGATTTTTTAGAGGAAAAATCTGAAATTCTAAGGAAAAAAGATTTAAAAAAATACACCAACTTGAAACAAGTCTTTAAGTCTATAAATCAACATCTCTATGGAAAATTAAAATATACAGATACAGATACTAGGGCACGCTCTAGACAAATTGTTAATCTCTTGTTATGTAAACTTGTTGACGAAATGTCAAAAAAACCTGAAGAAGAAGTAGAATTTTGTATAAGAGCTGGAGAATCTGATAAAGATTTACTTAAACGAATTGAATATTTTTTCAATGAGAATGTACGAAAAAAATTTAACAACGTAATGAATGAAAATGAACAAATAACGTTGACAAAAGAACTTGTGTATTTAGTTATTAAAGAATTACAGGAAATTTCACTACTTCAATCATCTAAAGACATATTTAGCGATGCTTTTGAAATTTTTGTTAGTAAACTCTTAAAAGACGAAGGAGGTCAATTTTTTACTCCCCCCAATATTGTAAGATTTATGGTTAATTATTTAAATCCTAAATATGTTTCAAAAATATTAGATCCTGCCTGTGGTCATGGTGGATTTCTTCTTGAAACTAAAGATTTTTTATGGTCGAAAATAGAATCGAACGAGAAAAAAATTGAATCAATATCTAATTTATTTGGCGTTGATAAGGATCTATTCTTAGCTAAAATTAGTAAATTATACTTAGAGATATTAAGTAATGGAAATTCTAATATTTTTTGCGAAGATTCATTGGATCCAAAGAGTTATAGATCTCCAGCAAAAGAATTAATTAAGAATGATAAATTTGATTATATTTTCACTAATCCTCCATTTGGAGCTAAAATTCCTATAAGCGATAACAATATTTTAAAAGAATATCAATTAGCGCATGTTTGGAAAAATCTCAACGACAAATGGGAAATACAAAATAAACTTGTAAAACAACAATCTCCACAAGTTTTATTTATTGAAAGGTGTGTCCAACTACTCAAAAATGGTGGAAAACTAGGGATTGTTTTACCTGAAGGATTATTTGGAAATGTTTCAGATCGCTATATCTGGGAATATTTAACTTCAAAAGGCAAAATTTTAGGAATTATTTCTTTAGATCAGAATACATTTCAACCATATACATGTAATAAAACAAGCATCTTATTTTTTCAAAAATTAAATAACATTCCGGAGGATTATATAGTTGATTTTGCAATTGTCGAAAATGTGGGACATGATAAAGATGGAAAAGTTTTATATAAATTGAATAAAGATGGAAGTAAAAAATTAGATTCTACTCAAAATGCAATAGTTAATGATGATCTTACAGATTTACATATAAAAATAGGAGAAGCTGAAGAATTTAATTATTTAAAAGAGCAGAAAATCTTTAAAATAAAATTCAGTCAAATAAAAAATAAGATTTTCATCCCATTCTACTATATTGGTGTAGAAAAGACTTTGAAAAAGCTTTCAGATGATAATAACTTTATTCTTTTAACTATCAAAGATTTGATTGACAAAAATATCATCTTTTCAACTAGAGGAGGTTATCTCCCGCGAGGGGATGAAATAGGTTCAAATGTATATGGTTTAGGAGATATTCCATTTATTCGAACAAGTGAAATTAATAACTGGGAAATTAATTTAAATTCATATAAAAAGACTAGCGAGGAAGTGTATTTAAATTATAAACATAAACAAAATATAGAAGTTGGAGATATTCTTTTAGTAAAGGATGGTGGTCCCAATTTAATAGGAAAAACTGCTTATATTACAGAACTAGATACAAAGGTAATAATACAGAGCCATATTTTTCAGATTAAAACGTTAAAAAACGAAGAAAATATTGATTCTTACCTGCTTTTATATTTATTTAATTTAGACGTAGTACAGAAACAGATTCAAGCAATTACTTTTGTTCAAGGCACAATTGCTACCATTGGAAACCGTATAATGGAAATAATTTTGCCAGTTCCATCTGAAATCAGTAAAAGAAATGAAATTTCTAGTTATATTAAGAAAATCATTAAGGACAAAACTGAGATCAGAAAAAGAATTAAAAATGTATCATTAGTACTATAAAAGGTCTTTCGATCAAACTATTTATTATATATAAATAAAAAATTTAAAAAATCAATTAATTTTTATTTTCTAATCGTGTGATTCTTTCTCCTAGTATATCCAATTTTCGTTTAATATCGCTTAAGGATTCATCTAACATTAATCGAAATCGTTCATATATGTCTATAATGCCGAGTCGACGTTCCTCTTTTTCCATTAAATTGATTTCACGTTTGAAATTCTCAATGTATTTGTATAAATCCTGACAGAAACTATCAAAATTTTCGACATCATACTCTAATCCTAATTCTCGAGAAAGATTTCTTTCAGCTAAATCTGGCCAATCTACATCTTTTCCTTTTAAAGGAATTACAGGAATGGAGAATTTGTCCGCGAGCTGTAATTCATTTGCACAATCTACGGAATTAAAAACAGATTTATTAGTCCCAATAAATAAAATTAGTTGACTCTTTTGCACCGCATTTAGCATCCACTCATCAATATTACCAGCAAGATCTGACTCACAAAAAAATACTTGAGATATTTCCTTTTGTTTTTCCAAGTAATTTACAAGCTCTCCTATGCGATAAGGCTCAAAATCGATAACTGCGTGAGATATAAAAACTACAATTGTAGCTTTCACTCTAAGGTATTCTCTAATTAAATCTGGAACTTTCTGTGAAACAACCATCTCTTCAGGATTAAGAGGATTGTTGGATAAATCTAAATCAGTAAGCTCTTTAAGCGCCCATAACTGTGTAGGGATCTCACTAAATTGGTTATTGCTAAGATTAAGATTATTAATCGACGTTAAATTAACAAAAGATTCTGGTAAAATAGTTAATTTATTACTAGATAAATCAAGAATCTCTAAGTCCTTTAATTCTCCAAAAGACTCTGGCAACTTTTCGATTTGATTACGCGAAATTATCAATGATTTTAGATTATTAAAAATTCCAAAA
>JAHPYZ010000048.1 GCA_019058425.1 Promethearchaeota archaeon
ATGTTTTGGAGGTGTTATAGAAATATATTTTCAGGGCATTATCTGCAGCAGCCAAATAATCTCCATTTGAGGAAATCGCCACTCGACCTGCTCTTCCTGTTGTACTATATATTAAAATAGGAGATGCTTCTGAAGTATTAAAGAAAAACACTCTTCTTGAACCGCTAGCCGCAGCCAGATAAGATCCATCATCAGAAATCGTCACACCATAAACTGAATCACCAGTATCATACGTCCATTGAGGTATAGGGGTTGAAATATTAAAAAGATAAATTTTCTTATCATCTGAATTTCCCCCCACAACAAGATAATTCCCATCAGCAGAAATATCAAGAGAAGAAAAGCCATCCAACATTGAATAATTCCATAGTGGGGTCTTATATTTAGAGGCTGAGTTGTTAAATAAATATAATGTACCGTCATGTGGATCGTAGATATTACTTGGTTGATTATCACATATAGCAGTAATATAGGTACCATCTGATGATATTGCGACAGCATTAACAAATTGCTTTCCTAATGGGTACACCCATAATGGGGTAGTTGAACGATATGTATAAAAAGCAGCACTCTCAGCTATAAAGAAGGAATTTCCAAGTAAGATGACTGCTGAAAAAATAATAATCTTTAATTTACGACTTTTTGAACTCACTTTCATAATTATATTCGGTTAATTATTAAGGACTCCTCCCACTATTAAACTGGGCTTAAAACTCTTATGATCCTTTATTAATTATTTAGCTTATAAATATATGCTACTAAATATTGTCAATAAAAGCAATAATTATGTCTTATTAGACATGAATCTTGTTTTATCAAAATATATAGTAATAATCATAAAGATACAGTATCGAAGGTTTTATAATTTGAATTCAATGTTAAATAATTATCATGATCTCATTTGATAAATTCATTCAAAAATATCAATTAGACAATTTTGATGAAGAGCTAATTCTAAAAGGACGAAATAAAATTGATTTTTTTAATGATTTGAGTGCTATAATGGAAACTTTTAGTAGAATTTTAAATAGACTAACAAGCATCTTTTCTCTAAGAGGAGGACAGGTCTTGATGAGTCTAGCGAAATTGCAATCTTCTGAAGACATTATATCCAAAACTGATGTATTGCACTGTCTAAATATTGATAGACGTGAAAAGTTAATCCATGCTTTTGATTATTTATTAGAACAAAAGTATATTAAAATAAAGAAAAAAACAAGTAAATTTCATATGGTAAAATTAAATGAAAAAGATAATCCCGATTTCATATTATTCCGGGAAATAGTTCAGAAATTTTGGATTTCTCCTCAAGAAGAAAAAGAAAAAATTAAATCTTGGAGGGATGTAGAGTAATGGATCATGATAAAATATCAGCAGAATTGAATTTGGACAACAATAAAGAGAGTATTGAACTTATTGATTCAATTCGGAAAGAATATTTTAATATGTTATTTAGAGTCTTTTTTTTAATAATAATAATTTTCTTGATAAGTATGATTTATTATATGCTTTCTTATCAACTATTTATATCTAATCTAAGTCTTATATTTGATCAAATAGTTTCTTGGCTCCTTTTTTTAGTTTATTTGTCAATACATTTTTCTCAAATTACTATTACAAATTTTTCTCCTACTTTAGTTAATTATATTAATAAAGAATTAAAAAATCTGGATTTTGAGATTCATAGAAAGTATAAAATAGGATTTAATTTTCTCTTATTTAGTACTTTCACTGTAATTATTTCTATTCTTGTTAATTTATTAATAAGAATATCAAATGATTATTATATTACTTCTCTAATCATAAGATTAACCATTATCTATATATTTTTAAGCATAGCAATCCCTATACTACAAGGAATCTTTCATGATAGATTTTTTGTGAAGTTAAAGGCACCATATTTTGTTCAAATTGATATTCAATTTAAGCTAATCAAACCTGTAGAAGCTGAATCCCAAATGGTCAGAATTTATATGACTTCAAACAAATTGGGATTAAAGTCAGATGAATTGAAATACGAGTTTTTAAAAGATATTTCAGAAAAACGATGGCTTCCTCGAAAACATAAAAAAATCCTTCCAATACTTCAATTTAGTCCGAATTTACGTTTTTATGAAAGCTCATCTCCAACAAATTTTAAAGAACATTTTTTAAATATTATTTCAGCAATAAGAGAATGGGATATTTTAACCAAAAATGGACTTAACTAAATTCAAATACTTCTTGAATTATTACACATAAATTTTATCTATTTTTCAATAATAGCTGTCTGAGAACTTCATTCCAATCATCTAATTTTCGCACATACCAAGCAGCTGAGTCAGATTCTCCATTATCGTTTCTAAATGTTATTTTTAAAAGAGGCTTTAATACTGACCTGTGCATATGTGATTTAGGATTAGTGACCTCAACAATAGATTTCACAGGGATCAATAGATCTTTTTTTGGTTTCCACATTCCAAAAAATAATTCCTCTTTAGTAAGTAATAAAACACCATTTCCACGAACTTTCCAAACGCCTGCTGATTCTAAACCAAAAAAGTTGGACATGTCATCAGCTATTAAAATATCTTCATTTCTGTATTTTTTATAAATTTCATTAATTCTTTTTTTAAAAATTTTTTTTAGAACGCCAATCACATCAAATTAATCATAATTTTCTTAATTACTAACGAATATTCAAATAGTATTGATATCTATTTAAGTGAATAAAATGCAAGCAAAAATTATATAATTTCTAGTTTATATAAATAACAAAATAATAATATGAAAAAGAATTTAATTTGAAACGACTGTTATGTCAGAAGAAAATAAAATAAAGATTAAATATTGCGTACATTGTGGATCTAATGTAGAAGAAAATAAGACCTATTGCCCAACGTGTGGGAAACTTATTATTAAAGTTAAATCCGATAAAACAATTGTAAAACCTAAACCGCCTGGAAGATTAGAAGTTGCAAGAAAATGTCCTGGTTGTGGGTCTCTAATAACATCAACCATTTTAGACCAATGTCCAATATGCAATACTGAATTAGAAAAGCTTACTGAAATTAAAAAAACCATAATTCAGAAAAAACCAGGATTAATTTTTACAAGTAAAAAACTTGAACCTGAACAAAATTTTATATTGAAGAAAGACACTTGGAACCTAAAAGAAGGTATTAATGTTTTTGGAACTTGTATTTATGTATTAGTCATCGTCTTTTTTCTATTATTTACTGTTATTTCATTTCAATTAGATACCACAACTCTTAGTGTTCAAGAAATTGTTTTAAGTCAGGTACCTGAATTACTATTTGGAATATATCCAATTTGGTATATTTTCAATAAAAAACATAGTTTTACTAAAATTGGAATTTATACAGAATCAAAAAAAATTCTATTAGGAATTGCTGTTGGAATTTTGGGTGCTATCATTTTAATATTGATTAACTATATGTCAGACTCTATCATTAATTTCTTTTCAGATATTGGTTGGGATTTTTTTGATGTAAGAACGAGCATAATAGAGCAAAACCAAGTAATTAGAGATTCTGACCTATTGTGGATAATATTATTGATGATTACATTATGCATAGGAGCGTTTTCTTCAGAAATTGTATTTAGAGGAGTCTTGCATAATACGTTAAAACAGAAATTTAAAAACGATTTTTATGTGATCATTTTAGTGGCGCTCACCTACTCACTTGTAATGCTGCTATTTACTTTTCCTATTGGAATGAGTTTTTTTCTAGCAAATTTCCTAATGTTTCTGGTATTAGGGATAATTTTTGAACTTACGAATGGAAATATCAGTGCTACGATTTTCACTAATGTGTTTTATAATCTTGTTATTATGATACTCATCTATCTAAATTTATAACTTTTCATTACCCCCCAAATATAAAATTTTAATAATAAGAAAAATCAATAATCTCTAGAATTATTATTTTAAATGCTTAATGAGGTTATTAAAATATAATTTTATTTATTTGGAGTAAAATGTATTGAGTAAAACAGTTTATAGAAATAAGGGTTCTAAAGATAACATTGTTATATCTATTGCGGGAGTCCACGGTGTAGGAAAAACAACTATATTCAATCTTTTCAAATCCAGAGTTAAAGAAAATAATAAATTTAAATTTTTTCCTGAAAGATATGTTAAAAATCCGCCCTTTCCATTTGGTTCTTCAAATAAACAAATTGGATTTAGAAGTGAACTTCATTTTCTTCAACAAATCATCAGGCGTAATCAAAATCTAGTTAATTTTGATAATAAATACAATGGTAGGATCATAATATTAGATAGAACTCCTTTATGTGTTCTAATTTATTCTAAGAGTTTGAATTTAAAAGAAAAAGATTTTAACTTAATATTGGATACATATAATTCCATTAAATGGAAAGAGGATTATATCTTTTATTTGTATGCAGAACCAGATACAATCATGAAACGTATAATTCAAAGAGGCTCATTAGAAAAAATCAGGAGTGAATGGAATGAAGAAGATAAAGAATATTTATTGACTATTCTCTCGTACTATAAGCAATATCTTTCAAATAAAGAAGAAGTTATCAAGATTAATACAGAAGAACTTACACCAGAGGGTGTTACTAATGAGATGAGGAAAAAAATAACACAATTATCGGGGTATACCTTTGAGAAGTTTGATAAATCTACTTCAACCCAAATGAATATAATGAAATTTTTAAAATAATGTAATGATAAAATATATTAAAATAGTCTTTCTATTTATACATAAATCGAAATTAAAAAATTCGAGTTCAGTCCTATATTACATCAAGGAGAAGAAGTAAATGTCCTCAATTGCGGATGATATTCGTAAGAATATGATGTTAGTATTAAGAGAGGAAGAAAATAAAACTGACCTGGAAAATCTTTCAGTTTTATCTCGGGTAGGAATGAAAGTGGCGAGCTCAACATCTTCAGATTTGGATGCGGATGCGACCTCTGCATCAAGTACCGCCTTAATAGATTTAGGATTAAGATTAAATCAAGCAACTGTTCATGGAGCGTTGACAGAAATAATTCTACACAATGCCTCGGGATATAGTATTCTAATGGCAATCAATGATGAATATATTGTTTTTGGAGGATTGAGAGCGATATACCGAATCGGGTATTATTTAGGATACTTAAGAGAATTAGCTAAGAAATTAAATAGACTTATTTCAGGGGACCAAGAAACAGAAATGATGCTCTCCCTTGAAAAATCTGAAATTGAGAAGATGGAACTACAAAAAGCAGAAGAAGAAGCCAAGACTATAGTAAAACCATCACTCGAACAAGATAAAGCTGCTTTAGATGACTTATTGGGATTTTTAGATGATTGGGAAAAGGAAGGTGATGAATTTGAAGAACTTGAGCCTACAACGGATAGTGGAATTGTATCAATTCCTCAATCAGTGGGATTAGGGATTGATAAAGAGATAAAAGAAACAGTTTCTCTAACAGGAACTCAAGCTACAGAAAGTTTAACAACTGAAACTCATTTTAAAGTATATGAAGATGAAGTTCCTCCAATTCCCCTTGATAATTACACTCCAATGGAAATGGATGAAGAACCTATATCAGAACGACCTGCCATTGTTTCAGAGGAACCAAAACCTGCTGAAGAATTTCCCTCTCTTGATGAATTACCTTCATTTGAAGATTTAGCCCCTCCCGATTTCGATTCTGAAATTTCTGCTTCTGAATATGATACAGAGTTTGTTTTAGAGGAAGAATCAGAAACTTTAGGCTCAGTTCTACGCGATCTTGGGTGGGAAGAAGAAGATTAACTTTTTATTAACCATTTAAAAATCTCCCTCTTCTTCGGATTTTTAGAAATTCATAGTGGTTATAAGTAATCTTATAGGAACTTTTAAAATTTAATAAAATTTTAAATAAAGCCTTCTCTAATCTATACTTGATTAAATTTTATACATAAAAATTAAAAAAATTATGATAATATGTGAAATCGAATGAGTGAATCTGAAGAAATTATAAGAGAAGAAACTAGTAATTCAACGAAAATACTCTTTAGCTCTCCAAGATTAGGCAGTTCTATAGTATTGGGGATAGAAGGATGGGCAATGTTTACACTTTATACGAGCGGTTATGGATTGCACCCTTTTCTAGCCGGATTTGCTATTGCTATGGGTTATTTAACTATTGCTCTCTCCCAATTTTTACTAGGTTGGATAAGTGATGCAAAATATACGAAATGGGGTAGAAGAAAACCTTATATAATAATTTTTGCCCCTCTCTTAGGAATCTCATTGATTTTCCTAATATTACCCGGATTTGTACTTGATTTAAACGATCCAACTTCTTTTAATTTTATGGGTATTTTATTTCAAAAAGAAACATTATTTCTGTGGATGCTATTATGGGAGATAATCTTTAGAGCAAGTTATGCGGTTACAACTCCTTATCAAGCTTGGATGGCAGAAGAATTCCCTATAGAAGAAAGACCAAAAGTCTCTCAATTTCAAAATACCTTTAATTATATTGGAAATGGGATAATGGCTCTTTTCTCAATGATAGTTCTTACAACTTATATTAATGCTTTAGACGGAGCACCTGATCTAAATATTCCAATTCCATCAAGTATAAGTATTTCTATTATTACTTTTGGTATTTTAACAATTGTCTTATTTAATATCGTTGCTTTTAAGATGCCTACTGAACCTAAATATGAGATTAAAACCAACTTAGTTGAAAATTTGAAGATTATCGTAAAAAACAAGAATTTTATGTTAATCACTTTAATGGTTGGCATCTCAGGTTTAGGCTGGTCTATGGTAACTACCTCTATGTTAAAATATCTTCAAGATGCATTACATATGGGGACTATGGATTTCATTATTTCCTCTGTTTTTCTTCTTCTCTCAATCTTCATATTTTTATATCTATGGAGAAGATTGATACAAAAGAAGGGAAAGAAACAATCTCTATTATATGTCTTTATTGCAGCTGTGATCTTTATGCCAATCTCTTTATTAGGCTTAATTCCAATGCAATCTTCCTTAGTTTTGGGCATAATTTTTATAATGGGGATTGGTGCAATTCTTGGAGGGTGGTTCTTGTTCCCTTATATAGTTTATGCTGATGTAGCTGAAGATGATGAAAAATCTACGGGAGAATTGAAAGCAGGGATATATGCAGGATTTCCTTCAATTATACTTAATATCTTTCAGGCAGCAGGCGCTTTTTTCATAGGTTCTATTTTGTCATTACCAGACGTTAATCCCACAGGGGGTGTGGGATTGGAATTTTCTATGGGCTTAGTTCTTTTCGGTCCTATCGTCTCTGTTATTTTACTCATATCTTACTTCTATACAAAAAAATACGTCAAATTGGATTTTGATTGGGAGAAGAGATAACTACAACAAATTAATTTTTTTCTTTTTTTCTTAACAATTTATGATATTAAACAAAAATCAAATGATTTTATTGATACTACCAAGTAAATCACTTAATAATATAAGAAAAAGAGAAAGTAATATCAGTTAAAAAATTAATATCTTCTATCTTTTGAAACGACCTTTACTTTTAAGGCTTCAGGACCTTTTCCATCATTAGATTCATTTAATTCAAATTCTACTTCATCTCCCATATCAAGTTTTCTAAATCCATCCATATCTATATTTGAAAAATGGACAAATATATCATCTTGATCGGCAACACTAATGAAACCAAATCCTTTTTTCACATCAAACCACTTAACAAATCCTTGATTTTTCTTCTTTTTTGCCATTTGGAATTCTCTTATTTTTAATTAATAAATAAATAAAACACAAATATTCATGTTTTATTATCAATATTTATTAGAATAAATAAAAAAATAAATTTTTATTTTAAAATTTTCTTACTACCCTTTCTTTTCTTGATAAAAGCAATAAATAACCATAAACTTATTTTATATAAGTATGATTTTTGACAAAGTTTTAGAAATTTATCAGAAATACTATATTTGCGTTCATTGCCTTGGTAGAATGTTTTCTCTTTTGGGAACATGTACAACTAACTACGATAGAGGTTCTTCTTTATTACTTGCAATAACAATGGAAAATCATAAAAATTATTTATCTGGAGATGATGCTCTCCAAAAAAAAGCAATTAATAATTTGAAATTATTAGCAGAAAATGCGAATTATATTCCCAGTCAGAAAGTCTTAAACAATGAAGGGTTAAATTACGTAAAGAATGAAACAAAACAAGTATGCTATTTATGTAATAATATTTTTTTAGATATTCATAATTATATTGAAGAATCAAAACGAATTCTTGAAGAAATCGAATTCAATGATTTTTTAATTGGTTCAAGCCCTAGTGCTCAAATAATTAACCGAGAAGATAGATTTAAAATGGAGTTTAAACTTTTAGAAGCAGAATCCTTTAAAAGTCATTTTAATCGTGTAATTGGAAAAGAAATAACAAGTAATCTCAATAAATTTCCTGCATTTAACCGTCCTGATGCATTACTAATTATTTCTTTAGATTTTAAAATATTTAACATCAAATTAACGCTAAAATCCCTTTTTATATTTGGAAGATATAATAAATTGATAAGAGGAATTCCACAAACTCACTGGTTTTGTAAGAAATGTATGGGAGAAGGATGTGAATTTTGCAATTATACAGGAAAGCAATACCAAAGTACTGTTGAAGATCTAATAAGTCCAGAATTTTTAAAAGCTTCAAAGGCAAGTGAGTCAAAATTCCATGGTGCTGGAAGAGAAGACATAGATGTAAGAATGTTAGGCTCGGGAAGACCCTTTATTATTGAATTAAGAAATCCTAAAATTAGGAATTTAAATTTAAGTAAAATAGAAAGACGGGTTAATAAAAGAAATCGAAAAAAAATAAGAATTAACGATTTAAAATATACTAATAAGAAAGAAGTAATCAGCTTAAAATCTAAAGCAAAAGACACAAAAAAAGTCTATAAAGCTATAATAAAAGCAGAAAACAAAATTGATAAAGAGAATTTTAATCAAATAGTACTAAAATTAAAAGAAACTTTTGAAAATCAAAAAATTCACCAAAGAACTCCCTATAGAGTTTCTCATCGTCGTGCTGATAAAATAAGAGAAAAATTTATTTATCAAATTAATGGTAAATATATTAAACCAACTATCTTCGAATTTACTCTAGAAACTCAAGGAGGAACATATATCAAAGAACTTATTAGCGGCGATGAGGGCAGAACAACTCCTTCTTTTTCAGAGATTTTTAATAGTAAATTAGTTTGTAAAGAACTTGATGTACTTAAAATCTCCCTTTAGGGCTAAATTTATCAACTTTTCTTTATTCAAAATCAAAAAATAAATAAACTATCTATCATAATTCTACTAAATCAATTGATTAGTGTTTCATACTACTATTTTTAAAGGTGTGTTACAATCGTAAAACATAGAGGCTACAGGACCAAAACCCGTCATAAGCACAGAAAAAATGTCCGTAAGAGAGGTTTAGGATCAATTGAAAAATATCTTATAGATTATGAAATCAATGATAAAGTTGATATAATCAGTGATCCATCAATTCACAAACGTGGATTTCCGCATTCTAGATATCATGGGCGTACGGGCACGATAATTGGTCAAAGAGGGCGTTGTTATTTGGTTGAGGTAAAATTGGGAAATTCGAGAAAGACATTAATTATTGGAAAGGAGCACCTAAGATTAAACGCTGTTTCAATTAAGGAAAACTAAATATCATAGAGAAAAATCAATGTCAGGAAGAAAAAAAGACGAAAAAACGGTATCAATACCTGAAGTAAAAGAAATCATGGAAAATGTAAAGGATCAACTATTAGAAATAGATTCTGAGGAGGGAATGTCTCATTTCCAAGAAATTACATATAATTATGTGAATAAATTTACAAAATATAATGCTAAAACTGCTAAAAAAGTAAAGAAATTATTAATGGAAAAGTATGACATTGAGGAAATTTATTCTATTAATATAGTAAACATAGATCCTCAAACTGTTCCAGAATTGAGAATTATTTTAGAAAAAAGTTTTACAGGTAAAACCTTAACAGATGATCAACTCGAAATCATCATTGAAGAAATTGAGGAACTTAAATCGTCTTAAATTTTGAATCTAGTCATCTAATTTATAAAATTTTGAAGGTATGAATTATAATCCGTCAAATTTATAAGTCTTTTTTGTTTTAAATTCTAATGAACAATCCCAATTAGTAGAGTAGTTTATTAAAATATAAATTTTGAAATGGTAATCGGAAAAGTAAAAAAAAGAAAAAATAGTAATGATGGAAAGAAGAGAGCGATACAGAGGTCCTCCACGCAGAAGGAGTTATCGAAGTGGTTCCAAGAAGAAAAAACAATTTATAAAAAGATTTCGGGAGGTTGTTATATTAGATTTATTAATACATGGACATCCCGAAGAAGATAGACCTAGTTGGGCAAAAACTCCAATAGCACAAGTTCTTACTTTTCCGGATTTTGTTCTTTATGAAGTTAAGGTTAATAAAAACTCAAAGATCGAAGTTCAAGAACAAAAAACATATGAAGAATTCTTAAATGAAGAGAAACTAAATGAAGTTATAAAAAAAATCGATTTTAAAGATTTAACTAGTACATCTAAGGCATTAATTCAGCCGATTCTCGAAAAACAAGTTTTAAAATATGAAGAAGAATTTATTAATTTTTTTAATAATTCTACATCCATTACACCGAGAATGCATGCTTTAAAACTGCTACCTGGAATAGGACAAAAACACATGTGGGAAATTCTCAATGCAAGAGAAAGACAAAAATTCGGAACATTTAAAGATATTTCTGATAGAACTAGTATTTCTAATCCACCCAAATTGATTGCCCAAAGAATTATTAAAGAACTTGAACGAGATGCAAAATACTATCTTTTTAGCAAAACTCAAAAATATGAATGAGTTTCATGAATACGAAAGAAACAAAACTCATTTTAAATAAGCTGGAAATAAATCCGAATAAAAAATTTGGTCAAAATTTCTTAATCGATAAGAATATTGTAAAGAAAATTATCTCCGTTTCTGAAATAACTCAAAATGACGTAATTTTAGAAATCGGAACTGGTTTAGGAGCTTTAACAGAAGATATAGCAAATTTAGCTAAAAAAGTCTATGGGATTGAAATTGATCACCGTTTGAGTTCATATTTGAAGGATAAATTATCAATTTACAACAATATTGAGATTATTCATGGAGATGTGCTTGAAATTGAAATACCTGAGCACAATAAAGTCATTTCCAATATTCCCTATACCATAACAGGACCATTAATAGATAAAATATTCTTTAATACTTCAATACCTGTAGGAATATTGATTATCGAAAAAAGTATAGCAAATCGAATGTTTCTTTCAGGAAAATACAAAGATTACTCGCGGATCAGTATCGGAATTAATGCATTCATGAAAACTGTTCTAAAATCAGAAATTTCAAATAATAGCTTTTACCCTATTCCGAAAATCGCATTATCACTCATCAAAATTGTTCCTAGAGAAAATCTTAATCCATTCCTCTCAGATGACGATTCAATAAAGTTTTTTTTAAAGTTTATTGCGGGGATAATGCCATATAAAAATAAAAATATTGTAAATGCTATAGGTTTTTTTTTAAAAAACCATAATAATATCCAATATTCAAGAGAAAAAATTCTCAAAATTTTAGGAGGAAATAACTTAGAGAATAAAAAGGTTTTTAACTTTAATATCGATGAGTTCATTGAGATTTGCAAACTATTTTACTTTTAAATAAAAATTAAGAAAAAGTGATACTCATTCCTTTCAAATCCGACTATATGATTAGCTGTGATTATGATAATGTCTATTCTCCTTCTGACGATACTTATCTATTAATTGACTACTTCAAGCAAAAAATTGATGAAAAATATTTTGATTGTATAAATCATAATGAGATTGAATACATTTTAGATTTAGGTACTGGAACTGGGATAATTGCAATTTTTTTGCAATTACTTAAAAAACAATATTCAAATTTTAATCCAATAATATATGCCTCTGATATTTTAGAAGAAGCAATAGCTTGTGCTAAAGAAAATGAAGAAAAGAATCAGATTAATGAAGAAATAACTTTTATACGCTCGGATTTGTTTATCTCCTTTCCAGAAAGCCTGAAAAATTCTTTTAATATTATTATTTTTAATCCCCCTTACTTACCATCCTCAGAATTAATAAATCAAAGTAATAACAAGAAAAAAATAGATTATAGTTGGAATGGAGGGTTAAAAGGATATGAAGTTTTAATAAGGTTTCTTAAACATGCGAAAAATTACCTTAGTTTTAAAAAGCCCCATATTATTTATTGCATTACATCCAGTAGAACTGATTTACGCGAATTAAACAAAATAATTAGTGATTTAGGTTATGTAAATGAAATCGTAGAAAAACGCCATATCTTCTTTGAAGATATTCTTCTAAATAAACTTTCATTTAAAACTAATTAAAAAGGTCTTCGATTTCTTCTTTTTTCTATTAATGAAACACCGTGAGTATTTAAAGTTCTTGTTAAATTATTTAGGAGTAAGTCAACTTCCTTTGGTTTAAAAACTGCTCTCCTATGAGCTTCTATTTGAGGGATTGGTAAACCATAATGTTCATTTAAGCTTGAAATTGGTAATAGGATGGATGTAATTAAATCTGCTTTTTCTGATGCTTTTTTAAAGGAGTGTTTTTCATCCATGAAGAATTCTATTCTACAAGGAGTATCAAAATGAGTAGTTTTTAAATAGAAAGCATAAAAAGAAAGAGGAAAATAGTAAGGGATTTCTTTTTTAATTCCAGTATCTCTGATTTTATCAATTTCTCTCTTACAATTGAAAATACAAGATCTTTCAGACTTCTTTAATACACGATTAAATAAGTCGAGATCTGAGAAATAATCCATCACTTTTCGATAATTAATTTTAACAAAATCAGTTAATTTTGAATAACTGGGTCTTAATAATTGAATAGAATCTCTTAAAAGATGTGATAATGCAGAAGTTCTTGTATCTTTAATTGAACCAATTAACAATATCCCATTTTCTTTACAATATGAATATAAATTATGATATTCTTTCAAAAGCATATCATACTTTCGTGAAATCTCAGGATCTTTGGAGAACAATAAGTTTATTGGCATGATGACAATTGATCCGTCAATTATAATCATATCAATTCCAGAACTTTTTCTTATCAAATTATTTAGTAGGTTGATCTCCATAAAATTCATATCAATTGATACTTTAGTTTCTACAGCAGTTTCATCCAGATTAAGGAAATTTGCTTGTACAAAATAATTATTGAATCCACTTAAATCGGGATAATAATCGATTTTAGCAGCACTGTTTTTCTGGAAATAATATTTTACAGCAATACTTTTTAAAAATGAAAAATCTACATTCATATATTTCTTTGTAACTGAACTCCCATCAACACTAACAACATTTAATCCTCTAATATTAGCAGAAACTATTTTTTTTTTTAAAAATTCTTCTTTAATAAAAAATCTAGGAAAATCTATGAATTCTGAAAAATCTATGTGAACAATGTTTTTCTCAATTATGTTAACAAAATTATTCTTTAGTCTTTCAAGCTCTAAATATTCTTCTGCAATATTCTTAAGATCCTTTAACAAAAGCTGTTCTTTTGTAAGTCCAGGAGTAATTGATATGTCTTTATCATGAGAATACATTTTAGATTTTTTTAATTCCGATTTTGTCATTTTATCCCTAATTGTCATTAAAAGTACAAATAATAGAAATCATAATAATAATAATGAGATATTTAAATTTTTGATTTATAACTACTAATTCAAAATATTATTTTAATAAAAATGGTAATACAGATAGGAGAAAATCCTTGGATATTAATTGGATTAACATTTTTTGAAGTTTTGTTTGTCATTATTCCTGCTTTAATATCTAGTAAATTGGAAAACAAAACTTTTAAAGATATAATCAAAGAGATGGGATTTCAAAAAAATAAAGATATTTTTCTTAAAGTAATATCAGGTTTAAGTTTTGGAATTGTTTTCTTTTTTTTCGGTAATTATATCATTCTTTTCTTCCGAGATTTAATAGTTCGTAATATTTTTGGGAATGAGTTTGTCGAAGCTGGGGAAGCAGGAGGTATTAGTACCTCTCCTATTCAACCTAATAATATACAACTAATGATCCTAATAATCCTACAAGTAATTATTATTGGTCCTTGCGAAGAATCTTTTTTCAGAGGATTTCTAATTCAAAAAATGAAAACAAAATTGAAATTAGCTTACTCAATCATTATTTCATCAATTTTTTTTACATTATACCATGTACCACCATTTTTAGTACCATTGACTACTATTATTACTTTCTTTGGTTATTTTTTCACATTTAGCATTATCCTGTCTCTTATTTTCGTCTATTTTGATTTCTCACTTATTCCATGTTCAATTGCTCATTCTGTATTCAATATTCTTATATTATTAATATGATGTTTTCTATCGGAGAAAGTATTAAATATAAATTAGACAAAAATTAATTAATATTAGGTCTATTACTATAATAATTTCAAATTTAATTATTAATAATCGAGGAGAAACTTCAAAATATCCGAATCATCGTAAATTATGACCAATTATGACTACACTTTTAAAATTATGATGCTAGGAGATGCATCTGTTGGGAAAACGTCTCTTACTATGAGATATATCTCAGGATTCTTTATGGAGGATTTAAAACTTACTATTGGTGTAGATTTTTATTCTAAAACTACAGGTTTCAGAGATAAAAAGGTCAAATTACAAATTTGGGATTTTGGCGGTGAGGAACGATTTCGATTTCTTCTCTCTCAGTATAGTAAAGGTGCAAATGGAGCATTTTTCTTATATGACATCACTAATCAAACATCGTTAGATCATTTACCAGATTGGACACAAGTAATCAGAGAGCATGCGGGTGACATACCAATAATGTTAATTGGTTCGAAAGTAGACTTAGATGAATTCAGAGCTGTTACTCGGGATGAAGGAATTTTAGCAGCAAAAAAATATAATCTTGCTTCTTTTGTAGAATTATCTTCTAAAACTGGAGAGAATGTAGAAAAGGCTTTCAATGTTATGACAGAAATTCTTTTCGAAAAGTATTCAAGCTAAGGATATTAAAAAGTATTTTAAAATTAAGCTATGCATTTAAATAAAGTTTAAATTTTCAGCTTTACTCCTTTTTTAAAATTTCTAAATTTAATTTTATATTATATTTGTATAATTTTTAGAAAGAAAAAGGTGTGTTACATCACGGGAATTAACAATGGAGAACCTCTAAGGCCAAAGGGAATTCAATTAAATACCCTTGCCCCATTAATAGACACGATAGATATTTATGAAAATCCAATAAATCTAAAGGATTTGCTTCAAGAACACGATGGAGTTTTAATTGACTTTTTTCGGGGTAATTGGTGAAACCACTGTAAAAAACACTTAAAACTATTAACCGAGCATATTTCTGAATTTGAAAATCGAAAAATTAAACTAATTACCATTGCCAGTGATAGTGTTAGACTTCTGAGGAAGTTTAAAGAAGAAAATGAGTTTAATGTTGATATGATATCTGATAGAGGGGCAAAAATTGCTAAGGAATATGGTGTTTATTGGTTTGCTCCTGGTGGAGGAAAAGATTACAAAATAAAACAAGCGGTCCCAAGTAAATTCCTTATAAATAAGAATAGAGAAATTATATGGAAATATATAGGGAAAGATAAGACCGATAGACCATCAATTGAAATGATGAAGGAAATAATAGATTCTAAAATTACATATCCCAAATAAGAATGATTTGAGTATAAGAAAAATGAGATACTCAGGGACAACCTTGTGAGGGTTTTGGGATACAACTTCTTTTTATTTTTTTTTAAAATTCAAAATTACTATTCTTCAATAATCAATTAAGTATTTTCGAATCACAAATGTTTAAAACTTCTAATTTTGTTTATAGGTACAAAAAAGTTTGCAGTGGAATTGAATTTAAGGTAAAGAAAATAATGAGCTTAAACAACGAAAGTACCCCTAGACCAAGAGGATTAGGGCTCAATAGTAAAGCTCCTCCGATAAATACTATTGATATATATGGAAATCCAATTAATTTATCAAATCTTTTGAGGGAATATAATGGAATTTTGATAGATTTCTTTAGGGGTACATGGTGAAACTATTGAAAGGAACATCTCGAGCATATAACAGATCACATTGACGAATTAGAAGAACGAAATATAAAAATTATTTCAATATCAACTGATACACCAGGATTATTAAAGAAGTATAGAGAAACAAATAATTTTCCCGTAGATATGATCTCAGATCGTGGGGGGAAAATAGCAAAAGATTATAACGTCTATTGGTTCGCTGAAGGTTGGGGTAAATTAAAAATAAAACAAGCGATACCAAGCAAATTTCTTATCCATAGAAATGGTGAAATTATCTGGAAATATATTGGAAGAGATAAAACAGACAGACCTGCTGTAAGTGCACTCATATTCCTAATTGATAAATACCTAACAAATCCCAAATGAGAATGAATTGAACGTGAAAAAAACGAGACGTTCAAAGACAACCCTGTGTGGGTATTGGGACTAAGTTTTCTTTTTAATTATTGATATCGCTATGTGTTAAATCTTACATACTTTACAAACTGTTTAGTCAACCTATTATAACGAAATCCAGATTCAAAACAATTTCCGCATTGAGAGCATTGATATTGAGTTAATTTTCCACCATCTGAGCGTAATATGTCATTATTTAACATTGCACTTCCACATTTGGTACAAAATATATTTGATACCATATATTGCATAGAATTTGGAACAAATTTAAAAAAAGAAAGTAAGCAGATTTAGTAATAATTTGAAAAAAGTAGATTATTTATTCTCGTGTTTTTTGAATTTATGAATAATTATCATGAGTAAGGCTACCACAAAATATGCTATTGCTGCAAATAAAACACTGAACTTAATTAATGCAAACAAAGATGCTAAAATGGGATTAAATGGAGAGAGAGATATAGGATTAGCAAGCATTATAAGTAAATTAATGTTCTCAATTACATCAAAAATCCCCGTCAGAAAAGGTGTTATAGTAAAATATAATCCAATTTTATGGATTGAGCCTTCTGATCTCCTAAGTACAAGTAATATCAACCCAAGAGCTAAAGAGACATATCCAACAATATACAAAAAATCCCAATATATTGCAGAAGTTTGTCTAGTTATACCATCGACACCCCATACTGAAAAGATGGTTTCCACTCTTTCAGGAGTCCAGGCAAATTCATAATCTAGAATTCCATAAGTTGGAACTGCCACCTCAATAGGTATGAAAATTAGTACATATGTTAATAAAACTATTGCTAAACCAAATATTGTTATTAAAATAACAAGTTTATCTTTGGGTGATTCTTTAAATTTATCTAGGAACATTTTTGATCTACTCCGTAATTAAAAAGATATAATATGTATCTAATCTGTTAAAATAATATTTAAAGCTAACAGTAATTCTTATAGGTAAAGTTTAAAAAAAAAATAAAAAGATTGCTGGAAATATTAAAATCGAAAAAACTACTGATTTATACTAAACCAATAGCGATTTTCATATCTGCAGCAGTGACTTTCTTTCTGCCGGAGTGTTTGGCAATATCAAGCGCGCAGCCAGTTAAACCTTTAGCATATTCTTCTAAATAATCCATTAATTTATCAACTGCGGCACGACTTACGATTTCAGCTCCAGCTTTCTTCATTAGAGCCCGTAATGGACTCCATGCAAATGCGGCCATTTTTTATTCCTCCACTAATTTATATTATTTTTTATTCTTTTTTTTAAAGTGTAGTTAAATTTTAATTAGTATTTCTTATATTTAAATGTGTTGTTTGATCATCATTAATCCGATAAATCTGATCAATCAAATATGGTCGACAAAAAAAATTGTTAAAAAAACTTCATAAATTTTTTACTAGTGAATTCACTATATGGGATTTGATCAATTTATGAATTCAAATGATGCAATTGTCTAGAAGTATTATAAAACTTTGTTATATTTGAGTGAAAATTATCAACCAATTAGTTGTATATAATATGGAAGATAAAAGATTGGACTATAAATAGTTAATAATATTTACATAGCAATACTTTTGAGAGTAATTTTTAATTTTTAAAAATTATTTTTTCTTAAATATAATATTTTCTCACATTAATTTAAAGTTAAAGCAATTTCCTTATTAATACTGCTATATATTAATTTAATTAGATCACGATAATTTATGCGAAACCGAAGCCGAGGAAAATGAGTGAAAATAAACCAATAATTTTAATAACTTCAGATGTCCATTTAGGTTCTTTAGATTGTGAAATTGATTTATTTACTCAATTTTTAAAAGAAATAATTGATGGAAAATTTGGGACAGAATTACAAGCTCTTATTATATTAGGTGATTTTATTGATTTATGTATGGACGTTCCAAAAACTCTTTTAAAAAGAGAAAAAATCCAGGAAATTTTTACACTTTTACTTAATATTAAGAAGTTGACTAATCTGATTTTTGTAATTGGGAATCATGAAATTCCTGTTATTGGAAATTATGATGAAAAGTTTAAACGTCGAAAAAATAAGTTTTTAAAAAAATTTGGAAACAGCAATTTCAGTGAATTATTTGATAATGAACTTTACTGTCAATATCTATTAATAAAAAAGTGGAATAATGAGGATGTTCTTTTATTATACGATTCTCGAGATCAAATTGAAACAAATCCAGATAAAAAAATTGAAATTAAAGCTCTTGATTTAGATAGTGATTATTGCTGTTTTATGACGCATGGTTATCAATTTGATGGTGATATGTATCGATTTTTTGTTGGACAGATATGGAAATCATTAATTTCTAATAATAATTTCGCGTTAAAAGAAACCTACGATTACTTTTGGAATAAGGTTGTTAAGGAAGGAAGAAAAATAAAGCCAATTACATTTAAACAGATGAAACTAGAGTTAGCTATATTAAAAAATAAGACAATAAAGGAGATAGAATCTTCTTTTCAAGGGTTAAGTTACGTAGAATTTAATATAATTAAACTTAATATGCGTATTATGAAGAGATGGGAGCGGGCAAGTAATCCTAATTCATATTTTGATAAAATTAAAGAATTTTTAGAAGAAAAGGATTATGATTTCTCAAAAGTAAACCGTGTAATATATGGCCATACCCATCACAGTGGAATCTCTTATGGAATTATAAACAATTTAAAGGTTGAAATAATAAATGATGGATCTTGGCAACATGTGCAACCGTCTTATGTAGAAATTAGCACTAAGGGAAGCATGAATCTAAAGGGATTTCCTAATAATACCACATAGTCTGCTTAGTAATAAATCATTTTTGTTCAAAACTAATTTAACACTGATTTATATTTATATCTTCAAAACTTATAAATCCAAGTTTTTACTTTTAATTATTAGATCTAGATTTTTAGAATAAAAAATATATCCTTATCCTAATGAAAAGCCAAATAAAACCCCTCTCTGAGATGAGTGAAAGCGAAAAACCAATATATATTTTCAAGATTTGCATTCTAGGTGAAGAAAGAGTTGGTAAAACATGTATCGCTAGGAGATTATGTTTTAACATGTTCGACCTGAATACAAAAGAAACATTAGGGATTGAATTCTATACAAAAGATATTCCTGTCATAGTTAATGATGATGAATCATTCGTTCGATTAAGTATATGGGATTTTGGAGGACGTGAACAATTCAAAAAACTATTTCCGTATTATATTAATGGTGCTAATGGAATATTTATGGTTTTTGATTTAGTTAATATTCAGACTTTATTGAGATTGGATTGGTGGTATGAAAAACTTGGAGAATATAATCAAGGTCTGACACCTCGGATGTGTATAGGAACAAAAAGCGATCTTGTTAAAACTGCTGATGAAAAAACGAAAGTAGAGGAATTAGCAATTAAACGATTCATGGAAAGACATAAAGAAAATGATTTCTACCAAACTTCTTCAAAGGAAAATTATAATATTGAACTAATTTTCAAAGAACTTGTTCTTAAGATATTAAAGAAAAACAAATTAGATTATAATCGATTGCTATAATAATTTTTATTATAAAATTATAGTAATTCAATTAACCACGGATTTAAAATAGGATAATTATAACTCCTGAAATAGTTAAAATTACTCCTAAAAAGCCCCATTTTGTAATTCTTTCTTTGTTTATAAAATAGGTTAGAGGAAGTGCAAATAAAGGGCTAGCACTGGCGATTAACGCTACAACATTGGCTCCCGCTATATGTACAGATTCAGTATACAGATAAGCACCTAGTGAAGTCCCTATTATTGAAGCAATTAATAATATAATCCATGAACGGAGGGATTTCTTATGTTTAAGCGAATTATCATTATCATTTTTGAAATAATTTTCTCTCAATACCATTGAACCCAGAATCAGTAAAGCAAAAGGAAATCTTATAGCATTTCCTATAATAGAACTTAGAACTTCTATTTGAATGATTTGATCTATTTGAACTGTTGCGAATTGAATTAACACGGCACCAATAGCCCATCCAATTGCAGCAGTAAAACAAAAACCTATTGGCTTTATAAAATCGCTTTTGAATATTTCTTGAATTCTAGCCTTTATAGAACCTTGAATCTCTGTCTTCTTTTCTTTTATTATATTGTCTTTTTTTATTTTTGATTTACTTATAGTAATTACTCCAGCTCCAATGAGAAATAGTGAAAATACCAAATTGAGTTTAAATGGCTCTCGAAAAAAGATTAGAGATAAAATAAAGGTAAAAAGGGGAAATGTCATAGAAATTGCTAGAGTAATAGTAGTTCCAAGCTCTTTTTGAGCAATAAAATAGGCAGTATCTCCAATTACTTGCCCAAATACAAAACTCAAAATTAATAATAACCATAATTCCCATGGTATTATAAATAAGAGGTTTATTCTATTCAAAAGTAGAACAATTAAAATGAATGATAAAGTACCTATCCCTGTTCTAAAGAAATTGATAAAAGTTGGAGTTACTTCGTGCTCAGTTTTGCGATACATTACATTAGAGCCTACAAAAGTTAGCACAGCAAAAATTGCTATGAGTTCTCCTATCATTGAACAAATAAATTAATAGACACATAAATTGTTTTGTATTATAAAATCTTTAATTTTGAAAATAAATTATGATAAAAACTTGTAATCTTCCTCATTTTTTTTATCTAATTTCTTGCCAAATTCATACAATTTTAAAAAGGCTTTAGCAGCAGTTTCAATTGTAGGATAAACAATAAAATTGTCTTTCCTTAACATCTCATTATAAGCTGTTTGAGATTCGCTTGGATATTGGTGTAAAATTATTATAAAAATCTTTCCCTTCAATTCGACATAATCTCTTAATTCAACTATGTTACTATAATAATTTTTAAAGCGTTCATTCTGCCTATTTCTCCAAGCATCAGTTTCTACTATTACCAAATCTATGTTTTCATCAAATGCAGCTTTAGTTAAATTCAAAAACTCTTTTCGATGAGTTATCCAAGGTAGATCAAAAGGATTTGATAAACTTCCAATTTTTACAGGGAATATTTCTCTTAGTCTTTTTAAATTTTCTCCTTCAAAATAAGGTAATTCAATTCCTAACTCTGTTAATGTGTCTGTAGCTAAAATTCCAAATCCTCCAGACCATTGTATTACTAACGCACGCTTATTTTTTGGATAATAAATACTAGCCTTATTTTTAAATCGCGTAATATAATGAGAAAAAAGATAAGTATAATCTATCAATTCATCTAAAGAAGATGGGACCTCAATTAAGGGGGATTGCTTGAATATTGAGTTCCAAATATTGTTTCTAGTAGCTAATGCTCCCGTATGTGTTAAAACAGCTGATTGTCCTCTAGTAGTTTTTCCACCTCTCATAAATAATACTGGTTTTTCCATTTGTTTCATTACATTGAATAAAATTTTACCCTCATTTTTATGGAGGGGTGATATCCCTTCGAAATATACACAAATTATATCCGTTTCATTATCTTGATTGAGATAATTTAGAATTTCCGAAATTTGAATATCTATGCAATTGCCAATACTTACTCCAACAGAAAATCTAAGATTATATCTTCTTGAACCAAACTTTATCATTTTCGAATGTAAATCGCCTGATTGAAAAACAAGACCTATATTTCCTCGTTCAACTGGAAATGATGAATAATATGCTGTTTTTCCACGTGGACAATATAAACCCATACAATTAGGTCCTATTGCTCTTGTGTGCTTATGATTATCTAAAATATTTTTTAAATTTCGCTCAATTTGAACCCCTAAATCGTCAAATTCTCCCGTTCCAGCAGTAAAAATATGAATAAATCTTACCTGTTTTTTTGATAAAATGTATTCTAAAGATTCTAAAAGTAATTTTCTTCTTATTGATAAAATTAAAAGATCAATTGTATCTTCTGGAAATTCCTCAATAGTATCATGACATTTTATACCTAGAATTTCATTATCTTTTTTTGAAATTAAAAACAATTTATCTAAATCAAAACCTTGTCTTATAAATCCCTCTACAAAAAAAGAAATTCTTTGAGTTACTTCATAAATTACAACATTTTTTGGATTAAACAATCGCTCTAATGAGTCTCTATTATCTTTCATTTACATTCTTTTTCTCAATCTTTATAGATAAATCTGTGTTACATTTATAACAAAATCTAGGGATAGAATCAAATTTTGTTCCACACTTTGGACACGTTGAGTGTGTTAAACTAGCTATAGTGGATAGATCTTCGATTTTAGTCTTTAATTTATCTTTAGTAATTTTTTTTAAAACTAAAGAGATTCCAATTGAAAAACTAACAATAACAATTCCAAGTAAAATTGTATGTAAAAAATGAAATTGAAAATTCGAATTAAAATAATCTGGTGAATGTCTTCCTAAAAATACATATAAAAAGAAATTTGGAAAGAAAAATGTCATTAAATTCATAGAATAAGCTTTTTTGAAATTAATATATATGAATATAGGTATTAATGATATCAATATCCAACTTATATAGATAAAACATAAATCTGTTAAGTTATTGAATAAAACATAGTTCGCTAAAAATTGAATAATCATTTCCTCTTCTTTCAATATATCATCATCAAAATCAACATGAAAATCATAACCTAAACCATAGATAAAAAGGCTTAGAAGTAATATTTGAATAAGAAATATGATTATTCTACTTCGAAAAAAGTCAATTAACTTCATTTATGGTTAGTTAAATATAGCATTAAATTAAACTCTTCTAAAAACAAGATAAAGATGAATTAGTTCTGTAAAAAAATACGAGAAAAGAGTAAATTTATCTATTTGAAATTTAGAATTGCCCAAAACAGAAAAATTTTTAATATTTGTTATCTTTATTTACTTACAGTGGAAGACTCGTATTCTCATTTTTTAAGATTAGCATTATATTACTGTTATAGAGGATGTTTTCTCCCATGAGTTTCACTTCTTCTTCAAGTTTTATGAATAATGTTATATTTTTGGAGGTATTTTTTGTATGAGTTATACATTTTCAAGAACTAAAATGATTGAAAAAATCAAGTTTGGGCTTCTAAGTCCTAATGAAATTCGTAAGATGTCAGCAGCTCGTATAATCACAGCTGATACATATGATGAAGACGGACTCCCGATACCAAGTGGTCTTATGGACCAAAGATTAGGTACTATTGAACCAGGACAACGATGTCAAACTTGTGGTAATTTAGTAAGTAATTGTATGGGTCACTTTGGTCATATCGAATTAGCACGCCCAGTAATTCACGTAGGTTATGCAAAAAAGGTTTTAAAAGTCTTACGGAGTATTTGTCCTGATTGTAGCAAGTTAATGCTCACCGAAGATGAAAAAGAGAAATTTCGACAAGAGCAATCAACTCATAGAAAAATATTTTTTGAGGGTGATGAAGATGCTGCTAAAATTGTATTTAAAAGAGCCAGAAAGTCAAAAACATGCCCATATTGCGGAGCAACAAAGAAAAAAATAGTTATAGAGAAACCAACTACTTTTTATGAAGAGGAAGAAGGAAAAGGTTCGCGAAGAATAACACCTATTGAAATACTGGAACGCTTAAAGAAAATTGGTGATGTAGATCTAAGAATACTCGGTATTTCTCCAGAAAACGCTAGACTTGAATGGGTTATCTTTACAGTATTACCAATTCCTCCTGTTTGTGCAAGACCGTCAATCACACTAGATAGTGGAATTCGATCTGAAGATGATTTAACTCATAAGCTCGTCGATGTTATCCGAATTAACCAAAGATTACGAGAAAATATTGACGCGGGAGCGCCTCATTTAATAGTCGAAGATCTTTGGGAATTATTACAATACCACATTACAACATATTTTGATAATCAAGTTTCCGGTATACCTCCTGCTAGACATCGTTCAGGAAGAGCTCTTAGAACATTAACTCAAAGGTTAAAGGGTAAGGAGGGTAGATTTAGAAGTAATTTAAGTGGTAAACGAGTTGATTTTTCTGCCCGTAGTGTAATTTCTCCTAATCCATATATTAGCATCAACGATGTAGGTGTTCCAATAGAAATTGCGAAAATTTTAACAATTCCTACGAATGTTAATGATTGGAATATTGAAGAGATGAAACAAATGGTCTTAAATGGACCTTTTAGACATCCAGGTGCAAACTATATCATACGTAACGATCGAAGAAGGATAGATTTACGTTATGTTAAAAACCGTAAAATTATTGCTGACATGTTAGCACCAGGTTTTACAATTGAACGACATCTAAATGATGGAGATTTAGTATTGTTTAATCGCCAACCATCGCTTCATAGAATGAGTATAATGGCTCATGAAGTAAAAATTATGAGAGGAAGGACTTTTCGATTAAACTTAACTGTTTGTCCTCCATATAACGCTGATTTTGATGGAGATGAAATGAATTTACATGTGCCCCAAAGTGAAGAAGCGCGTACGGAGGCAGAATTACTTCTTAAAGTTCAAAATCATATACTTTCACCTAGGTTTGGTGGACCTATATTAGGTGGAATTCAAGATTTTATTTCAAGTGTATTTCAATTTACTAGCAAAGATTCATTATATAATAAGAAGGATACGCTAATATTATTGTATTTTGGAGATGTTTATAAAAATAATCCTGATTTTAGTTTAGATCAACTTACTCCAATAACTAATGATCCAGAACCAATGTATTCTGGAAAAGACATTTTTAGTTCACTATTTCCAAATGATCTAAATATTAAAGTAAAATCCAAATTTTGTAAAAAATGTGAAGTTTGTGAAGAGGAAAATTGCCAATTCGATGCATATGTTGTAATTAAAAATGGAAGACTGATAACTGGGACTATTGACGAAAATTCTTTTGGTGCCATGCAATCAAATAGCATCTTGCAACGTATTATAAAGGATCATGGAAACGCACTCGGAAGACAATTTTTAGATAGCGCAACCAAAATGCTCTTATATGTTATTCGGAAAAATGGAATCACAATGGGTTTGGATGAAGTATATGTTCATGGACATGCATATGAAGAAATTGAAAAGATATTAGATGATGCAAACGCCGAATCTGAGAAATTAATTAAAGCATTCTATGAAAATGACACAAAAATCCTTAGAAGAGCCCCTGGGCGTTCAATGAGAGAAACATTAGAATTAAGAATTCGACAAGTATTAGCAGAAGCCAGAAATAAAGGAAATGAAACCGCCGCGGAGTTCATTGGAGATGAAGCTCATTCTGTTATTATGACTAAAAGTGGTGCTCGTGGAAATATACTAAATTTAGGGCAGATGTCTGCGCTCGTAGGCCAACAAGCAATTAGAGGTGAAAGAATTAATCGAGGTTACAGTATGAGGACTTTACCTCATTTTAAGGTTAATGATTTAACACCTAAATCTAGAGGTTTTGTTTCTTCTTCCTATAGAAATGGATTAAAGCCGGTCGAATTTTTCTTTCACGCAATGGGAGGAAGAGAAGGATTGGTAGATACAGCAGTAAGAACATCTACATCTGGGTATATGCAACGTAGGTTAGTAAATGCGTTACAAGATATGGTCGTTGAAAATGATGGCACAGTCAGAAATTCTGATAAAAATATTATTCAATTCCGCTTTGGGGATGATGGTATAGATGCTATGCATACTGATCATGGTGCTGCGGTAAATTTGGAGGTTTTACTATTAAAAGCTAAAGCCTTGGACGTTGAAGAAGTAAGAAAAGAGATTAAAAAAGGTTCTACACGGAAATCCCCGGCAGCTAAAGCAAAAAAGGTTACCGAAAAGGAACCTAAAAAACCAATAGAAAAAACACAACAAGAGAAAAAACCTAATGACAATGAATCTTTAATGCTACAATTTGAAGAAGAAACAGGTAAAAAGGCAATTTGGAGAGCGAAAGAAACTAAAGCATATTTGGAATGGAAAGAAGAAAGAATAGGATAATAAAATAAGAAGGGATTTAATTATGGTAAAAGTTAATCCAGAACATTTAGAAGAGAAATTAAATGATCTAAAGCAAGATGGTATTCCCGAAGATTTAATCGATAAAATTAGGAAAAGATTGATTGGTGAGAATTTAGAAGAGGAACAACTTGAATATTTATTAAACAAAATCTATATCAATTTTACTAATGCTCTTGTGGAAACTTCAGAACCAGTAGGTACCGTTGCTGCGCAATCAATTGGTGAACCTGGTACTCAAATGACATTACGGACATTTCATTACGCAGGTGTAGAGGAATTCTCTGTAACCCAAGGATTACCTAGGCTTATCGAGATAGTTGACGCGAGACGTTTTCCTAGTACTCCACAGATGACTATTTACCTTGAGAATCCTTATAGTGAAAGTGAAGAAAAAGCAATTGATGTTCATAATCGTATAGAACAAATAAGAATAGAACAAATAACTCATGATGTTGATTTAGATTTTGTAAATTGGAATATTGTAATAAATTTAATTCCAGAAATTTGTGAGAAAAAAGGAATTGAAATTAATGAAATTCCTGAAATTTTAAAACGCTATAAAAAGAAAGGAACTATCAAACGTGAGGGAAATTCTATAATTATTGATCCGGGAATAGAAGATTTACAGAGTTTACAAAAATTAAGAGAAAAAATTCTTAAAAAAGTTGTAAAAGGGATTAGAGGAGTTAAGAGAGGGCTTTTAACTCCTTCAGATGATGCTAAAGAATGGATAATTAAAACAGAAGGTACTAATATGCAAGGAGTTATTCAAATTGAAGGAGTAGACATAACGAGAACAGTCTCAAATCATATACACGAAATCGAAAAGTTATATGGTGTAGAAGCAGCTCGTCAAATGATTATATTAGAATCTCAAAAAGTCTTAGAACAACAAGGATTAGATGTAGATTTAAGACATCTTTTAATTTTAGCTGATCTAATGTGCTATTCAGGTTCAATTCAATCCATTGGACGGCATGGAATTTCTGGTTCAAAATCAAGTGTATTCGCTAGAGCTGCCTTTGAAGTTACTGTTAACCAGCTCCTCGATGCAGGTCTTTATGGAGAGGAAGAACGATTACTTGGAATCCCTGAAAATGTTATTGTTGGGCAAATATCACCTATTGGTTCGGGGCGTGTAGCTGTAATGTTTGATCTTGATGCTAATCTAGATATATTGAAAAAGAAGAATAAATGATTTACTTAACTAAAAATTTTAAATAGGATAAAATTACCTTAATATTTCAAAAAAAAAATTAATAATTAAAAAAGTATTATTCTTATTACTTATTATATAGTTACTGATTGAAGATACAATGGCAAAGAGAAAAGATAAAACTATAGCAGAGAAAGTCGATCTAAGTAGGAAAAAAACTAAGGAATTTGATGTTGACACCAATCTCAAGGTTGTTTATAAAACTGGTAAAATAATCTATGGTAAAAATCAAGTTTTAAAGAAATTAAAAAGGGAAAATCTCTTCAAAATGCTAATTGTCAGTGAAAATTGCCCTGCAGAATTGATGAGTCAATTAAATCATTATAATTCTCTACTAAGCAATCAAATCTTTATCTATAAATATAAAGGTTCAAGCTGGGATTTGGGCTTGGCTTGTGCTAAACCTTACATGATTTCTATTATTGGTATCATTGATTTTGGAGATTCAGATTTGATCACTTTGAAAAATAAATAATATTAACAAAGAATATTAAGATTTTACATGTTAAAAAAGAATATTAAAATTGATCGGGAAGCAATGGAACTTATTTCGCTATTTAATAACATTTCTGGAGCTATTATAAAAGACTGTCTGATTTTTAAATCACCTGAGAATAGATCTGAAATTATAATTTTTTTAGTTAAAGAAGAAGATGTTGGTAAAGCTATAGGAAAAGCGGGGGAACATGTTAAAGATTTAAAATCAAAACTCCAAAAAAAGATAGATGTTATTGCTTTTTCTGAGAACCTCAATAAATTCATTCAAAATATTCTTCAAACAACAAAAAATTCTATTATAGTTCAAAATATCGAAATTAAAGAGAGTAGAACTCAAAAAAAGACCGTAATCATAACTGTGCGACCTCAAGATCGTGGAAAAGCAATTGGTAAAGATGGTTCTATGATAAGAAAAATCAAAGAATTGGTGTTGAGGTATTTCGAAGTTGATAATGTAATAATCAACACTAAGAATATCTGATTTTTATAACACAATATAGTATATTGATTTAATCATCAATTAACCATTTATAGTGATTATTATATCTAAATTGAAATTGTATGATGAAAATGCTGCTATCAACCATGTCAAATCGCTAGGATTTGCACGTCATGCTGCAACCAATGGTGAGACAAAAACTATAAACTATATCAGAAAAGAGTTAGATAAAGAGAATCTTGATGTTAGAGAAGAACCCTTTGAATGGACTAAAACATCCACTAAACTAAGAAAATTGATTTTTCTTTGGATTTTTATTGTGTTTACAATTAATGAAATACTATTATTATACCCACTTTTTACATGGATAATTCTCCCTATATATGGGCTCTTCTTCATCATATTAATTTTAGGAGGAAAAGTTGCTTTTGATTACACGAGATTTATATTTATAGGAAAGAAAAAAGAGTCAAAAAATATCATAACCACCATTCAAGCAAAAGATTTATATCCAAAAAGACCTGTAATCATATTTTCAGCTCATCACGATTCAGTTTCTTCAAATTTCCCAAACAAAATGATCAAACCATTTTATGTTTCTGTGATATTAACACTCCTTTCATCTCTTCTTTTACACATAATCCTTTCTATTTGGTCAATTGTAATCTTGTTTACTGCAGTTCAAATTGAAGTTACCTACATGTCCTTAAGAAATTTATCCCTAATCATTGGATTTATTCTACTTACAGAAGTTTTCATTAATTTTTTCAGAAAAAATACCAATAATTCAATAGGTTCAATAGACAATGCCTCAGGTGTAGCAATCCTCATAGAACTAGCGAAATTAATCAAAAAAAATCCTCTTGAAAGGACAGATGTAATTTTTCTATGGTGTGGAGCAGAAGAAATGGGACTTTGGGGGTCGAAACACTATTGTAATATGCATTTTGAAGAATTAGATTATGACTATGATTTGGATAAGTCATATAATATCAATATAGATATGGTTGGATTATATATTAATATTGTTTATGAAACTGGATTAATAAAAAAAAAGAAAATAAATAAGAATTTAAATGAAATTTTAGAAGTATCTGCTCTTCAACAAAAAATACCATTAGAGAAAACTAGTTTAGCTTTTGGAGTTGGTAGTGATCATTTAGTGTTTCGAGCTTTTACAAAAAACGCGGAAAAGAAAGACTTTCAGGTTTGTTGTTTTTCATCAAGGGATGTTTCAAAATATATACATTCAAAAAAAGATACTCCAGACAAATGCTCCAGTATTAATCTAAATGCGTGTATCGATATTTGTTATAATGCAATTAAAAGTCTTGATTTGAGGGTAGAATAATCGAATTAAAAGTAGTATTTTTTCATTATATACATAAATTTTAAGTTTAAAGAATCATTTTTTCTCCTACTTTAGTTTAAAAAAACAAGGTGTTATTAATAGCTCCAAAAGGATTATATGCTGCAAGAAAGCTTAAAATTAATCGAAAGAAGTTTCGATGGTCAAAAACGAAATATAAGAGAAGAAAACTTCAATTAAAGAAGAAAGTAGATCCATTGGAAGGATCATGTCAAGCTCTTGGTATTGTTCTTCAAAAAGTCGGTCGAGAAAGTAAACAGCCTAACTCTGCAATTAGAAAATGTGTACGAGTTCAATTGAAAAAGAATGGAAAAGGTGTGACAGCGTTTCTTCCCGGAGATGGTGCACTTAACTTTATAGAAGAACATGATAGAGTAATTATTGAAGGTATCGGCGGAGCTAAAGGAAGAAGTATTGGAGATCTTCCCGGAGTGCGTTATAGGGTTGTAATGGTAAATGGTGTTAGTTTAGAGGCATTACTTCAAGGAAAGAAGGAGAAACCACTACGATAATCATTGAGGTAAGAGATAATGAGCAAAACAGAAAAAGAAGTCAAATTATTTAATAGATGGTCCTTTTCCGACATAAATATTGGGGATATGACACTTGAAAATTATATTAATTTAAAACCTATTATAGTACCTCATTCTGCCGGAAGACATGAGCATAAAAGATTCTGGAAAAGTTCAAAAGTTTCAGTTATTGAACGTTTTTCCAATAGATTACTATCTCCAGGTTTTATCGGAAGCAAAATTAAAGGTCATAAGAGTTCCTATCACTCTGGTAAGAAAAGTAAACTTCTGAGGAGTTTACAAAATGCATTCAGCTTAATAGAATTACTTACTGAACAAAATCCAATCCAAGTCTTAGTAGATGCGATCTGTAACTCTGCACCTCGAGAAGAAACGACAAAGATAGCAATGGGGGGGATTTCCTATGCATCAGCTGTCGATATCGCTCCACAACGCCGAGTTGATTTAGCAATCAAATACCTCGTTCAGGCAATTGGGGCTCGTTCACATGGAAATGTTAAGATGTTTGAAGAAAATCTGGCACAAGAGTTAATACTAGCTGCAAGTAATAGCCAAGAATCTCGAGCTGTAAAACGCAAGGATGAAATAGAAAGAATTGCAGTTTCAGCAAGATAAATATTAGTAGGATCTATTAAAAAATCACTTTTTATAATAAATTAGCCTAGTTTCCAACTAATATATCGTAAAATTTCTCTCTAATAGTTTTTATCGTTTACATTTTAAATATAAGTTGTATCAAGAAAACTAGGTACTTCATAAATATACCATTTCCTTTTAAATAGAATTCAAAAACTATACGAATATAGGGATATAATTGAGCTGTTTCTTTACTCTCTTCAGCAATATTTGATCTAAGAAAAGGAGGTTATGAAAGTTATGACACTCAAAAAAAGGGAATGGCTAATTAAAAATGAAAAAATGCAAGATATAAGCCCAAAGAAATATTACAAGGAAAAATTTAAGGAAATCATACAAGAAATTCAGAAAAATGCTAATAAAAAAAATTGCCATTATTTAGATAATGTTTAACTAGAATTTGTTAAAATGATATAATCTTCTAGATTTTTTCAGAATACCATAATGCAGTACCAATAAATGCTGCTAGAAGTGAATAAGATATTAAAAACAAGGATATCGGATATTCATGAGTTTGAACAACTACTACTTGTAAAATCATTACTATATAAGTTGTTACTAAAAATGCACTCCATGAAAATATTACTTTAGTATTGAGTGGTTTTCTAATCACAATGTTAGCAACTAAAGCTGTAATGGCATAAAGTAAAATAATCAAAAGAGGTATAGGAATCCAGTATGCTTGACCCCAAAAAGTAAAGAACAAGAGGGAAGAAAATATTATGAAAAAATTGAAATAATATAGTATACGTTTGAGTAAATCTTTAATCTGATCTATTTTGTACCACAATATACCAAAAGAAATAAACAAAATCCACGCAATAATCATATCTAAAATTTTATCAGGGCCAAATCCAGTATCTATACCATAATGAGTCCCCCAATAAGCGGTTATTAAGCCATAACCTAAAATTTGTGTTAATAAGATATGATAAGTTGATTTACTAATTAATGTAATTGCTTTAGAAATTCGCAATTCTGATTTTTGAGGCAAAAATGTCATCGCTAGCATAAATAAAAATGCAGAATAAGGAAAAACTAAGAAATGATAATCTCCTCTAATTAATGGAATCCCATCTATGCTAAATCTAAAATCAAAAAATTGATAATTGATAATATAATAAAGACTTATCAGAAATAAAATCCACATTATTCTATTTCGTTTGGATTTTATATTATGGTCAAATGAGAGCCACATACCCAAACCAATACCAGAAAGATAGGTTAAGACACAGTTCATTAAAACATTAATGATATGAACTTCCTCCCAAGATGTAATATTTCCAATAAAGAAGAAAATTATTGATTGCATTGCTATTTCTATAACAAAACATGCAAATAAAGCTAAACCAGGCTCTTTTTTGAAAGCTTTATAGAGAAGTGGTACCACTATTATAGATCCGAAAATTACTGGTATAAACCAATTACCTGGGCCCCAAAACACCATTATTCCTGTGAATAAGTTGATAATCCCATGATCTGGATAATATTGAGTATTATACATTGCTATAAAATCATAATTATACAAAATTAATCCAATTAAAGTCGAGGCCGCATATAAAATAAGAAACGGTACAATATAGCGTATAATTTTCTTTTTAAAATAATTCCAAGAATACAATTCCCTTAATGTATTTGCTCCATTCCTTTGAAATGATTGTCCCATATTAAATCCCATTATCACTAAAAATACTGGAATAGAGATTCTTTCCCATAAAGCAACACCAATATCTCTTTTTATATTCCAAGAAACCATATGATCAAATATAACTAAAAAAATCATTACTGCTTTTAAGAAATCTACTTGGAAATAATGTCCACGATCATCATCCAAAAACTTCTTTTCATGTTTCATTACTAATGATTCAGTTATCTGCTTTTCAGCTGTAATTAGGAGTTCTCCTTTTTACATTTTTTTATCAATTCCAATAACTATAGTCTAGATGTGTAAATAATGAAATATAATTAAACGGTAGTCTAATATTTTCCTGATATAAAATTATGAATTATTCTTTACTTGAACCAAAGACTTAAGTATAAAATAGTAATAATTTACTTTTCTTAAAAAAAAATGAATATAAAGTGTATTTAATAGAGGAGTTAAGACAGTTGAAATCCACAGAATACACAATACTTCGCATCTGGTTTAGCTGGGGCTCCACATTGACTACATGTCTCTGAATATCCCTCAGTCTTAAATTTGATTTGAGATGTCGGTGTTTGAATGACCTCCTCTTCTTCACTTAAATTTAATCCACATTTAAAACAAAATTTAGGATTTCCTTTTACTTTAGTTCCACAGGAGGGACAAGTCATACGAATTCTTGTACCACATTCTTGGCAGAATCCACCTCTTTTAGCAAAAATTTTCCCACACTTAGGACAGAATCTTACATCTCCAGATGTAAATTCTAGAATTGTGGGTACTATGGCTAAAATTAGTAAACTTCCAATAGGAATCAATGGAATCCAATATTCACTAGGTGAGAAAACATTTCCTAATATAAGAGCAGTAAATACAACAAAAGTCAATGCAAAAATGGTCCATACTCCAACAATACCCATTTTAAACTTCCTTTCATACTTAATATCTACACTTGTAGCAGCAATAGATAATACAAATAGAGTACCCAAAGGAATCATAGGAATCCAATATTCATCACGTTGAAAAACATTTCCTAACATAAGAGCTATCATCACAATAGTGGTGATTCCAAAAATTACCCATAATCCTATTGTTCCTATCTTTATTTTTTTTCTTAATTCATTCCATGACATAAAATTACCTTTTTACTTTTTGTTAAAACTAATACTCAATGAAAAAAATATTTATTTTTTTTTATAAATTTAAATTGGAGTCCAATTTTTCATTTCTTCAAATTAAAATAATTGTAAAAAAAAAAGAAAAGTTGATAAAAATTTATTTCCTTAGGGCGTAATCCAAAACAGTACCAATCACAACAAAATTAAGATATGCAGCAATAGATAACATTGGAATTATAAACACTGTAGGAGGAAGAATTGCTACGTATAGAATAGTAACAAAGAAAGTATATACAAGAAATGATGTCCAGAGAACTAAAGTTGTTAATCTAATTGGTTTTTTCATGACAAAACTAATAATTAAGCAAGCACACCCATAAATAAGAATAAACATAAACGGCATTGGTACCCACTCAAGAAAGGGGGGATTAAATCTTATTGAGTTATACATGTAAAATACTAGTATTACATAAACAAGGAAGAAATTTACATAAAATAACAACCGTCTACTCAAATTTTTTTCTTGATCTATTTTATACCATACAATCCCAAAAGAAGTAAATATGATCCACCCAAAAATTAAGTATAATGCTTCCAAAAACGTGAATCCTGGACCAATAAGATAGTGCGTACCTCTCAAGGCGGAGACCAAACCGTAACCTAACATCTGAGTAAGCAAAATATGATAAGTTGACTTACTAATTAATGAAATCGCACGTGAAAGTTTACCATCTGACTTCCTGGGTACTATCATCATTGCTAAGATAACTAGAACTGCTGAATATGGAAACACTAAGAAATTATAATCTCCTCTAATAAGTGAAACACCACCAATCCGGAATCGAAAGGCAAAGAATTGATATGCAATTATATATGTAAGACTTAACGGAAATAAAACCCAAATGAATATATTTCTTTTTGAAAAAGGTTTTCGATTAAATGATAACCATAAACCTATTCCTATCGCAGAAAGATAGAACGGAAAGCTAGTCATAAATAAACTGAGTAGATGTGATTCTTCCCAGGAAGTTACTTGGCCAATAACGAAAAAGACTGTTAATTGTAATGCTATTTCAACAGCGAAGCATAAAACTATTGTCAAAATCGGTTTTTTTGTAAAAGCCCAATAAACTAATGGGAATAATAAAATAGATCCGAATATTACAGGTATAAACCAATTACCCGGACCCCAGAAGGGTAAAATTCCAGTAAATAACTGGATAAATCCATGTTCTGGGTAATATTGACCATACCACATTGCAGTAATATTAAACTGATATATAATTAAGCCTATTAACGTAGAAAAGCCATATAAAACTAGAAATGGTACAATATACCTTAAAATCTTACTTTTAAAGTAACTCCACGAATATAGTTCTTTTAATGTTAAATCTCCCTTTCTTTGAAAAGAAACTCCCATATTAAATCCCATAATCACTAAAAATACAGGGATACATATTCTCTCCCAAAGTGAAACACCTATCTCATTCTTTACTCCCCAGGAAACCACATGATCGAATATAACTAAAAAGATCATTACAGTTTTTAAGAAATCTATTTGGAAAAAACGATATCTACTTTCCTTTAATGTCTCCTTTTCTTTCTCGACTAAAACTAATTGAGTAGTCTGATTTTTGTTTGTCATTATTAATTTTCACTTTTTATTTTATTTATATAAAGTAAATTTTATAATCTGACTAATTTATACCTCAAATATAACTAAGTTGGAGTCCAATATTTAATGACCTAATAATGAGTCTAAACCCATTGAGTTGTTTTTTATGATTAAATTTGAACTTAAAATTAAATCTTTAGAATTTTGTCTTAGTATCACCCACGTATTATCCAAATTGATTGAAAGTCAAGAAAGTTCCTAAATTCTTATATAACTGTTAATCATATTATTTAGTTAAACAGAATTGAAGAAATAGGACAGGGTTATCAATTAAATTGGATTCCGACAAAAACCAAAATATCTTAGAAAAACAATTAAAAACACTTGGTCAAAAGGTTAGGATTGACATTTTAAAAAAATTAAAGCATTCTCCTACTCCATTATCATTTTCTAAGCTTCAAAAAGAGGTTTTAGAAAATGACGTTACTTCTGTAAATCTCTCTTTCCATTTAAATACATTAAAAAAGAGTCATCTAATTCAATCCTCAGATAATGGATATTCAATCTCACTTTTAGGTGAGCAAATAATCGAAAGAATTTTATCTATTGAACAAATCTTACACAAACAAAATAGGACATTAATGATAAGAACTTCAAAATACTCTAAGGAAACATTTGAGATAAATAAAATTGAGGAGTACTTAGTAAATGAAGGTGAACTGGAACGACATTTGGCACGACAAATCGCCCATGAAGTAGAGGAAAGATTATCAAAAACAAATATAGAATATATGACTGCTCCGTTAATGCGGGAGTATATAAATGCAGTGTTATTAGAGAATGGTTTAGAGGA
>JAHPYZ010000049.1 GCA_019058425.1 Promethearchaeota archaeon
GCTCAGTATGATACAAGTTCAAAGAATGTTGTATCAATTTCACTTGCTAGGAAGTTCGGATTCAGACAGAAAAAGTGTATGGACCTTGTAGAAGCTAAGTCTGATGATATTAATTTTAATAGTATACTGTCTTCAAAAATACAAAAATTAACTGCTGAAGAAGCGAAGGAGTTTTATAAAGACTTTGATATCGGTCCTGGAAATGAAATATGTGTTGGCTGGTCTTTTATTCCATTAAAAAATATAACTGAAGAACATGGGGTATGGATATATAATAAAGATGCTATTTTGCAAAAAATAGAATTTGGCAGCTCTGTTGACTATGAACTTCCTTCAGAACAAGAAATTTGGATGATTGTTTATGGAGAACCTAAAGCAGCTTTTGAATTAATTCAATATTCAATTCAAAATGAGTTAGAAAATAATAAATCTAAAATCTTTGAGATTTTTTGTAAAATTGATAAAGTAGATCTGTTAAAAGAAATTGGATTTAATTATTATGAAGATGAACGATTTGGTGTAATATTATTTGAAAAATCTTTAAAATAAAAAATAAGAAAAAAAAGAATTATTGACTTTCAATACTCATTTGGTATTCTTGAGTTTTCTTGTTTCCACAATGAATACAGTAAGCAATACCTCGTTCTTGTAAAGTATGAAGCATTGAATCTGAAAACTTATTTCCACACTCACTACAAAAACCAACTTCAGGTCGAACTATTTGTTCGCTCTGTTGAATAGGAACAATTGGTTCTTGTTCTTGTTTAACTTGATATATTATTTGTGGTTGAGGTGGTGCTTGTTGTTCTGGTGCTGCATTCTTTATAGGTTTAGGCTTTCCTGAAATCGCATAATATAAACCTTCAAAGATCTTATAAAAGAGTAAGCCAAGTCCTTTTAAAAGATAATATACTCCTTTTAAAAGGTAGTAAACTAAGTAGCCAACACCTTTCAAAATGTAATAAACTAAAATTACAGCAAGCGTTAATACAGCAAAAACTCCTATCAATACGAGAACTTGCGCATAGATTGGTTGGACTAAAAACCAATCAATAATTTCTTGCCAGGCAATATCAAAAATATATACTTCACTCATTTTTCTATCACTCCAAATTATAATATTTTTACTTAATTAATTGGAGATTTCAATCGAATTAAAAAAATTTGGAGTCCAATTTTTATCAGGTCTTTAGAAAATACAATATGATGATCCTAAAATTTTGTATAAAAATTGATAGATATAAAATTGATTATATTTCATTTATATCAGCTATAGTTTTTACACCAATTTTTTTTAACCGTGAAATAAATTTCTCACGTAAATTTTTTAATTGCCAGTCGTAGAACAAAAGAGGCAGAAATACAATTGCCGTAGATACAAAAGGAGCAATAAACATAAACGGAATAAACCCAATGTCACTCCCAATTTCAGTTATATCTGCTGTAATAAGTAAAAAAAGTGCTACAAGTGTAGCAATTCCTACATAGCCATTAACAAAACCCTGATATGTACGATATACACCTTCGATATCTGGTAATTTTTGCCGACCTATCTTATTTCTTTTTCGAGAACAAATTGATCCGCTATCTAGTAAAATCCAAACAGGTATTGTTATTAAACTTAAAATTGGTAGAACAAATAATGTACAAATTGAAACATATAAAAATTCACTTGTATCTTCAACACCATAGGGGATTATTGTCTTTGAACTTATCACCTCAACAAGTATTTCTCCTATAGCAAATGCGAAAAAGCCAAGTAAAAAAGCTCTAATTAAATATTCACTTTTATTCAGGTTTTTCTCCACATTATTTAAAATTGCATAATCAAAACGCTTGAATTTAATAATATTATGCATCTTAAAGAGTATATAAGCTAATATTACTGAAAGAAATTGAACAAAAAAAATCATTAATACAGGTGACAAGATAAAAAGAGAAAAAATATCAAAAAATGAATTAGGTACAGGTACCAATTTAGTCAGATCAGGAGCATTTTCTGCTATGACAAGTGAAAAGAATAAAGCTATTATTGGCAATAAAATTAGTAATGCTACAGTAAAAAAGATAATTTTTGATTTTCTATCCATAATAAACAAGATAAATATTGGAATTTGAATAATTATTACATCATTCGATTTCTTAATAAAGGTTATGAATTACTAAATACTCAAACTAATCTACCTTCTCTATTTTTCCCAACTCAGCCATAATTTTAAATGCTTTTACAGCATGTTTTATTCTACTCATTATTGGAATTTTAATTTTTAAATTAGAAGCAGATTCCGCTTTTCTAAGAAAATCAAATGTCCATCCAGATCCAAAACATACACATATACATGGCTTATTATATTTTTGAGTTAATTCTTTAATGGTATTAAATTGTTGTTTTGCCCAGTTTGGTGCCATTTTTCCCATCATTTGAAGGGGCCATCGAGGCACTGAAAAAATATATAAAATACAGTCTACATTCTCATCTGTAATAATTGCTTTGATAGTTGTATTAAATGTTTGGAAAATAGAAGGCCCTAAATCTATTGTTCCTCTAATTGAAACCCAATTAGGAATTACTGATTTAATAATAGAAGCAGTTTTTTCACTTACTTTAGCAAGATTTAATTCATTTTCTTCAATCTCATCACATGCTAAAGCCCCTAAACTTCCAGAACCCGTGATAATAGCAACATTTTTCCCCTTTGGTAAAGGTTGATTGGCTATTACATTGGCAATATTAAACATTTCATAGAAATTATTAACTCTAAAGATCCTGGGATTTTGTTTAATAACCGCCTCATAAATAATGTTATTTCCCGCAATTGATCCTGTATGACTTATTACTGCTTTTGATCCAAGTTCACTTTTACCGTTTTTAAGAATTAAAACGGGTTTATCCATACTTTTGAAGGTTTTATTTAATTCCTTCCCCCTTTTTGTACCTTCTAGATAAAGAGTTATTACTTTTGTTTCAGGATCTTGATTTAAATATTGTAATAAGTCAACCTCATCAACATCTACTTTATTACCAATTGTTATAGTTTTAGAAAAACCAATCCCTTTATCTGTCGCCCAATCAATAAAAATATTACCAAGAACTCCTGATTGTGCTATAACTGCTACTTTGCCACTAATTGCTTGATCAAAGCTCATGTCTGCGGTTGTGAATTGATTATTAAAGTCAGTTACACCTATACAATTTGGTCCTATAATTCTTACAGAAGATTCTTTTACAACTCTTTCAATTTCTTTTTGAAATTTTATGTATTTTTCTTCACCAGTCTCTGCAAAACCCGCTGATTCAATAATTATCGCTTTTACATTTTTTTCTATGCAATCTTTTACTGCTTGAAGGACAAATTCATTTCCAATAAGTATTATTGCTAAATCTATCTCTTCAGGAATTTCTTTTATATTTTTATATGTTTTATGACCATGGATTTCTTGCTTCTTGATATTAACAGGGAACGTCTTAAAATTGGATTCTAATAAGTATTTTGTTGTAGTATAGCCGAATTTAAAATTATCTGATGCTCCAATTATTGCTATCGATTTTGGGTGAAAGAAAATATCCATTTCTGACATGATATCAACTCATTGTAAAATTGAATTAGAATAAGTATTATAATTGGAAAAATTATCTATTGAACTTAAAGATTCGGTGTTAGAGAATAAAAAAGCTTAGTTTAAATAGCTTGTATTAGAGAAATTTTTAGAACTTAATATGTAATTTTTAGTGTGAAAATCTAATGAATGTCCTTGTTAAGAGAAATAAAATTGAAGTTATATGCCCAATTTGTAAAACAAGAGATATCGTTGGAATATCCCCCTCAAGATTAAATAAGAAATCTCAATTAACTACTATTTCTGTCCATAAAGGATTAATATGTCCACACCACTTTCAATTTTTTATGGATAATAATTTTCAAATTCGAGGATATCAAAAAGTGGATTTGGAATTAAATCAAGCGAATGCTACTAAGTTAAGAAATGGTGTAAAAGCCTTTAATCTAACTGAGAATAAAGATAATGATCTTTTCGAACAGCTAATCATTGATGACGACAATATCAAATACAATACTATTAATCACAATGATATCAAGAAAACAAGTATTTCAAAGCAAGAACCAATTTCAAAAAAGAAAAAGATGACCTCAAAAGAAATTTACGAAGAATTTTGGGAATTTATTGATGAAAATAATGAGATTTTTCGCGAATTTATTATTAAAGATAATAGACGTCCAAAAACTTCATTAAATTCTCATATAAGTGAATGCATAACAATATAGAATAGTTTTTATTAATTTTACTATGTATAATTGGCAAAATAAATTCCAAGAATCTATATATCAGATGATAAATTAATGAATCCATTTTTTACATCAGAATAAAGATACTAATTAAGATGAGAACCTATTTTATAATGCATTTTCAATAGTGATATTGGTTAGTAGAATCAATAAATTCAAAAAAATTTTGTTCAATAACCTAATTAACAAAAAAATTCTTATTAGCCCATCGTCTATATACATTATTCGATTTTAAGAATAATTATGAAAATCCTTATACGCCTTATAAAATGGATCTAGGTGGATTAATTAGAAAAGAATTTGGAAGAATTAAATCGGATAAAAGAACATTAGTTTTATTGTTTGTAATACCAGTAATTCTCATTCTGGTCTTCGGTTTAACCTCAAGTGTAGGAGTTACAAAATTTTTTACTTCTGCTATTATAACTCGTGATGATATGCCGACCTATGATGATTTTTCTGCTAACTCCTCTCGATATGATAGTAATTTTATATCAATAATGAAATATGAAACCGCATCATGGAGCCTTTATAAATATTATAATGCAACAGATCAAGAAGAATATGATAGAGCATATCAGGATTGCTATATCTATCTTCAAAATGGTGATATAGATATTTTCATAGTATTACCTGAAAATTTTTCTGAATCAGTTGAAAATAAGACGAATCCAGTTCTAATTTATCATATTGATGGGTCTGATGCTGCCGCTATAACTGCAATAGAGGTTGCTCTTCAAGAACCTATTGCTTTATTTCGAGGTCAAACAGATATGATTGCCAATTTTACAATCATGGTACCTCATCTTGAATTTGATGTTCCTTTTTGGGAATCTGCAATTCTGAATTATGCAATCCCATTGATTTTACCGATTATAATTCTTGGAACTACTATGAACTTAACCTCACTCTCAATTGTCTCTGAAGCTCCACTGCCTCGGATGCTTATTACACCTACAGCAAGAAGAGAGATAATTTTGAGTAAGTTAATAGCAAATTCCATTGTTATGTTTCTTCAATCAACTGAGATTTTAATCACAATAGCACTATTTGGTTTATATAGTCTAGGTTCATTATTCTATTTCTATCTGGTTCTAATTATGATTGGATTTAGCGGTATATGTATTGGACTATTTATTTCTGCTTTAAGTCCAACAGAGCAAAGCGCGAATCAAATGTATCTTATTATGTTTATAATTATAATTCTTTTTTCAGGAAGTATTCTTCCTTTAAACATAACAAATCCGAGTATACAAATTTTCTTGAATTTATTACCACTATCTAATGCTGTCCCATTAATAACTGATATAACACTAAAAGGCTTGTCTCCAAATTTATCTAATCTATTTTGGCTTATCATAAGTTCCTTGATTTTTACTACTTTAGCTTATATCACTTATATATTAAAGAAATTAGAGGTATGATATGAAGAAATCTTTTAACTTCAATCCAAGGAAATTCAAAAGAAAGGGGTTTAGAGTGAAATCTGAACCTAAAAATGATATTAAGAAAAAATCAAGTGTAAAAAATAAAATATATAGAATTATAATGCAAGTTAAGAAAGAATTTCGACTGTTATGGTCTGATAAATTCAATATATTACTTGCTATTGTAATGCCTCCTTTAATTATTACATTTTTAGGTTTAATAATGACCGATACATCTCAAGAAACTCAATCGATTCCCTGTGTTGTAGTGTCATATGATTCTAATACATTTATTAATCCAAATGACTTTTTTGAATCAAAATTAGATAATTTTACAATGCCGTATGTAAATGCTGTAAATAAATCAGCATTATTAGAATTAGTTAAATTTTATAATGCTACTGAAGAAATTTATGCTATGGAGCAAGCGAGGACTGCCTTATTAGAAGGAACTATCAAAGTCATTATATCATTACCAATTGATTTTACTGAGTTGATAGAATTGGGTTTACCTGGATTAGTAGATTGTATTCCTGATGCTTCAAATATGCAATTCATTCAAGCAAATATTAATGCTGTATATGATTCAATTAAAATATTTATTAACGATACTAATTTAAAACCTCAATTTGTGGTCCAAGGGTTTGAAGATTTTACAATCCCTGAAGGTTATAGCGTTAGTTTCAATTCTAATATAGTTATGACTTTCTCATTTATGATTTTCGGAGTAGCATTTGTTTTATCCATATTAATAGTAGTTCAAGAAAAACCAATAGCACGACTTCTACTTACTCCAGTAACACGATCAGAAATTATTATTTCTAAATATATCACATATACAATTGTATTACTAATTCAAAGCTCTTTATTAATAGCTAGCGCGCTATCTATGGGCTTATTCATAGCAGGGTCCGTAGTAGATTTATTCTTAGCCCTGTTTATTATAGGTTTTTCTGGAATATCTTTTGGAGTTTTTATAAGCTCGCAAAGCAAAACAAAAACCCAGGCTAATCAATTATTTCTCGCATTTTATTTGGTGATAATTCTATTAAGTGGTATTTTCATTCCTATTGAAAATATGCCATCTTACCTACAGTTTATTGCATATATTCTACCTTTATCTCACGGAGATCCTTTAATACGTGGCATTATTACAAAAGGTCAGTCAATCTGGGGATTTCATTTTTTTTGGTTACTTGGCATAAGTTTGATTTTAATTGCGTTTTCCTTTCTTATCTTTAAAAGAAGAAAGTATGAGGTGTAGATAAATAAGCTCAATGAAATCAAAGAAAAGAATGGTAGAAGTCAATAATTTAAATGTTAAATTTGGGGAGAAACATGTTGTGCATGATGTCCATTTCAATGTAAATCAGGGAGAAATTATTGGATTATTTGGAATTTCAGGAGCAGGAAAAACAACAATAGTTAGAGTATTAACTTGCCAAATCGATAAGAAAAACTGGACAGGAAATGTAAAAGTAACTAATTTATCTCCAGCAAAAAAATCTAATCATTCAAGAATTTTAAGCAAAATTGGATATGTTCCTCAGTTAGAATTACTAAATTTATATTTTGATCTAAGTCCGATGGTCAATGTTGGAATTTTTACGTCAACCTATGGAATGAAAAAAAAAATGGCGAAAGAAGTGGCAAAGAAGCTATTTAAAATTTTAGATATACCTAAGGATACATGGAATAAACCAGTAAAACATATGAGTGGAGGTGAGAAAAAGCGCTTGTCGATGGCTATCGGATTAATTCATAATCCCAATGTATTATTCCTTGATGAACCAACCACTGGTGTTGATGCAAGTAAACGATATGATATTTTAACCTATTTAAAGAAGTTAAATCAAAGACTTAATATTACAATGTTCATAATAACTCATGATCTTGAAGCTGCGTTAATATGTGATAAAGCTGCGATTTTGAAAGATGGAAGATTACTCGAGTTTGATACACCTCAAAATTTAATATCATCATTACCAAGTTATGGTTTAGTGGCAAGATTTACTATTGAGAATTTAAATGAAAAAATTATCGATAATATAAGAGAATTTAAACCTGTTCAAACGATATTAAGGAGTGGAAATGAAATAATTGAAATTTTGATGGATGGTTTTGACGAAAATATCTCAAATTTGATACAATATATGATTAATAATAAAATAGAAATCATTTCTATGAGTAAAGACATTGCTTCTTTTCGAAGATTTTTTCAAATAAGAATTCAAAAGGAGGAAGAAAAAGAGGCTAACCTGAAACTAGTTTAGGTGATATAAAAATAAGTTTACAGATAAATTTAAGTCATCAAAGCAAACGACGGTTGAAGCACATAATTTTAATTATTATGCTTGTTAGTATACCTAGCATTGCTTTGGTTTTAGTGAATATACGATATATTGAATATATTAAGGGAGAAGAAATTAAAAAAATTAAAGAGGAAGCTGCTCTCTTCACATGGAGTCATCAGAATGAACTAGGGCTTTTTATTGAACCTTCAATTGAGACCAATTTTAGAGCAATTGATTCGATAAATTTTTCATTAGCTAATAAAATTTCTTCAAAATTAGTAAATCCGAACAATATTTCAAATGATATTATAAGAGATTTCAATCCTAACTTTTTCTTAGATTTTATTTTCGAAAAAAAAAACCCTGATGGTTCATATTCAGATATAGGTGGTTTTGGTAATATGGTTTCTTCATATGAAGCTATCAGAACATTAGAAATCCTTAATAAATCCTATTTGACAAATAAAATCGCACAAAATGAGACAAAAAATATCATTAATTTTTTGAATAATTCATTAAAAGATGATGGAAAGGGATTTAAAATAATTCCTTTCTTAAATGAAACTGATATAATTTCTACATCTTGTGCAATTTATTTAGCAAACACTCTAAACGGTGCAAATATCCTTAAAAATAATAACATTATAAATTATATTAATTCCACCTGGTTAGCAGGAAGTTATGGTTTAACCGACAATAATCTGAGTATAGTAACAGCAGAAACGACAAATTTTGGCATTAAAGCGTATCTAGGAATGAATTTGACTTATAATGGGGGAGATCTTTTTGCTATATGGTCATATTTTAACTCTCTCTATAATAACATAGATAATGGATTCGCGTCCGTTCCAACGGGTTTTTCAGATATTGAATCAACTTATTATGCGTTATCATCATTACATATATTAGGACTACCTAAACCACTGTTATTTGATGCAAATAAGACTTTATCATATGTATTAAGTTGTGTAAAACCAGATGGAGGTTTTAGCTTACATCCATGGCAAAATTCTAGTTCAAATTTTAAAGCAGGATGGGCTGCAATGAATACTCTTAATATTCTTAAAGAAGAAAAATTGATATTTTTATCAGATTTTATTAATGTTACTGAGAGATATTACGGTTGGCTTCATTTTTTTCAAGCTAAAAATGCTTTATTTGGTCAAACTACAATCGAAGCAAACTTTTATGGAATTTCAGCTTTGTATACTTATAATCCTAAGATTTTCACTGATTTTATAAATAAAGAGATAATGTCTAAACAGATCTTAGAAAATATTATATACTTTGTTGATCGATGTTATAATCAATATGAAGGAGGTTTTGGTTCCTCACCAGGAGAAAATGCAACTCTTTATTCGACATATTGTGGATTAAATATTTACAAAATGCTTTTCCCTTTTACTAATATATGGTTAAATACTTCTAATATTAATAAGATTCAAAATTATTTAGGGGAACTCCAAAATTCCGATGGTGGTTTCAGTGTACATAGTGATGTGGAAACCATTTTATCTTTATTTGGACCATTTTATCAGGTATTCTTGTATTTTGTTAATTCAAATATCTCAACTATTGAGAGTACATATTGGGCTTTAAATTCACTCGATATAGTTAATGGGTCTAGTATTATTAATAAAACCAATTTAACTCATTGGATGAGATCTTGCCAAAATCCAGATGGGGGATTTTCAATGTTTATTGGATTTCATAGTGATGTTATTTCAACATATTACGGGCTTGAGATATTTATTAAGTTTCTAAATTCTGAACCATTTTCTAAAATAGCAGCTGTTGATTTTCTAAAAATTGCCCAAACTTCAGATGGCTCATTTTCAGTATTACCGGCTTTCGGAGCTTATTTAGATCTCCCTTCAACATTTTTTATTACCTATTTTGGAGCAAAAGGTCTTTATGATTATAGATTTCAGCCAGAAAATATTCGATATACTTTTGAATGGTTTACCCAATGTATTAGTGAGAAAACTGGAGGAATTGGCGATATTCCCCATTTTGGAGGCGATTTAAGAAATGTAGCATATGGTATATCTATTATAGATGAATTGAGATATGATCAAAGATTTGATCCGAAACCTTGGTCAGATTTATTAATATATGTATTAATGATTGAGGTGGTGGGATTTAGTTTATATATCATTTTTAAGTTGTACCAAAAACTTTCAATCACAAAGAAGATAAGGGAAAGGTTGGGAATTGGAGGAAAATTTAAAAAGGAGTATTTAGAAAAGTTTTCTGCAATAAATTGTGAGAATCTCAGTGTATATGCCGGAAGAAAATTAATTGTTGATTCTGTCTCAATGAATATAAAACATGGTAAAATACTAGGAATTTTAGGAGAGAGTGGGGCAGGTAAATCTACTTTTATTAAAGGTTTACTTGGTATGAGAAAAATTACAGGATTTTGTCAAATTTATGGAATGAATATAAATAAGCGTACTTCAAAAAGAATTCGTCCTATATATGGATATGTACCACAAGATTTAGGGAAGATTTACAATGATTTTACTACCTTGGAGAATTTATTATATTTTGGGACTCAATATGGGCTCACTGAAAAAGAAATCATAGGGAGATCTCGAAGAATTTTACGGAGCTTAGAAATAGATGATAAGGAGAATGAGTATGTCAAAAACCTTTCTGGAGGACAAAAAAGGCGAGTTAGTATTGCAATAGGATTAATACACTCACCAATGTTTTTAATATTAGATGAACCTACTAGTGGATTAGACCCCGTTGTTAGAGAGAACCTTTGGCTAGTATTAACTAAAATAAATGAACAATTTAAAACTACTTTAATTGTTATTACTCACTATCCTGAAGAATCGCGATTTTGCAATATGGTTGCAATTTTTGGCAGGAAACGAGGAATGTTAGATTTTGGAGAACCAATAAAACTCTTAGCTACTCTACCAGGTAAAGGTCGATCTATTGAGATTACATTTAAAAAAATTAGGAAGAATGTGATTTCTCGACTTGAATCGATTGAGGGTATTGATAAAGTTTTAGAAAATAAAGCTGGTACCGAATATTCAATTTTCACTGATTTAAATATAGATAATTTAATCAATGAAATTGAAGAGGTGATAGGGAAGGATTCAATTCTAGATATAAAACAAATTGATTCAAAAATGGAGCAATATTTCCGGTATAAAGCAATGGAGGTACCTAAAGTTGAAGAAGTCTAAAAAATTTAAACAACCTCTACTAAAACGTCTTAAAATAAGAAAATCAGGAGTATTGAAACCAGAACATATCTCTAATAAATTTAAGAACTTTAAAATGAAGCGTACTAAAGAAGTACAGATACCACAGGTAGAGAAAACTAGTAAACTTAAAAAATCTCGAGATGTTGAATTAGAACGCCTTAGATTAAAAATTTTAGATGCTGTTAGATTTTCTAAACGTTTTTGGATGACATATAGAGAAAATACTTTTGGGATTGCATCAATCTTAAATTTAGTCTATAAAAGATCCTTTTTTGAGGTATTATTCTTCACAAATAGGGATGTTATAGAAAAAGGTGTTCCATTATTAAAAATATATACTCCATCTGAAGATGAAATAGATTTTGGTGAAATTATTATCGATCCAGATTTTGATGATGATGGTCTTGTGAGCCCTAGTAAAATAATTGCTCGTATGAGGAAACTTATAAGAAGTGAATTTCAAAAACATTTGAAAAGACTAGATAAAGAAATTGAATTGATTGACTTGAAATTCGAAAATTATCCAATTGATGATAATCCTTACTTCAGGGAAGTTCGAATTTCTTTCCTTTTTTTTACAATTGAGTTGAAAATTAACTTCGAAAAATATCCTCTTTTACCATCATATTCTTTTTCAAAAACACTTTTAAAGATTATAAGTGAGCGAGAATTTAATGAAGAAGATATTATTAGAAATTGGAAAGAGCAAAATCCGCCCCATATACACCAATTGAGTGAGAGAATTCATGAAATCGTTATAAATAAATTAAAAATTGATAAATTTAGAGTAAACTCGCAGCATTTAATCCTTAGCAACGTATCAATAGAGAATAATATATCAAATGTCTCATTTAGTATTCATAGAGGAAAATCGATAGGAATATTATATGATGATAGTTTATTATTTGATGATCAGCATAGATTTGATTTATTTTATTTATTATGGGCTATTTCTGGCAATTATACTGAATATTCTGGGAAAATAGAGATTTTTGGGAGAAATATTCTATTATTAAGTAAATATGAGTTGGAGAAGATATTTATTTTACCCGCAGCATATGACTCAAAAATAAATAATATGAAAATTAAGAAAGCAATAAAGTATAATACTAATCTGAAAGAAATTCTTAAAGATAGGAAAACTAAATTAGATAAAGTATTAAAAAGTGCTGGTTTTGCTCCAAAAATTGATGAGATAATGGGAGATCTATTTCTAGCTGCCCCCATGAGAGTTAGTCGTACAAAATCATATATAAAAAAAGCTTTAGAAGTGACTGGTTTATTAAATAAAAAAAATAAAGTGTACTCAAAATTAACTCAATTAGAAATTGTTTTATTTTCCATTGCTAAAACATTAATACAATTTCCTTCGATAATTATGTTTCTAATTCCCGATGAAATATTAAACAGATTAGAATATGATAAGTTTAATAGCTATATAGAAAAAATTAAAAAAGAATTTCATGTCATTTTAATCTTTTGTGGTCCAGAAGGCGTAATTTCTGGTTGTGATCAAATATTAACCTTTAAAAAGCAAGAATCTAAAACAGAGAGCTATGAAAACCTAATTAAAGAATTACCTCGATCTGGTGAAATAATAACAGTTGATTTACACAATCCTGATGATGTTATGATTAAAAATTTATATGATTTTGATGAAATTGCGAAAATCCAGGAAGAAAGAAAAAATGAAAGATATAAAATCTTTTTAAAAGATGACCCTAGAAAAATTATACTTAAATTGACTGAACTATTTGGCCCTAGTCTTTTTAATTTTAAAAGATCTAAGGCTAGTTTAGGTGATTATGTAGAATTTTTTGAAAAAAACTAAAAATTTTATTTAAAAGTATTCAAAAAGTGTATAATAATGATAAAAAGCATATATATCTTGGACGAGAATGGGATTTTATTATATTCTAAAAATTTTATGAAAAGGAAATATGATGAGAATATTCTAATCGGTTTTTTTTCTTCAGTTTCTAATTTTAGTAGGGAAGCATTAGGAAGTGTTGTAAAAAATGTCGATCTTGGGGATAATAATAAATTAATTTTGGTAACTCATTCAGAAGAAAGATTAATCGGAGCTACCATTGTAAATGCTAGCGATAACAATGATCTTGTCACCATAATTCTTAGTAACATTATGCAGGATTTTATTGATACATTTTCACCAGATTATAACCCAGAGAAAATTTTCCCAAATGAAATGGAGAAAATAATTGATCAAAACTTAAGAGGAAAAATTATGCACTCTCCATTTATAAGGATCTCGCTTTCATGGTTGATTGTAGGACCATTATCATACTTTTTGATTTTTTTGAGTATAAATGCTACATTATTCATTTATAACTTCTTCAATCTAAATAGATTTTACACACCCGATCAATTATTCACGAGGTTTATGCCCAGTTTAATTGCGTTATCTACTTCTAATATTGTAATTTTATTCTTACTACCAAATTTAATATTGGGATTTTTAGCTCCAAATTGGAAGGTAGCTTTATTGAATTCATTCATATACTTCGTTGTAACTATAGGAGTATATTTTTTTTCAGCAGAACCAAATTTTGCGTATATTATAATAGGGGATTTACCATTAAGCTTAATTTTCTCTTTATTTTTTCTTTTTATTGGTATCAGATATTCTTCAAGAAGGTTCCTAAGAATTTAGCATATAAATAGAGGATATAATTACTATTTTTTCATACTTATAAAAGAGAATTCTTTTACTTCAGAAATATTTTCTCTTAATTCTATTATATAATATTTCATCAATTATCAGATATACCTAATTCTTATTAAGTAAAAATCTTAGATTGGATACAAAAGATATAGGAAAGTGTAAAATTCAATAATGCAAATTCAGCTGAGTTAGGAAATAAGGTAAAAGCTTTTAGTCTAAATGAGACTAAAAATAAGGATCTTTTTAAACGGCTAATCATAAACGGAGAAGAGGTTAAATACAAATCCACTAATCAGATGGAAATAAAGGAAAAGAGTAATTCAAAACAATTAAATATTTCAGAAAAGAAAAGGATGACCCCAAAAGAAATTTATGAAGAATTTCGGGAATTGTCTATGATAATATTAGCATTTTTCATGAATTTATAATTGACAATATTAGGCTTAAAAATCATTTATTATATTCTAATAATAACTTAGAATATGACTAAATAGAACTAAATCAGGAAATTTAAAATTATAATTTTATTAATTTGTATTTTATTTGTTTTTTATTGTTAGTATTCTAATCATAACAGGTATATTTATTTAACTATAATAGATCCAAGATGATAATTATATTGTTAGTGATTTTAATGGTTTTGGTAATTTATCACTAAATTCAATTGATTACAGAAAATTAAAAAATAATCTTAAAAAAAAATTTAGTTCCATATCATTTTTCAGAAAATTGTTTGAAATTTTAAAATTAAAAGATTAGTAAGAAGAAAGAATAAAATTATTATCTTATTTCTATTAAATATTAAAGAGAGAATAGATCTTAGAACCATAGCTATTTATAAATAAAAAAGAAAGTTATATTTATAGTATTAAAAAAGAAATTACTATTAAATTGTCATGGCTTTAGAATTTATTGATCTTATAGTGGCCATTTTTTCTTTCATTTATGTATTGGTAAATATTACTATAAGCATCAAAATAATTTGGACATACTACAAGTTTAAAAGTATAAACATATTATTAATGGGAATTGCATGGATTGGGTTAGCTTGTCCTTGGATCCCAGATGTACTGAACCCTCTATATGAAATAATCGATCCGGGTCATCATAATAATGGAATAATTATCCTTAATTATACTGTAAATGTTGTAATAATTTCAATTCCTATTATCTGTTGGATCATTGCATTACTGAATTTACTTAGTGCAAGAAAAAGTTTCAAATATACAATTTTAATATCAGTTATTTCAATTGTTTTGGTATTTGAAACAATTCTTCTTTTATTATTTTCAACAGATTTAATTTCAGGTGCAATTCATGTGTACAATTATACCTCTGATATCCTCGATGTTTTTTTATTAGTAGTACTTGTTATTATACTCGTATCTGGGATGATTTTTGTTGGAGTTTCAATAAAATCTTCTGATAAAGTAGTGAAAATAAAGGGAATATTTCTAATGATGGCTTTTATATTATTTCCTATTGGAGCTCTTATAGATATGGTAATTTCAGGAATTACATCAAATATTATAGCTAGATTAATATTATGTATAAGTTCAATAATGTTTTATTTTGGTTTAATTATGCCAACTTGGATTAAAAAGAAATTAATAAAAGAAGAATAATTTGCTTGAAATCTTCAATAAAAAAAAATAAAAAGAATAAGTAAAATTTAAACAACTTTTTTTTATATTTTAATCTGGATCAATTGATTTTTATAAAAGATACAATACTCCTAAAAGAAAAAATCTTAGTTTTCATGTAATAGATATAAGAAAATTTAAAATTTGGTTCTTAATTTTCCAAAATAATATTTTTAACTAAATAAAATTAAAAATTTGAACATTAATTAATAGGTTGGAAATTATGAGCTATAAATTACCGGATGAAAAAGATTTAGAAGCTATGATTGGTATTGTCGGCAAAGAATATGCTACAAATAATAAAGCGATTACTGCTTCTTACTTATCAAAATCGGTTATGGGTTTAGAATCACAGATTCCAGATATTGTAATCAGACCAAAATACGTTGAAGAAATTCGTAAAATCTTAATATATTGCTCTGCGGAAAAAATTGCAGTGAGTCCTGTGTCAGCTGGATTATCAGGTGGTTTTGCGTGTCCAACAATCAAGCCTGGTGGAGTACTTCTTGATTTGGGTAGAATGAATCGTATTATAGAGATTGATGAAGAGAATCGTTTTTGCATCATAGAACCTGGAGTCACTAATGGACAGCTTTGGAGTTATATGCACAAATACCATCCAGACTGGGCACCTCCAATTCCTGATGGAGCCCCTCCTGCAGCAACGGTTATGGGTGATGCTATAGATAGAGGTTTTTCACTTTATACTTCTAGTGTAGGTCCACAAGGAGATAACTTTATGTGTGGAGAGATTGTATTCCCTAATGGCGATGTTGTACGTACTGGTTCTTGGGCTCTGCCTTTTGCGAAACCTTTCTATAAATATGGATTAGGTCCAGATATGTGGAGCTTCCTAATGGGAAGTCAAGGTTCTTTCGGAGTTATTACAAAAGCGGCTGTAAAGATATACCCACACCCTAAATTTAAAACGGTTGTTGTCTGGGGTATGGATAATCCTTATGATATGCAAGATCTTACACTTGAAGTTGCAAAGCAAGAATTTGGTATCTCTCACAATACAGTAATGGTGCAAGGAGGAAATTATCCTCTTGTAATGGCTAGGTGGCCAAAGGATAAAGTCCCTCATGAATATGAGTTTTATAAAGAAATTGGGATCTCTCAATGGTGGATGAATTGGGAGACATGGGCTCAAACTCAAGAAGAATTAGATTATGCTACCAATAGAATTGATAAAATGGCTGAAGATTTTAAGAAAAGGGCAAAAAATCCCGATGCTATTATAAAACAGGAACTTCACCCAAAACAAATTGCCAGTAGAATGAAAAAGCCAAATAAAATTGCTATTCCCTATAGTTTCTGGGAAGCAGGTTTCTTGTTTATCACTTGGTACACCCCGTGGCCTGAGTGTGCACATTTCGCTGATATGTACACTAAAAAGATGGAAGAATATGGATTTCCACCAGTAATGTGGATTGCGAGTATTGAGCGTTGTAGACAAGCAATATGTATGCCAATTGTATGTTTTGATAGCACAAAACAGTCTGATTTTGAAAAAGTTCAAGAATTGAATCGAGATACGACGGAATATGCACTAAAACAAGGTTGGTTAAATTATCGGCCTGATCCATATATACATGTACAAGCTTATTATCAAGCAGGAATGTACTGGAAATATTTGAGGGCTTTCAAGAAGCTCGTAGATCCTAATTTTATAATGCATCCAGGAAGACTAGCTCTTCCATAAATAAAGGAGGTTGTCAAAAATGGCTAAAACAGGAATGGAAAGATTAGAAGAATTAAGGAAGGATATTTTTAAATGTATTCATTGTAAGGCATGTAGATTTGCCTATTCTGGTGAACCTGATAAAGAAGGAATAGGTGAACATGAAGGAAAACAAGGTACTGTACTTTACGAAGGAATGGTAGATGCTTGTCCAGCAGGTATAGAATATGGATGGGAAGCTTTCTGGAATGCAGGCAAAATTTGGATTGCCCGTTCAATATTAAGTGGAGATTTAGAATTTACTGATGAAGTTCGAGATGTAATATTACCATGTATTACGTGTGGTCAGTGTTCAGCGCAATGTGAAAATAAAGTTAGAACAGTTGATATTATTGAAGCTTTAAGGGCAGCATGCATAGAATCTGGAGTACCTATGATAGACAAGCATGAATTAGTAGATAAATTAGTAAAAGAGCGAAATAATCCATATGGTGGAGCGGCTGGTGAAAGATTAAAATGGGCTAAAGATGCGGGTTTAGAGAAATTCATTGATAATAAAGATGCTAAAATTGCTTATTATGTAGGGTGTACAGCAAGTTATCGCCAAGTAGAGGTTGCAATAGCAACAGCAAAATTATTTGAACAATTAGGAATGGATTTTACATTAGTTGCTGAAGAAGTTTGTTGTGGAAGCCCATTCTTTAGGGTGGGAGCTGTTGATACTGCACAAGGATTAATGAAGAAAAATCTTGAAGCATTTAAAAATGTTGAAATGGTTTATTTCAGTTGCGCTGGGTGTTATAGAACATTTACTATTGATTACCCAAAATGGATGGCTGATGATGAAAAGCTTCCTTTTAAAACACAGCATGCATTTGAACTTGTTGCAAGACTAGTCCAACAAGAGAAAATCAAATTCAAACCAAATAAAGATTTGAAGGGAAAAGTTGTTACCTATCACGATCCTTGCCACACTGGAAGGCATTTTGCTGTTGATATGGAACAAGATATGATAGAAAAATCTGAGAATCTATTAATGGATAGTCGAAAAATTGATAAAGCAATTGATGCATGGTATGAAGTTCCACGAGTCATTCTTAGAAAACTTGAAGAAGACGTAGGATTAGTTTTCAAAGAGATGTATCGAATAAAACTTAATAGTATGTGTTGTGGTGCTGGTGGTGGAGTAAGGGCAGGATATCCTGAATTCTCAATAAGAACAGCAAGTCTTCGATGTGATGAAGCAAATGCAGTTGGAGCGGATATCTTAACAACCGAATGTCCTTTTTGTTGGAGGAATCTCTCTGATGCGAATGAGACATACGATCACGGCATGAAAGTTATGGGAGTTCTCCAATTGATTACAGAATATAATCTTTTAGAGATTTTGGTAAAACCAAATGAAAAAGATTTCTCAATCCCTTCGATTAGGGAGTCAATGGAAGAAATACTGAAATAATGAGAAAATAACTCATATATTTTTTTTTCTTTTATTTTTTAGAAATGATTTATCAATAAAATGTAGTTTTAATTTAGCAGACAAGTAAGATTTATATTGAAGACATGTGTTATTCTACTTTATAATTATACTAAATATAATTTTTTTTTTATAAATGAAATCAAATTATGCTTAAGTGAAGCTATATGAATTTAAAGAAAAATCTAAAGAAATACATTCCTTTAATTGCATTCATTGTAGGAATAGGATTGGATCTTTCTTTATGGGTATTATATCTTCCTATCATGAGAAGAGAGCCAATTCCCGGAGACAGAAAAGCAATAATCCTTTGTAGTGCAAATGATTTTTATAGAAAGGATGGTGAGCCTGATTTTGAGGAAGGAAAATTTGATAATGAAACTACTAACTGGGAAGGAAATTTTAATCCTAATGGGTATGGCATTGTAGATAGTACAATTCATGGTCATGATACTCCTGGAGTTGTACAAATGATAGCAAAAGCAAACTTCACAAACGGGTATGTTGATATGGAGTATGTATACAATTGGACAATTTTTTATCCATTATTAAAATATGCTGCATACAATCTTTCTGCGTGGGTAAATATCACTCAAAATAATTGGGATCCCGCTACTATTATACCTACGGGAGTCGGAGCACGAATAGGCTTACGATGGTTAAATTCCAGCAATGATGTTGTACGAACTGATTGGTCAAAGGGTATATATGATACCTTCACCGGGTGGACTTTTCTAAATGCAACTGGTATCGCTGATGACCCTAGTTTAAACGAAATAACCCAATTACATTTGGTATTAGCAGTGGAGGGGAATATGACTGGTACTGATATGGTGCTTTTTGATGATGTTAAGGTAGAACACTGGTTTCCACCTCCAATTCCAAGCCCTGTTCCAAGTAATATAGATTCAGATGGCTTTCCTGCTCAAGCACTCCAAGTTTATTGGACTTTAAAGAACCATGGATATACAGATGATAATATCTTTTTAATGCTTTATCATACAAATGATAACACAATAGATATCAATGCGAATGATGGAATATTAAATGATTTGACTGGTGCTATTATCGATGTAGAGAATAATAATGTTAACTCAAGTAGGCTCAAGCAAGAATTGAATATCTCAATTCCAGGCTCATTTGCCTCTAGTATAAATTCAAAAGATAGCTTAATAATTTATATGGTAGACCATGGTTCCAATACAGTACTAGGTGATGGTAATGCGACTTTCCATTTCGAATCGGATAATAGTTATCTCTCAGAATTTGAATTTGTTAATCTCATCAAGGAGATAAATTGCAAACGGATGCTAATTAATATCGATATTTGTTATAGTGGCAACTTTTTAAATCAAAATTCAAGCATAGGATTAAGTTGGTATGATATTCCCAATTCCTTATTAGTCACATCAACAACAGATATTTTTTCTTGGTATTGGCGAGATAATCTGAATGCTGATGGTTTTGCCGGATCATGGTTTTTTCATCAATTTTGGGATCAATTAAATAAAAACCAAACAATAGGAGCTGCTTTCAATTTTTCAAAAGATTTCATACCTCAGGGGCAAACAAATACTATTTATGATATTCAAACGCCTTTAATTCGAGATAATTTAGGGATTAAAAATATCTGGAGTTTTAATAATACTCCTCAATTATAGTTTTACGTTTTTTCATAAATTCTTAATTTTCAAATTAATGATATTAAGATTGTTTTTATTGGAATTTCAAAACAGATATTAGATTGTTCCCTTAAGTTTAAATTCAGTAGAAATTATTAAAATTTAATATAAGAACTATAAAGATCAGTATGAAAATAGTCTATAGGGGATTTAAGAAAACTTTAGTTTCTAGCATAGTTATTCTTATAAGTTTATTTTTAATCTTTCCATGTGTTCATTATAACTATAATTTAAATATTCTGGCAGAAATTGAAAACGATCTAGGGAATAATGAAGTTTTGTCATATGCCCAGGGTCCTATTAATGATACTACCGCGCCTATTATTATTTTTATTCAACCCACTGAGAATAATACAATAATAAAGCAAAAAAGTTATAATATAATTGTAAATATTACTGATGATAATCCTCCTTCATATGGAAATGTGACTATTCAAATTTCAAATCAAACCAGCTTTCTATATAACGATACAATGAATTATGATGGAGGAAGACAGTGGAGCTATAATTGGGATAATATTAGTTTATATCCAAATTATAATTTCTATAATATCAAAATCTGGGCAAAAGATTCTTCACCAAATGAAAACCACATTTGGTCTGATGAATTTCAAATCGTCATAAGAATATCAACTGGTCCGTCATTCCTACACTTTTTGCTCTATATTGTGGTAGTTTCAGTCATTTTTTCTCTAATAATTGTATATATGAACAAAAAGGCGATATTCAGGACATCAAAAAAACAGAAGAAAAATTCCCAAGAGATTTATGAATATTGATTTCAATATCATCTCTCTATTCTGACATTTTTGTTTCCATAAAAATAAATGTATATATTTTCTACTTATCATTAATAACAAAAAACAGAATAACGGGATTTGTTTTATTTTGCTTAATGTGGAAGAGAAATCTGCTTATCCATACATAACAACTTTTAAAAAAGAACCATTTAAATCCTTCATAAGAGTCAAAAAAACGGAGATCAATAATTTTTATTGCAGTGAATATGATAAATTGGCTAAGTTCTTTCAACATTATAATGAAAATTTATTGACCGACCCTTACTTAAATTTAGAGACAATATTTTGGTTTCTATTACTTAGGAAATATCTTAAAGAAGAAAAAGCAATTAAGAAGGACGAAATTTATAATTTTATAAGGAAATGTGAAATCCAACATTACGATCAAATAGGATTCAAGCCCTCTCCCCATTCTGAAAAGCCTCCAGATATATTTTCTACTTATTTTGCCTTATCTTGTCTAAAGAATCTAGGATTACTAAAGCAATACCTTCTTTCTGAAGGACATGATGAAATTAGAGGTGAGATTAAAAATTTTGTATTTTCACACAAGAAAGGTAACCACTTTCTACACTGTCAGGATAAAGATTGTAATATTGATAAAGATATCCCATCTGCTCAAACTTTATATCATGTCTTAGAAATTTTTGCACTTCTAGATATTGATGTCCGTATTAATAGGGACCAATTTCGTCATTATCTAGGGGATAAAAAAAGAAGTCCCTCATTAATTTTTAGGTTTCTATGTCTAAAATACTTAGATGTAGAATCAGAAGTAAAAGATAAAGAAATACAATTCCTTCAGCAACTTCAGAAAGAAAATGGTGGTTTTAATTTTAATCAATTTGATAATATTGAAATGACCTTTTGGATAGTGTATGTTCTAGAATTATATTCTTGGATGTTAGACTACAATCCCGCAGGAATCTTTTCTTTTATAAATAAGAATTTAAAATTAATTTTAAATAATCAAGCTAATTGGAATTCTGATAAGTTAAAGGAAACTTCAAAACTAACTATTCTTCTGTCTTTAGTTTGGAAGAAGTTTATTGATGAAATCGAAAGGTTACTTTTCAAACAATTAGAAAAAGACCAGTTTTTTGATATAAGTCAACTAAAAACCACTTTTGGCTTAGAAGAATACACAGATGAACTTATTTCTTATATAAATCTTAACTATAATTTTAATTTACAAATTGTAAACAATGAGATTGAATTCAAGAATTTTATTAATGCATATAGTCCTGGTAAGAAAGTCTTTTTTCAAAATTTCTATAATAAGCTATTAAGTAATAGTATAGTTTCTCTATCTGATCTCTTTAAACAACATCGAACTCTTCGCAATGAACAGTTGAAACTAAAGGAAGAAATCTTTCCTATAATTAGAGAAATGGTTGAAAAAAGATTTTTTAATGGTAATATAAGAACTAAAAAAGTTTTCTTGGGAATTAAAACAAAATACTTTTTCTATTTAAATTATCTTTTCAAAAAAATAATAATCTCTGATATGATTTTAAATGTGGAAAGAATATTTGAGGAAAAAGAGAAATTGGCAGATATCAGAAATGATATTTATAATATGACTTTAAAACTGGAAGGTGTTACCTCACAGATTCGAGAAGAAATAGAAAGTTATCTACTAATTAATGAGATCGATTATGCAAAGGAAAGATTAAAATTTGTTATTAGAAATGCTTTAATGGAGGCGGATTTTTTAAATGAAAACATTGAAAACTCATTCTATGAAGAATTCATTTATATAAATATAAAGGCTAGCCTAGGTCTAGAAATTAGTAATTGGAATGAAATATATTCGGTTTTACAGAAAAAATTAACTGAAGTAGAATCATATTTAAAGAGTAAAATTCAGGAAAAAGAAGAAATTCGAAATTTAGATAATTTATTGGATAATCTCAAGGAAAAAATAAGTATTATAGATGAAGATTTAAATAAAAAAATAGATTCGTTTAGAAAGAACTTTTGTGAAATTCTAGAAATGAAGTATGATAAGGAAAAAATCAATTTAATAATGTATGATTTAGATTTAATTTCTCAAAATGTAAGGAAATATGATAAAATTATATATAACTTTTCTCAACAGGTAACAACTAAAGAAAGAAAAGTAGTCAAGAAGCACAAGAAAGTAATAGATAATTGGATTAGAATTAAAGAAAAATTCGATGAAGTTTTTAATTATTATACCGATGGATTTCAATTCTTTAATATTAACTTCCAAAAAATCGAAGCAATCAAGAATAGAATACAAACTGATATTATAGAAATTGAAGAAAAAGCTAAAAGTAAAATTTTAGAAAATAAATTTCAGGATGCTTTTAATATTACTAAGAAAGAATCAGATTTTCGGATGAATGAGAGGCTAAACGATATTAAAGAACTTCAATCAATAATTAAACAAGAAATCAAAAGAAAACAAAAGCTTTACTTGCTTTATCGTCATCTTCAAGAAAATTTAGAAAATTTAGAAAACAATATAATTGAATTAATCGCAAATAAAGTAAAAGTCTTAAAAAATAAGATCATTGAAGAGAGAAATCGAGCAAGAAGTGAAGATTTTGACAATTTTATCTCTCAGGAGAGTACTAACCTTAAATCTGAACTAAATATTGTCAAAAATAAGTTAGATCATTCTGATAATTTAAAAATCGAGGATGTAGTAAAAGAATTTGACACCCTTGAATCCAGTTTTAATAGAGTAGATAAGAGATATCAAAAAAAGTTAAATGAGTGTGTTAAATATATTGAAAATTTTCAAGAAGAATCAGAATTGAGTACAATCCAATGGGAAAAATTTAAAAATTATTTTGTAAATGAAATATCGCTTTTAAAAGAAGAATACATTAATAATGTCATTTCTAACAAAATTAGTTCAATAACTATTGAGAAAAGAACTAATAGTATTAAACTAGATGATTTGAAAAAAGAAGTTAAGTTATCATGTAAAGTCCTTATTAATAAATTAAAAAATATGATAGATATATCCAAAATAAATGCTGAACTTGACGAAAAGGAAAAAATAATCTTGGTATATACCGATTATTATTATTTAAACAAAGATCTCAAGAATTATATTGATAATAATTTATTAAAACTAAATAGAGAAAGAATCGGTAAAATTTTAGCTTTATATGATTCAAGTATTAGGAATAGAACACTGAATATAAACATGTTAGAACTTAAAAATAGAATCAAAGATTTAAGAATTTTTAAAGATGTTCTACCAAAACAATTCTACGAGAAAGTAAAAGAACTTCAAATAAATCAAGAACGAAAAGAATTCCTTGAAACTAAAAGATATTTTGAATCCATTTTAGAAAATGAAAGAACTGCTATTATAAATATAAAAAGTAATTTAAAACTATTTAATAAGGTACATTCTTTTATCGAACAACAATTTAATTCTATCACTCTTGAATTAAAGGAATATACTGCTAAAGTTATCAAAAAAACCGAAGATTATGAGGATCATAGCAAAATTCAAGAAACTTTTGAACATAAAAAGCGAACTTTTAAGGAGAATCTTAAACAGTCTCAGGAAAAAATTGAAAATAAGATAAATGTCTTACTCCATAAATCAAGTGATTCAGCTAAACTTGTACCCGAAATTAGAGAGACATATGTTAAAGCGAAAAATGAGTTTTCTCAAGTATATAACATTAAGATACAAAAAATCAGTGATCAACTCATAGCAATGAAAAATGAATCATACCGAGAACAACTATTAACATTTATTAATAAAAATAAAATTCATTTAAGCCAATTACTTGGAAATTTAGAGAGAAAAGTAGAAGACAATTTAGAAATTAAAGAATTTAAGAAGAGTAATATTCTAATTCAAAGAAGAGCTAAAACCATCGATTCGGAAATAAAAGAGATTAAGAAAAACGTTGAGACGAAGATCAAAGATTTCTCTAAACAATCAAAGAATTTTAACCATATATCAAAATTTATTCTTGAAGATTTTAATAATTTTATAGATGAATATTTTGGGATATTAAACGAAAAAGTTAAGGCTTTAGAGCGTTTGATTTTAAAATCGTACATAGATATGACTATAAAGGCAGTAGCAAACGAATATTTGACAGTGGGATTTTTAAACAATGAATTAAAGATAAAAAAACAAAATATACAAGACCATCTACTATTTCTAATCAGTGCAGGAGAATTGAAAGGTAAATATAATCCCGTATTATCGATTTATTATGAAAATCCGGAAGTTTTGGATGAGATTGATGAAACTGAATTAGAAGTAATTAAAAGCACAAATTATAAAGTAAATATGATGTTACGACATTTAAAAAATTTTGCAAGCCAATATGGCAGTATTATTGCATTTTTTGCTTCAATAGTTACAATTTCATATTATTTATTCCTTTTTAGTGGAGGTAATCCCACAATATTTGCAATTCCAGCAATTCTAATCACCGTAATATTAGTTATGTACTTTTTAAGAAAAGAAAAAGAAGGAAAAATTAAATAATGATTAGCTTTTTCTCGGTTTAGATTTATAATTAACTAGTAGAAGGGAAATTATTGATAATCCATAACAAAATGGACACTATTATCAAGTTTTCTAAGATATCCCAAAAAGCATGCTTGATTGAAATGGATATTAAACTTTCGATCAACAATGTCTTCGTCACGAGCTAGTTCTAGAAATTTTTCATAATCTAATATTCCATTCATTCCATAAGTTTTTACAATCTTTATCAGGGATTTTACATGTTTATTCAAATAAACCTTCTGTTTTGTAGGTTTCCTGATTCCTTTTTTTTTCAGTTTTACAATTTTTTCTTTTAAGAATGGTTTATTAAATTTTATCAAATCTGAGTAGAATGTTATACCACAATCTCTAAGATTTTGATATTGATCACTATTACAAAAATTATCTATTTGAGTAATAATTTCTTCAATTGATCGATTTGCTAAATATTCTTTTTCCAATTCCCTTCTTTCTCTAAAATTTTTTACAAGTTTTGAGTCCACAGGTTGATTTTTTTGAGTAGAGAAATCGATATTTTCACGTTCTAACGAACTATTTAATATTAAATTCTTAGGATCAGATAAAACAGAGTTCATTGAATGTTCCTTCCGTCTAGCGACAATATGAAATGGAATATCAACTGTTTCTTCGGTAACAAGAATATAACATCTTCCTGGAGCATATCTTCCAGTTCTCCCTCGCCTTTGAATTAATCTGATTTCAGATGGGACAGGTTCGAAAAAAATAATGGCATCTACATTTGGAATATCTAATCCTTCTTCAGCGACACTTGTGGCTATTAATAAGTTTATTTCTCCCTCTCTAAATTTTTCCAGTATTTCTATTTGTAATCTCTGGGGAAATCCATAATCATCTTTTTTAGTTGTTTGACCAATGAATTTCTCAATATTCAGTTGTCCATTAAATTCATTTTGAAGCATGTTCTTAAGAAATTCTGCCATTTCCCTATATTGTGTGAAGATCAAGATTTTTCTATTATTAAATTCTTCAATTTCCTCTTTTACTATTGAAGATATCTTTTTTAATTTTGGATGAGAGAGTTGAATTTGCTCTTCATTATCTATTACAGAATTAATGTGAAGAAAATGCTTGGAATTAGCAATTCTTTTAGCAGATAAGACATCTTTACTAGCTTTATATTTAATTTTATCTAAAAACGATTTAAAAAGAGAAATATCTTGTGTTTCTAATAAATCTTTTGCATGAAGTATGGATATACAACTCGAACAATAAGAGTAAACCGAAGGGATATCAATTTGATTTTCTTTAATAATGTCTATTATCTTTGGGGATTTATAATATAAACATTCAAGATATTCATCTTCAGATATGCCAAACTCATTTCCATTTTCGTAACGTAAGGTAAACGTTAAATCACGCGAGATCCCCAAAAAATCTAATTTTGAATAAAAAGGTTTATTTGGGGGAATTAAGTTATTTTTTATAAAAAATCTTAAATAAATCTCAAATAAATTATACCAAACCGCACTCAATTCCCTCACGTTAATAGGTAAATCAATTAAATTAATAAAAGTATCAATATCATAAATGTAATCCTTTACATCTTTATCTAGATAAGTCTTAAATACAATATTCTCTATGTATAAATTGTTACATATCTGTTGGATGCGTTCATAATCCTTCCCTGGTGAAGCTGTTAATCCTAGAATTAGAGGATCTGTGCAAGTTTTAATGTATTCTTCTGAAATAAAGTTGTAAGCGTAATTTCCTTTAGTTTTGTGTGCCTCATCAAATATTATTAATGGTACTTGACTTAAATTGTATCTACCTCTCATTAGATCATTCTTGATTACTTGAGGTGTGGAGATTATAATTTTTGAGTTTTTAAATGATAAAATTCTTTTTTCTGGAGAAATTTTTCCAGTGAAGGAAGTAATTTCTTCCAAATCAATATCCAGAAATCTCTCACATGAAGCTCTGTGTTGGGAAACTAATGGTCGTGTAGGAGCAAGAATAATAATTTTTGCTTCTTGATATTTATATAAACAATTAGATACTAATAAGATACCAATTATAGTTTTACCTAAACCTGTTGGTAAAACTACTAAAGAATTTTTATTTTTACAGCTATTAACAATATTTTTTTGATAATCTCTCCAAATTATCTGGTTTTTCTTTAAGAATGGTCCATTAAAATATTGTTTAAGCTCTTGTTGCATATTAAGAATAACTGCAGATTAATTACATATAAAAATAATATCGCTGTAAGATTTTTATAATATCAAATAGATTTCTGACTAATAGAACCTATTATTAATTAAAAAATAAGTATAAAATAATATCAATTAAGTTATAATAAAATTCTATTTCATTTTTACTGGGAAAAATAAAATTTTTTTTTTTGTGTCTTGTCTTCTTAATAAGTGTTTTTCTTCTAGCATCTTTAAAGTTAATACAATCCAGCCACGAGCAACTTGATGGAGAAATCTACTATTTTGAGGATAAATAGCTTTAATTATATCTTTTGGAGCAATTCCATTATCTGAATTATCATTAATAATTTCTAGTACTTGCTTTTCTCTTTCTTCTCTATGCAATAATATATCTGTTATTCGTTCTTTTGGATTTTCTATTGGGCTTCCATGGGCTGCAAATATTAGCTTAAGATTTGGTAATTCACGAATAGATTCTATAGAGTTTATATAGTCTTTTACATCACAATTCGGAGGACCTAGCCATGTAGTAATAGACCTCAGAATATTATCTCCCGAAAATAAAATTCCCTTTTCCTTATTATAAAGAGAAATATGGTCTATAGCATGCCCTGGTGATGGAAAAATTTGCCATATTTCACCGTTTATTATGATCTCCGAATTAGAATCAATGATTTCTTCGGGATCATCTATATAAGAAACCCCATAAATACGATAATAAAATAATCTTGAACCAACATTTCTTAAACCATTTATTATTCTTCGTGATATTGTTTTTCTAATTCTCAGGTAATCCTTATATGCATCAGTTTCAAAACTTTTAATAAAACTCTTTTTATTCTTTATAATATCAGCACTTTTTTGTGTAAGGAATACTTTTATTCCCAAAGCCTTTCGTATTCGCTTTAAACCACTAAAATGATCTGGGTGACAATGAGACACGAGGATTCTGGTTAATTTAAATTCCTTATTCTTTTCATTATAGAGTTGTTCTATTCTCTTTATTTCTTTAGTTAGGTGCCTTACTGCTTTTTTTGTACCGTATCCCGCATCAAATATTATCCCATCTGAACCTGCTAGTATATATATATTTTCTGGTGGTTTTATTGCTCCAAAAATCCCTTTTTCCTTTATTAGAAAAATATCAGGATAAACTTCTTTCATTCAATTTTTATAAATATCCAAAATATTTATTTATTGGTCTTATAAAGATTATAATTATGCCATATGCAATAGTTCTAACCTTTGATGAGATAAGTAATCATAAAATAACTCAAGTGTTTAAACGATTCAAAGAAAAACAGATTAGTACAATGTTTTTTGTGGAAAAAATGAAACCTCATATAACTTTGACAGTTTATGATAAAATAGACGTCACTATTGTTAAAGAAAGGCTCACACTTTTTATTATTGAAACTGAACAAATTAGAATTCAAATTAGTAGTATTGGATATTTCCCCTCTGAAGAAAGTGTGCTTTTTTTGAATCCAAAAGAATCAATAGAATTAAAAACTCTTCAACAAAAAGTATTAGGATATTTTAAAGAGTTTGAAACGAAACAAAATTCAACAAACTGGGTTCCTCATTGTACGTTAGGAAATTATATTCAAAAGAAAAATTTCGCTGAAGCAATTGATATAATTAAAGAAGAGATTGTTATGACGGAAGATAATCCTTTTTATATCACTGGCGAAGCAATTTCATTTGTAAGATTCGAACAAGATCCACTAAAGATCGATTGGTGGCTAGATTATAAGTTTAAAGAATAATTTGATCCCCTTCTCAAATAATTTTTAATTAAATAATTCTAATTCATGTATATTTAAATGATAGCATTTCTTCTTTTACTTTATATCCAATTATATTAAATAAATGAGAAATCAAAATGTATTGTACTAATTGTGGTGCAGAAATATCTGATGATGTAATGTTTTGCCCTTTTTGTGCTGTACAAGTTGGCACTACCCCTAGATCTCCCCCATCGCAGCCTGAACAGCCCACACAATCACCATATCAAGGAACCCCTTATACTCCTTCAACACCATCAAAAACTTCAGGGGGCAAAGCAGTAGCTATTCTTATTGTTATAATAGTCGGATTGTTTTTATTCTATTTTGGAACACAGTTCATGATGGGAAGCCCTACTACAGGAATTACTATTATGATTATAGGCGCTGTTATGCTCTGTTGCATAGCTAGCACAGCATGTGGAGGAGGAAAACGTAGAAGAGGATCATATGGTGGAGGTGGGTGCGACGGAGGCGGATGTGATTGTGGAGATTGTAGCGGATGTGATTGTGGAGATTGTAGCGGTTGTGATTGTAGTTGTTAATAATTTTATCTCCCCTTTTTTTATAAAAATTATATCTCTTTTTTATTGAAAAATATCCTATAATGATCTAAAGTTCAAATTAGTTGAAAAATGGTGAAAAGGAACGAAAAATTTCAAAAAGATGACAAGATAATAATTAGCTGGTTAGCACATCATAATCCAAATCGAAAAGATTTTGATGATCATGTAATTTATATTTTTAACCGTGCTATTTGTATAGGTTGTTCTTCTTTTGCGTTGGGAGCTATTATAGCGTTAATCATTTGCAATATATTTTATTTTTACATCGCAAATTTCATTAGTTTGCCGACTATTATATCCATTTTCTTGATCTGCTGGCTTCCATCAATTTTACAGTATTCGATACAAATTGTAAGGAACAAGCCATTTAAAAATCGAAAACTCAAATTTCTGAGTCGCTTTCTTTATCCAATTGGAAGTATTATACTAATATTTAAAACTCCATTTTGGGGATTGGGTATTTCAATTGTAGCAGGTTATTTGATTATAGTTATTAGGAAAATATTTTACAAAAATATAAGAAAAAAAAAAGAAAACATAGATTTAGTAAATCAATCTATTTGACTAGAAATATTTAATAGCTAAAAGAATGTCGTCCCGAGTTACTTTCTTTCTTTTCGCGTGCTTGGTTAATGTTAAAGCAGTTTTGGTGAGTTTTTCTGCGGATGTACCCATCCAATCAACTAATTCGTCGACTGCATCACGAGCAACAATAATAGCACCATTGTGTTTCATTAATCTTCGAATAGGACTCCAACTAATATATTCAGACATTTTTTATTCCTCCACTATATTATAATTTTTGATAATTTTTATTGAAATTTGTTATATTTTAAGAGTTTGTTATATAGATATATATCTTTTAGATATTTAAAGATTTATATTCATACATAGTTTTATGGAGAATAAAATAGAAAAAATTGAACGACAAAATTCGGAATCTAGAAGATGATCAATCTCGTGAAAGTTAGAATTATCATTTTTTTTTTATGGAATAAACATTTCTGCTTGAATTTATGTCTTTAAGATATGTTAGCTTTATTTTTTTCTGTCAGTTATGCAAAAAAAATACAATTAAGAGAAATAAAGAAAAAACAATCAAAATGTGAAACGCTGTGTTATCACTTTTTTGGGATCTGTGATATAGAAATTAAGATTTTGATATTTAAAACTAAAGCGATTGAGTCTTTTGTATTAAAGAGTTATATCAAAACGTCATATTTATAGAAAAAAAAGAAATTGACTTTTATAGCATTAATTATTTACTACGTACGAGAAAATACTATTAATTTACTATAATTAGTATCTTAGTAAATCCTTTGTTTCTTTGTAATATGCTTCAATCCCAACTTCTTTCATTCGATTATTTATTTGTTTCCACCTTCGCTCAAGATGAGAGTCAAAATTTGTTTTTTGACAAGGAAATTCATCACATTGGAAACAAAAATCAACTTTTTTAGCTTTGTAACAGTCTCTTACACCACAGTTGGGGTATAAACAAGATCCTTTCCTACATCCAGGACAATTCTCCTCTGATAAATAAGTAAGTAATGCTTTGAATGGAGGATAATTCTTAAATATTGGAAGAAAAGATGAAAATCTTTCTGCATATATATCAAACGATCCTAGTAAATTTTTTAGTTTCATGCTTGCATTCCTTATTTCACCCTCTGAATTGGCAAAACATTTATAACAATTAAGCCCGCATGGAGCAAGTTGATTTAGTATGTCTTTATACTCCATTGTTATTTTGAATTATCTAAATTTCATAAATTTATATTTCAACTTTATTAATCTTACCAGACGATTTGTTCTCCATTACACATAATACATTTAATTGAATCGCCTTGATTTGGAAAATATGGAAGGATAGCTCCACAATACTTACAATTTAAATCATAAACTTGCTCTTTAGATTGCACTATACCATTCAATAGAAGTGCTTCTTTAAAATCATTTGAGAACAAGGTCAAAAAAGAAACTAGAAAGTGGTGATTTAAGGATGAAGCGATTATTTCAATTTTATTTGATACAATTTGTCCAATCGCAAGGATATCATCTTTAGTTATTGCTTCAGTTCCGAAATACCATAAAATCTTTTTTTCTATATCCTTTGCAACTAACTGAAAATTATTAAATAAAAATATTTGTTCTAATAGATCAAAATAAACATCTACATCATTCTGTTGATTAAAAGCTATACCTATACTTTTAATTGCTTTTTTAATTCCAGGAGTTTGAGAAAATTGTCTTATATAACTAGAAGGAACCACTTTAGGTTCTATGGTTATGTTGTCAATAATTATTTCTGAGGGTCTACTATCAAGAACTCGTATGGTATCCTTATTATTAACATATGTAACTATTGTTCTAATTTCTCCTCTCCTATCTAACGCATTTGGCATAAAATGTATATGGATTTGTTTATTACTTTTCTCATTCAATTCATCGAACTCTAGCGTTAGCTGATTTGAATCTTCATTGGGGATAAGAGGTGGTATACTAATTGTAGGAGGATAACATCTTGAAAGTGTTAAAAATTGAGGAATCTTTACTTTAATTTTTAATTCGGTAATGGGAGCAAGGCTTTGGTTATCTATAAGTATAGAGTATTGAAAATTACCTCCAAATGGTTGAAAATTGTTAGCAAGTTTGATTTTATCTTCTTGGTCAACCTTTTCAAACGTATAGCTCTCGATCACCTTGCTTTCATTGTCCTCTTCAGTTTTGAAGTAAACTAAATCATGAGGTTGATAAGAACTTTTGTCATTCTCTTTTTTAGCCATGTTATTTTACAAATATTTCAATTTATAGAGATCTAATTTGAATTTTCGGGACTTAGATATTTAATAAAATTACATTCTGATTTATATTTTTTTTTTTCTTATATTAATTAATTATACTTGAATGTAATATGTTTGAAGAAATAGAGCCAGTTTTTTACAGCACTACAATTAAACCCTCATTTGAAAGAGTTCATGTTATTCTAGCAATATTCATATTTGGAGATAATAAGGAAGGTATTGGAAGGTATCGCTTACAAAAAGAATTATCAATTGGTTCAGGAACGGCTCGATCCCTTATTAAGAAATTAAAAGAAGCAGTAAATTTTATTACAATATTAAGTGATGAGAAAGGTCATATTCTAAAAAAGAAAGGTTTTGAGTACTTGGAGAAAATTAAAGAGAAAATCCGTTTAATATCAGTAGGAGATTCAAAGATATTAAAAGACATATTAGTTAGACCCGAAGAAAATCATTCCTATTTTTGTTTAGTAAAGAACGCAGTTAGTAAAATCTCGAATGGAATTGAACAAAGAGATGCCGCTATTAAAATTGGTGGTGTTGGAGCAACTTGTTTACTCTTTAATGGTAAAGATTTAATTTTCCCTTCTCTAAATCTTGATTTTGATGAAAAAAACCAAATGAAAGTTGAAGATAATATTTTTGAGTATATTCGTAATTTGATTGATATAAAAACAGCTTATTTAGAAGAAAATGACGTAATTATAATTGGGTTAGGAGAAAATCCTGAACTTGCCCGGTTAGCCGCTTTAAATGCAGCCTTAACAATATTATAATATAGGGAGGTTAGATATACATCGATTGAAATATGAGAAAGATATTATCCTAACTATTAATAAAAAACTTTTTGAAGATATGAAAAACTGTGTTGAGAATTCTTCTCCTAATGAAGCTTGTGGGTTAATTTTTGGTAAAATAGTTGAACATAAAAAACTAAATAGTGAAAATGAATATTCTTATTACTTCAATGGTTATAAGTTTGAGTGCATTGAATCCTCACATAAAAGCCCAGTAGCATTCCTGATGGATGATTATGAAAAATTAATAGATCTTTCAAAAAAATATACTAAGCAATTTCAACTTCTAAGTATTTTTCATTCTCATCCAGGAACTGCTTACCCTAGTGGTGTAGACATTCCATATATGAGAAAATACTATGAAAGTGGTATTACTAAGTTTAAGCATTTAATATGGACAATAATTAATGCTAAAAGTAAAGAGCTAAATGGGTTTATATTTATCTTAGAAGAACTTAAACAAATTTCAGTTCAAATAAATGAAAAGTGATTGAATAAATAATCTATTAGACTTGTTTGAAACCATTTTTATCAATGGTGCAAATTTGGAGATCATAACCAGAACCAGCATCTCTCTCTCTTGAACTGGTTATTGCTGTTTTTAGAAGTTCAATACCTTTTGTTTTAGTCATGTTTAGTTTCCAATCAGCTTCTAACACACCAAGACTAAAAGGACTACCACTTCCAAATGATAAATAGCTATCCTCTTCATAAAAAGTGCCAAGTAAATCAATTCCATAGAGCCTTCCAGTTTTTTCTGTTTGAGAATAACCCCCCACTATCATCATCGAGACAAAATATGAGCGTCCACTAAATAATATGTTACGACAAATACTAGCGATATATTTTGGTTCAGGAACCTTCCCTTCTTCTACTTCTTTTAACCTAGATAACGCCTTTAATTGATTGACTACATATTGACAGTCCGCTACTCCCCCCGCTATTGTTGATGCTGTAAATTTATTAATTTCAAATAGTTTCTGGGCTTGTTTGGACATAACTATAGTACCTCCTGTAGCTTGACTATCTGTTGCAATTGCTACTCCATCTTTTATTATTATTCCGACAGTTGTTGTTCCTGTTTGTAACATTTTTTGAATTTTTTCTTGATTTAATTGGTTTAGGTTATTGTTATTTTCCATCATTTTACTCAAAAGTAGAATCTATAATAATGTATAGCTAAGTTAATATTATATGTTAAATAAAAATTTTGTCTATATTTATTTTGCCTTAATAAATAATAATTGAGCGTGATTTTAAAAAAATTTTAAAGATATCGTTCCTTTAATTAATTATTAATTAAGAGTAGAATAAACGAAAATGGCTCGTTCTCAAGCAAGATCAAAACGTAAGTTTACTGGGAAAAAATACAAGCATTTTAGAAAGAAGCGACAAAGAGAACTTGAAGGTCCTACTTTAGATACTCAAATAGGTCCAGAAAAAAAGAAAAAGCAGCGAACTTTAGGAGGAAATTTTAAACTTAAATTGTTTGCTTCACAATTCATAAATGTTACTGACCCTAACACCAATAAAACTCAAAGAGTTAGGATCTTAGGCTTTGAAGAGAATCTTGCTTCGAAAGATTTGAATCGAAGACACGTATTAACTAAGGGTGCAGTTGTCGAGACTGAATTAGGCAATGTAAAAATTAGTTCAAGGCCAGGACAGCACGGAGTTCTGAACGGCGTTCTTATTGCTTAATAGGATTAGTAAATACTCTTGAATTTTGGCATAAAACGACTAATAGTTCAGTTTTATTAGGAATTATGATTTTAGTAATTCAGATCTATAATAGTTCAATCCATCAAATAATTGATCAGGAAGTAAATTTTTTATATCATTAACAGAAATCCAATATAGATTACTTTCAAACTCATTTTTATCAGCTGGAATTACCTCCTTTTTATAATCAAAATTATGTGAAGCAATTATCGTTGTCGATATAAGAAAGGTTACAGAAATTTTATTCCATCCAACTAGTATTGCCTTAAGTGAAGCATCAAATTTAAGGGGGATTTGGATTTCTTCGTAAACTTCACGCATAAGGGCATCTTTTGGTTGTTTTTCTAAATCATTTAATTCTAACATCCCTCCCACATTTACAATTGCTCCTGGATAATAGATTTCAGATAATGAACGTTTGCCTACTAAAATGTATTTTTTGTCAGGTGAAAAAACAAGACATTGAGTCCCAAGCATTCCTATTCACTTTTAAACAGAGATTCTATTTCTTACAATGTAAATTATTTTAGAAAACATAATAAAAATGACATCTAAGAAAATGAAGATACTGTCTA
>JAHPYZ010000122.1 GCA_019058425.1 Promethearchaeota archaeon
ATCATGATTTCCTCTGTCTTACGTGAACCCCAGAAAATAGGATCGGCAATTCTCATTAATGAAGCTATTTCTTCTTTATGAGATTCATTTAGTCTTTGGAATGTGTATTTCTCAAAATCCTTCTGATCTCCTTTTTTTAAACCCATACGATACATCACAATTTCTTTTTTATAATCGGGAAAGAATTTTGAGATCAATTTTTTATGGTTTTCAAATCCAGTAATAGATATTGGATTATAATTCTTTCCATTTAATAAAAATTTAAGACTCACAGCTGTTCCTCTCAATTGAATTCTGCGATTTTTCCAGATTAAGAACATCCCTTGTATTTTTTCTTCATTATCTAACGCCATATAGATTTCAGTACTTTCCCGAGATTGAGCATAGTTAATATGAAAAAAAAAGTATTCAGAAAAATTATTTTTAATATAATCATAGAAAACGGCTTCATTATCAGGTGTTACTCGATTTGACTTTAATCTTTCATGCTTCATAGAATTACCTAATTATTTTAAAACAATAAACATTTCGATGAAAAAATCCTTAGAATTGAAATTAAATGAAAATTAGGAGGGAAAGGTAAATTCAGCGTCTGATTTCAATGAAAATTCAGAAAAAATGAAAGAAAAAACAATTAGGTATTAGGATTTTTTTACTCGTTTACTGATAATGATTGCTATAATTGACAGAATGCTAAGTAGAAAAAATAAATTATATCCAGGAATGGCAGAAGGACGATCACGACACACGTTATTTTCAAATACGTTGCCTTCAGAAAATGCTTCATTAAAGCATTTTTCATTTCCAATAAGAGAATTTCCGGTAATCGCATTATTTATGCAATTTATAAAGTTAATTCCATAGTTTTTATTATGATTTATGTTATTTCCAAAAATAAAGCTATTTTCCAAACGATAGCAATCGAATCCATGGTAATTATTGTAACTTATATTATTCTCTAAGAAGGTATTATCACTGCAGTATACTAATAAAATTCCATATTCATTGTTGTAACTTATGACATTATTAGAAATGTTGTGATTACCCCCACCAAATAGATATAGCCCATCTCTACGATTGTTATTAACCATATTTCCCCAGATAGTGATGTTATTACTATTAATTAATGAAATTCCAGTATCACTATAAGAAAGATTTAAATCTGTAAGTAATGAATTCTTACAAGAAACCAATATTATTTGACCAGCATTCGAAAAATTATTTTGTTTTAAATATTCTTCATTAGTGTAATAATATAATGGTTTTCCATTGACTAAATTGGTGGTATCGATATTTTGTGAATAGAAGTTTTCAGTATTCCCAGGATATATTCCTAATCCACTTTTATCCATCTTATTTCCAGAAATGTTATTATTAATCCCATCTAAATACATTCCAGAATTTAGGATATTTGTTAAGATCATATTATTATTGCTATCAAGTAATCTTATACTATAGTGAAAGTTGCTCTGTTCCGTATTTTCTGTGTTTTCTGAAATGGTATTGTGATCACTTTCGAATAAATATATCCCCCCAAAATTATGTATCCCCCCATAATTGTTAGTTATGATGTTACTCGATATCGTATTATTATTACTATTACTTAACCATATTCCAATTTCATTCAATGAACAATTATTATCAATTAGATGGGCATTACTTACATAGGATAATCGGATACCCGCACTTGGAAAATTTTTCCTTGAATTATAGAGAGTACAATTTTCAATCCTAAAAAAAGCATTTGAATTTTCAATCCTTATACAACTTCCTGAACTTCCCCCATCTATTACTAAATCTTCTATTATATAAGGTTCACTATAAGTACCATTCCCCGTACAAATCCCCGCAGATTTAGCGTCAGTCCAATTATTATCTATATGAATTTTTCCTATTATGGCTGAAAATTTTAGATTATCTTTAATTAAAGGGTTTTTATTTTTAAAGTCCAAAATTGTGTGTTTTTTTTCTGAAATGCAACTAAGATTAGTGGCACTTATTGGTGAAAATGCGAAAATTATGCCCAAAATTATTAGAATTAATGGTTTTGTTTTTCGACTTAATCTCATTCTAATTTCGCTAAAATCTTACATTGTGTATTGTATAGATAGTAGAGAATATCCTATTTAAAAGTCAGTTTGTGTTTAAAGAGATTTGTAAATTTTTTAATTTAGATACATTCTATTTTCAAATCTAAATTCTCACATTTTAAAGACCCACTATTCAAGCTTTTATAAATTTTCTCTAAATTTTCTGTGAAATTTGTTTTGAAAAGTAAATTCAAACCCTGATTTCTAAATTGAATATTTTTGATATTAAACGAAAATTATTATTATAACTATAAAAAAAGTAATAGTTATAAGGCATAATGACAGCCATATCAATTCATCATGATCTTGTAATTGCTTTTTTTTTTCATTGTTTAATTGTTTGCCACATCTGGAACAGTTGGAAGGGATTTTCTCCCAAAAGTAATTGCGAAAGGGGCTATTGGATCGATAAATCTTCTCTCCACAACCCTCACATCTAGGCCTTTTTAATACTTGTTTGTTCAATTTCATCTTGTTTCAAATCCCATTTGATTAATAGCATTAATATTTGATTTTTTTATAATAACCTCTAAACATTTGGTTTAAACCGCATGTTGTACATGACTTAACGAATATAAAAATATGTTTATAGATATTGAACTATTATCAAGAAACTTTGATTTCAATTTAAAAAAAAAAGAAAAAATAAATTTAAAATTCTTCTTTTTCAAAGCGCCAAAAGGCAATAACAAGAAATAGTATTATCAGTGCACCAGTAATTATTATTGGTAGAAATGAAAAAATTTCTTCTCCCAGAATAATTGAGGCGACTATTGGATTTCCTACTTGTCTAAGCCATATTGAAGTAGGTAAAAAATATTCAAAGTAGGGGATACTTATTATGAATTGTTGAGTGAAATTAAAAACCATTGGTATTGCTGCTACTGCTCCAGGAGAATTTTGAAATGTTCCAAGCATTAACGTAAAAGATATGTAAAAAATTAAATTCATTCCAAGTAAGAAACTTGCTACGAGAAATGGAATGTAAGAGAAATTTATACCTGTTATTAATGTAATCTCTATAAACGAAATGATTCCAGGAATTAATGCCATAGTGATGAAAATATTTAAAGAATTACCAACCCATTTAGAAAAGATAAATACTTTACGCGATACTGGTTTAGATAAAACCCAAGATGCCGTACCTGATTTTTTTTCTCCCACTATCGAATCTTGTAATATTAAAATAACCGCAATTGGGGGAAACATTCCATTCATAAGCCCGTAAAAAAATACTAACAAAGCAGGATCGAACTCTTCTTCTCCAAGAAAAGAAAGCACCGGTATTCCATTAATTACTCCAACCCATAACAGCGTCATCCAAATCCAAGCTTTACTTTTCCACCATGCTCCTAATTCTACATTCAGCAAGTTTGAAAAACTTCTTTGCCAATTTTTTTCAAGTATTTGTTCAAGATTTTCATTTGACGACATCCTCATCCTCCTCTAATACTTGTAGAAATATCTCTTCTAATTCGTACTGCTTTAATCTAAAATCGGTTACTTTAACTTTTTCATTTTTAAGAATTAAACGTAAGAGTTGTTCTTCAGCCAAATTATCATCTGTGACTTTAACTTGCCATCTTATTTTATTCTCCTTTTTCTCAATATCAATATTGGATACCCAAGATTGATTAGAAACATTATTATATACACTTTCAGTGTCACCTTTTAGTGTAACTAAATAAATTGTGCCCTCGCTTCCTGTTAATAATTTTTCAATATTTCCCTTAGCAATTAAAGCTCCGCGGTTTAAGATACCGACAGTATCACTTACTCGTTGAACATCATCTAAAATGTGAGTTGAGTAAAAAATTGTTGAAAATTATCTCAATTTTTCCATTAATTCTAGGATCATATGACGCCCTAAGGGATCTAAAGAAGCTGTAGGCTCATCTAATATGAGTAAGTCGGGATAATGTATCATTGCTTGAGCAATACCTAAACGTTGTCTTTCGCCCCCAGAAAAACCCTTAATAGGACGATCTGCTTTTTTTTCAATCCCAACAAGGTCTAACATTTCAGAGACTCTGTTTTCAATTTCAACTTTCGGTCCATAAAAGAAGAAACGAGCAGTAAACCTAAGAACCTCTCTGGCCGTCATATATTCATGAAAATGTGGTTCTTGAGGGAGATAACCTGTATGTGCACGTATTTTCATATTTTCTCTCGTTACATCATAATTTAAAACGGTTCCGCTTCCGCTTGTTGGTTTAATTAAACCTAATAGTAGTTTAATTGTCGTTGTTTTACCCGCACCATTTGGTCCTAAAAAACCATAAATGGAATTTTTCCTTACGTGTAAATTAAGATTTTTAAGTGCTACAATTCCATTATAATTCTTACATAAGTCATGTGTATCTATTATAATTGGATCATGTTTTAACATATAACAACATCTACCTTATATTGGATTGCCAATAATTACTAATTCATTTCTAATTTTTAAATGTTTATTATAAAAAAAAAAATTATAGAAAAAGAATTGAAAATGAATCTAACCCTTATAGTTTGATTTAGAGATCAAATTTTATTTGAGGGTTTGAGGATATTTCCGAAATTCTTTTTGTAGGGATAAGAACTTCTTTTTGAAATTTTCAAGAAGTTTGATATTATCCGAGAGGACAGAAAGAAATTTAGCTCCATCTTCACACTCACATGATTTAGTTATAAATTCATATTCTAACTTAGAAAAAGATTTATAAAAAATCTCAAAAAATTGATTGACAATATTTTTTGGGTTTGGATATGACAGATCATTCTTAGGTTGAAAACATATAATGCCTGGGTTGAAATTTTTTTGTAACTCTCCATAATACATACATCCTAAGACATTTTGCCACTTGCATTGCTTACACAAAATTGGGATAATTTTGTTCCTTTTCATTTCTTCCTCTTCAGAGTCATCTCGAGTAGTTTCAATCATTATAAAAAATTGATAATTATTTCCATATATAAGTAAGAAATCTCGAGAGTATATTTAAACCTTAAGAGTTATTTACGATATTGTCTCTTAATCTACATTTTCGAAGATATTCAAAAAAGTTTAGGTTTTAGAACATGAATGAATTTATTGAATTTGATAAGTCGCCACATTTTAATCAAGTTAAATGCGATTACGTATTATTTATATACATTCCCTTCTTATTTAATGAATTAGTCGTTTATGATTTCTCCATAAAGGGTGATTTAATTTCACAACCGTTATAATTTATAATATAATTGAGAGATTTTTATGGATCCTTGCCTTTATAGTTGGATTTATAGGGGGAATTATATATTTAAGTAAAGGAATTAAAAGGGAGAATTTAAACGATAAATTAATCCTAATTGGATTTGCATGTTTTATTTTTTCTCAAGTAGCATTTGTGTTAACAAGCTTCTTAAGCGATTTTATAATTCAAGGAACTTATATAGGTATTAACTTCTATGGCGATTTTAATAATATAATTAATCCCTCTTTGTACATTTTTCTTATTAGGCTTCGCACTGTTTGGTTCACTTTGGGAATTATCTTTATTTTTTCTGCGTTTGAGAGAATTGTAAAACGTAGCAAATATTTTCTTACTTTGTTATATTCTGTTATTTTTTTGCTTTTAATAATCCTACCAATTGAAATTGTGAACTATCTTTATCTTTATAGCGTAGCAATCGTTTCAATCTTCATAATATTTATTATTTTCTATTTATATACAAAATGGTCCCGAATTGAATTTAAATCTATAACAGCTTTTTTTTCATTAGCGCTTATACTTATGTTGGTAGGAAATAATTTAACAGCTAACGTTATCCGTGGATACTATGGGGAACTCATTATTCCTAGGATAGTTTACTTATATGCTGGTCCTATCTTAAGTTTAATGGGCTTTCTAATGATGATCATCCCCGCAGTATCTGATCCCGACTTTATAAGCCGTGCATTTAGATATTGGATAATATTCGGAATAATTTTTGGAGCAATAGCTGGCTTTCAATTATTTACTAATATTGATATTGGATTTATTGAACTGACGATTACTTATGTCATAGGATTTGGGTTTTATCTAGTAATAGTTTATAAAATAATAAAAAATATTAGAGCTGAAATTAAATCAGAAAGACCTGATCATGACATTTTAGAAATGTTTTCAAGGCCCCAAGTTATTTCTATTAAAGAAATAACTCATTCTAAGGAACATAAGGTGTGTCTTGTCTGTAAAGGAAACCTATCCAAGTTAAATTTTTTTACTTGCTCCAAGTGCGCTGTACTATACTGTCAAAATTGCGTAAGAACACTTGGAGACTTAGAGAATGCATGTTGGGTCTGCAACAAACCATTTTACAAGAAAAAACCATCTAAGCCTTATAAAACAGATTTAGAGAAAGATGAAATTAAAATAATTGATGAAATTGACTTTAAAAAATTAAAGAAAAACTAATTATTTGAAAATGGTTTTAATTTAAAATCTTCAATTAAATCCTTAATTACATCATCAAATCTCTCAGCAATGTCAAGAAATTGATTGCTCCATCCACTAGAAATAAAGATTTCTTGTAAATCGGATGTAGGAGCAAATAGAAGGATAAGATTATCAATCACTGAAAAATCTTCATCTTTTAATTTTTGAATATGATTATCTATTTCAAAGATAAGATCCTCTATAGAGTCAAACGTACTGTAGATAATATTTGTTTCTCTTGTCTTTAGAATCCTCTTAAGATTTTTTAATATTTTGATTAGAGCAGAAATTTTCTCGTTTTTCATAATAAATTTGATCTATAATTATTTTGAAATTTATTTTTAGACTTTTATATACTTGAATCATATTATAATTAAAAAGTAACTAATCAAGACACTTTCATGTTTGCTATCACAGGTCATTTCTGTTTTGTAATATTTACTCAAGGAAAATGGAAAGAAAAGTATGAAGCTAGGCTGAAAACCGAAATTAAGGAAGATTTTTAAAGTATGCCTATTGGGACCCAATGTATGATATCCCCGTAAAAATATTTGATCCTCTTGTAAAGGATGAAGATTATGATGCTTGTGATTTATGCTTAAAATTAATCCCTCGTTTTCAGGCTAAATTAGGATCAAATGAAGGATTATTGAGATTCTCTCACAAATTGAAACGATTAGAGGATATTGAACGTTTTTTTTTAAAGATTCTTACTGATCCAGAAGTAAAAAAGGCATATTTCCTTATGCTTGACCATAATTCATACCTTTTAGGAATGAATATTTCAAAAATTCTCAAAAATATCAAAGAAAAACAAATAAATGCAGAAGGTTTCTTCGATTTAATACAAAATGAGAAACTAGTTTTCAATATTATCTATGAAATTAGAAAATATTGATCCTAAAATCTAAAATCCTCAACCTGAACAATTTTAAACCCATTTTTCGAATTAGAAAAGGCATCTTCTATAGTTTTAAATTTTTTTAGTCGTTTGAGAGTTGTATATTGAGGAAAAATTATTTTTATCTTTTCTTTTCGAAATAATTTTATCAATTCTCTTGGAGAGCCCCATAATCCTTCTGTAAGTTCGTCTCCAAATAAGTTAATATTTTGATTCTGAGGAAATTTACACAGGAAAAATTGAGTATCAAATCGAATAGGAGATATCTTAGGAGTGATTAATCTTCCAAAGTACTTCAAATGATTTGCAGCGTAATAAAGGTTTTCTTTAGTCAAAACATTTGTCATAGTTTCTTGATCTTTTTGAAGTTGATCTTGATAATTTTTAAATTTCACACTATTTTCATTATTTAATTCAATAAGATGTTCTTTGTCTTTTGTTGCGATTAAAATACCTGTTTCCTCAAAGAGTTCCCGGATTGCTATTATCCATAAATCAGACGGTTCATTACATACTTCTTTAACAATACATAAAATATCTTTATCAGGACCGATTAATCTAACTCTTGATTCATGAGTAATATCTTGAGCTTCAATCCCACCACCTGGGAAAACATGATGTCCGCTCATAAACCTTGCATTTCCATGGCGCTTAACCATAAATACTTCAAATTCACAATCATCATCAAATTCCGGATCTGGTACCCGTTCACGTAATAATACTACAGTGGCAGCAATTTTGGGTTCGACAGGCATTTTTTTGACTTTACTTTAATCAAGTTCCATAAGATTAACCAAAACCAAGAAATAATGGACCTAGCGGGAATTGAACCCGCGGCCTTTCGCATGCCAAGCGAACGATCTTCCACTAATCCATAGGCCC
>JAHPYZ010000050.1 GCA_019058425.1 Promethearchaeota archaeon
TGGAAGAGTTATAGTTGTTAAACCTACATTTGTATTAATATAGCCACTATCAATTGTAGCAGCTACAGCTGCTCCAGCTTCTCTAGACCATGTAATTCCTCCTCCAGTTACATCAAATACTATTTGATTTGAAGCCGGAGTTCCTGTTGTAATACATCCGGTGCCTCCTAATAAATTAACATTAAAAGCTGCATCAGGACCAACTGCTCCTCCTATATCTCCTGTTAATGTTTCAATATCTGGAAGTACAGTTCCATCATATAATTTTCCGGATTGAGACATTATACACCTCCAGCGCCATAAACCACAGATATCCATAAAGCACCAGATGTTGGTGCACCAGCAACTCTTCTTTGATATATTACTGTTCCTGTAGGTAGAAAAAAGCCATCATCTCTAACTTTATTTGTTGTAAAATCCCAAATATCAAAACTTCCTGTAGGAAATCGTAAATGATCATTAATACCATCAAATGAAATATATACTTCTGCATCTGTAGTATTAACTATTTTTATTTGTCTTGCATTATCAGTTAAAGGAGTTCCTAAAGCAGCATATGCAGCTCCAATTCCTCCGAATGCTACTTCTCTAACTACATCAAATAATACTCTTCTTCCGTATGCCATCCTATTCCATCCTTATTTATCAAATTATAGAAAAAATTCTTTACATCTCTCTATCGTTAGAATAATCTTAAATTAATCATTATGCAAACTTTATTTTAAAAAAATTAAGGATGATTTTTATATGAATGAAAAAAAACTTGATACTCAAAAAGAAAAGAAAAAAGAAAATTTAGAAGAACCTGTAAATATTTTACAAGATATTCAAATAGCTTCTTCTGTAACTATTATTAATTATATTCAAACTAAAAAGGGAATATTTATATGGGGCACACCATATGCTCTTGATTTTGAAGAACATTTTAAAATAATAGATTACATAAAAGAAAAAACTATTCAAGTTCAGAATATTAAAAAAGAAAAAAAACAAGAATTTGACAAAATAATAAAAGAAACAAAATAATATTTAAATAAATAAATATTTTTATATAATTAGTATTTTCTTTTGTCTGTGTAGAAGTTACACAAAATCTCGTAGGAAGATTTAAGTATTTTAAATCTTCCTACATTTATTTATAGTCTATTAAGCTTGATATCCAATTCTCATTCGAGTCATTGCTACATTAGTAGCATTAGCATTATGTTCTATCCGTATAAAAGGAATTACTACATCAGCATTATCAAATTGAAAAGCAGCTGTAACACTTGGCGCAACTCCATTAATAGTATAAGTAACATTACCTGTACCATCTACTAAAACACGCAAAGTATTTGTAGAACCATCTCCTCCCCATGCATCGGTAGTATTAGTAACAGTTTGACCTGCTCCATTAAGTTCAGTTGCTAATACTACATTCACAATAGAAGAAGCTGCTATCATACCCATAGTTGCATAAGTATCATAGTTACCCCAGTTAGCATTATTAGCTTCTGTTTTTCTAAAGCCAAATACATAAGGAGCAGCTCCATCCATATCATTTATATACAAACTAAGTTCAAAAGCAAAAGGATCCGAAGTTCCTATAGTGTATTGATGATAAGGAAAATTATATTCATATCCTTCAGCATTTGCAATATCTCCATTAATTATGAGTCCATTTGCTCCCATAATAGGTTGAAGAATAGTTTGTCCAGCACCTACTACAAACTCTTGCATTACTGCTCCAGTTTGCATAGAAACTAAGTTAACATTTCCAGTTGCTCCTGTAGGAGCGCCACCTGTATTAGCAGCTGTTGCTGCAATTGAATCTTGAGTAAATGCAGGAATATAAATTCCAGATTGTCCCATTAACTCAGCATCAATTTGTTTAACAGTACCGGTCATTGTAATTTCTCCAGTTCCTGCTTGAATAGTAGTAGCTGATGCTCCAGTAACTGATCCTATTCGAGTAGTATGTGCAGTTGCACTTACTCCAAAATCAGCATTTCCAGTCCCTACATCAACTACAACAGAAGTAGCTCCAGTTACATTACCAATAGTAATAGTTCTAGCAGCAGCGCCTGTTCCTACATTGATATTTTGTGCATCAGCATCATTACCTATAGAAATTATACCAGCAGATGAATTAAGTTCTAAAACACCATCAGCATCTATTAGGACAGTATCATCTGAATCTATAGTAATATCACCAGCTCCAGTAGAAGCTAATTGAATACCGCCAGTTCCAGAATTAAGAACTAATTGAGTTGCTCCAGTTACATTACCTAATGTAATTACTCGAGCAGCCGCGCCGGTTCCAATATTAATATTTTGTGCATCAGCATCATTTCCAATTCCTATAATACCTGCAGATGAATTTAATTCTAATATTCCATCCGCATCTATTAATACTGTATCATCTGAATCTAATGTTATATCTCCAGTTCCTGTAGTTGCAACATTAAATCCTCCGGTTCCTGTATTAATATCTACTTGTGTAGCTCCAGTTACATTACCAATTGTTATAGTTCTAGCTGCAGCACCAGTTCCTACATTGATGTTTTGAGCGTCTGCATCATTTCCAATTCCTATAATACCTCCTGAAGAATTAAGTTCTAATACTCCATCCGCATCTATTAGGACAGTATCATCAGAGTCTAAAGTAATATCACCTGTCCCTGTAGTTGCAACATTAAAACCACCTGTTCCAGTGTTTACATCAACTTGAGAAGCTCCAGTTACATTACCAATAGTAATAGTTCTAGCTGCTGCTCCAGTACCAACATTTATAGCTTGAGCGTCTGCATCATTTCCTATTCCAATAGCTCCTCCTGAAGCATTAAGTTCTAATACTCCAGTTGAATCTAAAGTTAAGCCTGCAGTTCCTGATTGTATAATAGTTTGTGCAGCAGCAGTTGCTGATCCTAAAGTTAAGACATGAGCAGCTGCAGAATTGCCAATTCCTATTGCTCTTGCAGTTGTACCTCCGCCAATATTAATAGCATTCGCAGCATTATCTTGACCTACATTAAATGTACCCGCAGTTTGTGCAAATGCGCCTGCAATTGTAAGACCCGCTAATACAGAAAAAACTCCAGTAGAATCACAAGTAAATACATCAGCTGGAGTAGAAGATTGTATTCTAAAATTTGTAGCACCAGCTGCATCTCCTAATCTTACAATAACATCATTAGCACCACCAGCTTGTAAAACTGCATCAGCAGCAGCAGCGGTATATAAAGGTGAAGTTACTGAAGTATTTGCTTGAATTGTAGTACAAGTTGCTGCAGCAGGCGTAACTCCTCCTAAAACACCATCCATACCTGCAAAAGTTGCAATTCCTGTAGAATCAATAGAAGCGACAAGCGCTGGTGTAGATGAATTAATATTAAGAAAATTTGCACCAGCAGCATCTCCTAATTGAATTACTATATCTTGCCCAGCTACTGCATTGACATTTGTATCAGCACCAGCAGCAGATGTATAAATAGGAGAAGTAACAGAAGTATTAGCTTGCAGTGTTGTAACAGTAGCCGCAGCTGGAGTTACACCTCCAAGAATGCCGTCTATTCCAACAAAAGTTGCCACTCCAGTAGAATCTATACTAGCAACAGTTGCAGAAGCTGAATTTTCAATATCTATTACATTTCCTCCGATAGCATCTCCTAGTTGTAATGTAATATCATTACCAGCAGCTGCATTTATATCTAATCCAGCAGCGGCAGTGTAAATAGGAGAAGTAACAGAAGTAGCAAGTGTAATAGCAGCATTCATATTTAGAGTTACGGTATTACCAGCATTAACATCAGTTAAATTAGTTCCTCCAGCAATTACTATATTACCAGCAACAGGAGAAAGACCATTAATAGTATCAACATCAGAAGCTCCTGGAGAAGATAAAACCCATGTTGCTGCACCGGCAGCAGCATTTGTCATAATCCATGCTTGATTTGTTGTAGTATTAATCCAAGTTGTTCCAACTTCGTAATTTATATCAGTAGTAGCAGGAATTCTAGTTGCTACTACAGGAGTGGGTGATAAAGCAGGAAGAGGTCCCGCTAATCCTAACCCATATCCAGTTCGAGTATTTCTAGCCATTTTTTTTCCTTGTTTATTTTTAAATTGGATGTAAATATGTAAATATGTAAATATAATAAAATAAAATTAAACATTTACATCTTATTTAGGAGATATATCATATGAATATAAATGAGACAAATAAAAATAATAAAAAATTAACCATTTCAATGAGTGTTCAGCAGCATAGAGAGATAAAATTGGCCGCTGCTTCACGTGGAATTACAATGAAAGAGTTTATAGAAAAATCATTAATTGAATATGGAAAATTTTTAAAGAAAAATAATTTATAAGAAATTACTTTATTATTTCTTTAATTTGTTTATTAGATAATTTTGATTTTTTCATTTCTTCTATTAATTTTACTTTTTCATTATATGAAGTTGTTTTCTCCCATTTTCTTTCATAATATTTAGGAAGAATTGCTAATTTTTCTATTTGTCTAAATGCATTTGCAAATAAAGTTGCCCCAAATCTAATAGATCTTGTTCCAGGGGTTAAATAAGCTAAAAAAGAAAATGGAAGTTTAATTCCAAGAGATTTTTCTATTTGTCTTTGTAATACTTCAAAAACAATAGCTCCTAGAAGTGATTTTTTTAATTTAGGAAGAGTTTTAGTTTTATAAAACATCATTTCTTTTACTAATTTATCTTTTATAGAATTTAAATAATTATCAAGCGATTTTTGTGTTTCAGCTTTATTTATAGCACTTGTAATTTCAGTTGTAAAATTTTTAGCTGTCTTTTGAGCTTTTTTAATTTCATCTTGTGGAATTTTAGTTGTTTTAGAAAAATTTTCCCAATATTTTTCTGATTCTATTGGCGCTTTTTTCAATTCTTTTATTTTTTTTCTAAAAATTTCTGTAGTTAACTCTTCTTGAGGAGTTAATATATTTTTATATTTTATAAGATCTTTTTCAAAAATTGGAATATCATTTCTTAATGTAGCAAGTTCATGTTTTAAAAATGCATTAGATTGTTGAATATCTTTTAAAGTTTTTAATTTATCTCTATGTTTAATTAATTTTGATTCATTAATATTTAAATTTGCTTTGAATTTATCTCTTAATCCTTCTAAATTTTTCTTTATTTTTCCAGATGTTTCATTTATTTGTTTATCTAATTCCAAAATCATTTTTTTATATGAATCATTATATGTTTGTAATTTTTTTTGATAAAAATCTTCATAAGGAGCTATTGGTGTTTCTTTTCTCTTTTTTAAAATATCTAATGCTTCTTCTATATATTTTTGATCTCTATTAAATTGTTTTATTATTTCTTGAGATTCTAAACTTTCAGGATGATCATACGCATATTTAATTTGTTTATTATGTTTATTTGCTTCTTCTAGAGTTTTTTCGTAAGAAAAAGGCTCTCTTCCTTTTTTTGAAATATATTCTTGTATTTTTCTTTCTTCTTTTAAATTTTTTATATTTTCTTCAAAATTTCTTTTAGCTTTATTTAATAAATCGATATTTTTTTTAGATTTTGTAGTTGTTAAAGCTTTTTCTATTTTATTTATATTTTCTTCCATGGTTTTGAGTTCATTATCAACTCTGATAAGTTCTTTAGAAGCTTTTAATTTTTCAGCTTTTTGAGCAGGTGATTCATATTCTTTTTTTGGTTTAGCATATTCTTCTAAAGGTCGTTTAGCAAGTTCTTCAGCTTTTTCTTTTCTTATCTTACTCATTTCTTCTAATTCAGCTTGGGATATTCCTTTAGGAACTTCTATTTTAGGTTTATATTCTTTTGTTAAATCTTCAACAGTTCTTAAAGTTTCTTTAGGATAATTTTTTGCTTTTATAATATCTTCGGCTAATTTTAAACCTTCTTTTGGTGCTTGTTTTAATAATCCTCCTATTATATCAGTTAAAAGCATTGTTCCAACTTCACCTTTTATAATTGATTCTTTTGCTTTTTCGGATAATCCTTCTTTTACTTTTTCTCTCCATTCTTCAATTGGTGATTTTTCTACAGTTATTTTGCCTTTTTCTGGTTTTAAACCCATAGCAAGTGGTTTTTTACCTAAAGATTCAGCAATGAAATCTAACCATCCACGCGCTGGTAATCCAACAATTTCTGAAGGTTTTTTAGCAATTACTTCTTCAAGTCCTACTGGTTTTCTTTTTCCTAAAATTAAATCAATTAATGCTGGTCCTTTTTCTACTTTTCCAGGAATTTTTTCTTTAGGTTTTTCCGTTACAGTTTCTTCTAAATCTTGAAGAATTTCTCCTATCGTATCACTTTCAGTACCTAAATATTTATCTAAATTAGTAGCTATATCACTTAATGAGAAATTTCTTCCAAATTTTGGTATTAAATAATTTGCTTTATTTAATAAAGAAACTTTGTCTTTAGAAGATAAAGCATCTACATTAATATTTAATCCTTTTAAATATCTATCTAATTCAGTTACATCTAATGGTTGCATATTTTTATCAGATAAATGTTTTTTTAATAAGCTTTGTAAACCAAATTGAGCTCCAGTTGCAATTCCTGTTCGTAGCCCTGTTCCTAATAATTCTGCAAGCCCGGGTTCTTGAGGTAAAATTTGAATCATAATTATCTCCTATCTTAAACCCATTAATGATAATAATCCTAAAGAACTTCCTAATCCCATTCCTTGACCTAATGCAGGTGCAAGTGAACCTAAAAAACCACTTGTAGCAGGTCGATAAAGGGTTTCAAATTGAGGAGTCATTCCTAATCCTAATAATTGTTGTAATTGTCCTAATGCTTGAGACTGTAAATTTGCTCTTTGAGAAGCTAAATTTTCAGCAAGTGAAGCACCAGCTTGTCCTAATTGTTGTCCAAAAGCAGAAGATCTTTGTGCTCCTAATCCTGAAAATCTTTCAGCAATTGAAGGCATAATTTCTTGTTCAAATTGTCTCATTGCTGGTCTTTGATAAGTTTCTAAACCTTCTTGAGAGCCAGAAAGAAGTTGCATTAAATTTTGAAAACCCATTCCTAAAGGAGTTTTTATATTTTCTAATATTTGGCTAAAAATTGATTTTTGTTCAGGTGTAAATCTTTCAATTTCTTCAAATCTACCCTTTTTTCCAAATAAAAAATTTGAAAGTGCTGACATTTTCTACCTCCACTTGCTTTACCTTAGTAAAGTATTTTTTATGTATTTTGGCAAGTTATTTGGATGCTTTTAAACGGCCATAGAAAACTATTAAATTTTTTTATTTTTTTCGTTTAAAGATTTTGATTTTAATTCGTTTTTTAATTAAAATCTTGCTTTTAATGTTTTTAGGTTAAAAATCAATGCTCAATGAAAATAATTCTTATATTAAGAATGAAATTAGAAAATTTTTTAGATATAATAAAAATTTAACTTTAAAAGATGTAATTGAAGGTTTTGCAGATTGGATTGCTTTTACTACTTTAGTTTCTCAAGATTCTTTATCATTTTTTTTTGATAAATATTTACAATCGTTTTTATTTTATTCAATAAAAGAAATTAGAGAAAAAGATAAATGTTGATAGGATATGCCCGTATATCAACTGATACTCAAGTATTAGATCAACAAATTGATGCTTTATTAAAATATGGAGTAGATGAACGTCACATTTATAAAGAAAAAATATCTACAAAATCTAAATATCAACCTGAATTAGATAAAGCCTTAAAATTTTTAAGAAAAAAAGATACTTTTGTAGTGTGTAAATTAGATAGATTTGGAAGATCATTAGAATTTTTAATTAAAATGATGGATTATTTTCAAAAAAACGATATAAATTTTGTTTCTTTAAGTGAAAAAATAGATACAACTACAGCTACTGGAAAAATGCAATTTCAAATAATTGCTTCGTTTGCAGAATTTGAACGTAATCTTATTTCTGAAAGAACTAAAGAAGCTTTATATGCTGCTAAATCTAGAGGTAAGAAATTAGGACGTCCTTTTATTTTAAGTGATGATCAAAAAGAAATTATTATAAGATTAATAGAAAATGAAGAACCTATTCGTAAAATTTCTAGAGTAATTGGAATTAAATCCACTACTCCCATTTATAATTATTTAAAAGATAAGAAAAGATATGAAAAATGAATTAATAAAAAAATTTAATTTAAAAAAATTAATGAATAAAGATTATTTAAAAGAATTTTATATTTCAAAAAGTTCTTATGAAAATAAAAGATTGTTTTCAAATGTTTATTATCTTTTAGAAAAAAAAGAAATATTTCCTTTTCATAAAATGAAATCCTATTCAACTTGGCAATATTGTATGGGAAATAAAGCTTTATTACATATAATAAAAGGCCTTAATAAAATTAAAACAATTATATTAGGAGATGATATAAAAAATGGAGAACAATTGATGTATATAACAGAACCTAATACTTGGTTTTGTGCCCAAAGTACTGAAAATGGTTTATATGATTTTTCATTTTTTATACATTTTATTTCTCCTTCATATTTGGAAGAAGAAGATGAATTTGGTACTTATAATAAAATAATTAAGGAAATCCCTAATTATAAAGACTTTGCAAAAAAATATAGTTGTAAAAAAGAAAAATATCGATTCTCTGAAAAAGATTATAGTGTAAAAAATTATGATTAAAAAATATAGAAAACTTCATTTTCATTGTGAAATATGTAAACAAAAAGAAGATTTACTTGTACATCATAAAGATTTTAATAGAAAAAATAATAAAAAAGAAAATCTTCAAGTTCTTTGTTCATCTTGTCATGCTAAAATTCATAAAAGAATTATAAATATAAAAAAAATGAGACGTTTTTACATACTTAATAAGTATCAATTAACTTTTAATTTTATACAAAGATAATTTATGAGATATTTTGAAAATAATGAAGATAAATTAAAAAGAGTTAAATTTATTGAAAAAATTATAAGTGAAATACAAAAAGAAGTTCAAGGGAATATTGAAGATCATTTTGATATTATTTCTGGTGTTATTGCAGTTTCATTTTCATCTATTATTCAATATATTATAAAAAATGAATCTAAAAAAAATGCCAATAAATATTTACATTTATTAAAAGATACATTAATTGAGGATATATTAATTTATGTAGATATTTTATCAAAAATTATTGGTAATAGTGAAGAAGAATTTTATGAACATATTTCAAAAGAAAAAGATAAAACTCCCCAATTTGCTGATGAATTTGATGAAATTTATTCTATGTATAAAAAGAAATTTAAAAAATAAAATATTTATCCTTTATAAAATTCTAATATTACATATGAATATGTAAATCTAGTTAAATTAGCACTTGTTGTGATATAAATATTTGTATTATTAACTCTTAATTCAACTTCTAAATTAGGACCACCATTGGGCATCGGAATAAAATCTATTAAATTAGGATCCCGTGCACTTCCATAAAGGCGTGTAAACAACCAGTTATTATTAATAGCAGCAATACCATGAGGAATAATACTAGTAGCAGTATTAGGTAAAACTCCCGTGGAAATAATTTTCCTATAGATAAAATTTTTATTTTGTGGATTAGTTCCAGGAAAAGTTTGATTATTTTGAATTTCAATTGTTTCATATTGTCCCATATCTTTTCTGTTTATAAATCTTGCATGTTCTTCCAATGTAATTTTTAAAAATTCTTTAAAATTAAAATTATCATCAGGTAGTACAATATTTTCTGGTAGATAATTTCCTTGTGAATATTGAGGAGCAAAACTCATCTTAATCTTCCTGTTGGTTCTACATCCATTAATATGGCATGTAATTCAAAATCAGATCCTTGTATTTCTAAATTTCTCATTTGAGTTTCAGAAAGAGTAAATTCTAATTGAAATGAATCAGCTAATAATCCTCGTTTAACTTCTTGCCAAATTTTATCTTGTCCAACCATAAATAAATCTGTAGGATCATATTTAGTATCAATACTTGAATTTCCAAGAAGCGGTAAAATAGCTTCATTAAAATTAAAATCTTGATACATATTTAATGTAATTTCTCCTTCACTTGTTTTTGTTAAAAGTAAATGAAGATCATTTAAATTTGTTTTTTTTCCTTCATCTTGAAATAAAGCAAAATTCTTTGTTTTGAAATTTAATTTATTTAATTTTTGAACTTCTCCTCCTCCAATATAGACGCCAGTAATAGTTAAAACAGATCCAATAGGAACATTTAAATCAAAAGTATTTTGAGTTACATTTGTAATTTTATAAACATAATTATTAGTATAAACAATACCATCAATAGTAAAAGTTAAATCATTCATATTATCTAATAATATAAAATCATTATTTTTCAAATTATGATCAGGACAAGTAATAGTATAAGTTACATTAGTAACATTTGTTACAAAAAGCGAATAATCATTTGAAATCGTTTCTTCAAAAAGAAATGTCCAACCTTGTTGATTTCCAGTTATTATTAAAGGATATTCAGCTTGAGAAATTCCATTATTCCATGGAACATTCCAATCCAACCATGAATTAAAAGGAAGAGTAGCCCACGTTAAGCCACTGCTTTTTTGATAATATCCATAACAAGTAAAAGAATCATTAAATTCAGCAAAAGTATTGTTTCTATAATTAAAAACTAAAACTTTATTTGGAAATATTTGATTACTTCCAAAAAGAGGATAAGTCCACATTACAAGTTCTCTTCCAAAATCTCTTATTCCATATACTCTTTGCGCTCCATTATTAGAATTATTTATTTGTCCATGAAGATCTGGAATTTTAACATCAATTCTTTCTACTCCATTTGTAGAAGCAATATGTATTCCTCTATTTCCTATTCCTACAATTCCTTTATCAAAATTAACTTCTGAAAAAGTAGATTCACATCCTAATTCTGTATTTATTTGTTGCCATATAAATGGAAGAATTTCATTTCCTGTATAGACTAATTCCCAACTTGATCTTTCAAAAAATACAATTAATCTATTTTGTACAAATTGAGCTGATGTTATAGCTTCAGAAACTGGAGCATCTATATATCCTCCTCTTCCAATTGTATCATCTAACCAAGAAGTTGCTGCAATTGTAGGATCTCCATTTTGAGACCATCTAGCTCTATTTTCATAAGTTCTATCATTTCCGCTTTCATCTTCTATAGTATTTAAAGCTACTAATCTATCTTTGAATGGTATTAAAATTTTACATGTTTCTAAATATCTAGTTGCTCCTACATCTAATTGAGGTCTTAAATTTGTCCAATTCACTCCTCCTTGAGTAAAATATCTTATATTATCGGCTACCACTCCATTAACTACATAAAAATTCATATTATAAGCATTTGTAGCTCTGTAATTTACAGTCCAAAAAAAATCAGAATTAGTTCCTGTCCACACAGCTGATCCAGCAGCAGGAGGAAGAGGACCAAAAACATCCCATCCAGCTCCAGGAATTCTTCTATAAGAAAATTGCGGATCAAAGGCTATACATTCTTCATAATTAACTGGAATATCTTCTCTTGTTCTTAATCCCATTACTGGCAGCCCAGGATAATAATAAATAGGAGTAAGAGAAATTGGAAATGCTAAATTAACAGCTCCAGTTGTATTATTTATAGTTCCTGTATATAAAGGATCAGTGGTTAGTAAAGTATGTAAACCTGGAGTAGTATTATTAGAGGTTAAAATAACATTTCCAATAGAAAATTGTTGTCTTCCTGGAGAAGGAATTGGAACTGCGCCTGGAACAACAGTTATTAATACTCCAGTTTTACAATCTCCTATTGATAATCTTAATCTAGAAAGCAATTGATCATGATCAAATAAATTAAATCCAAATCTTTTTTTTACTCTTCCTCTCCAAATATAAACATCTTCTAAAAGTGGAAATGCTTTTTCAGGAAGTAAAAAAGGTTCTTTATCATTTTCAAATCCAATATCAAAATCTGAAATTAATAATTTTGGCATTTTAATTACCTATTGCTATATATCCAATTGTGCATGCATTACTTGCTCTAGCAGCAAAATTATTGACTGATTTATTTACTACACTTGCATATAAAGCATTTGGATCTAATGGAGTAATAATTACTTCCCAACAATTATTAGGAAATGCAGATACAAAAGTAAGAGTTGTTCCTCCTACTCCTGAACCAATCGCTCCAAATCCCCATTTTAAAATAACTCCTCCTGCTAAAAAAGTAGATCCAGGTTCAGCTACACTTGGATCTTGAGCTGAAAGTTGTATAACAGTTCCATTATTTTCTTTTCTCATATATAAAGTGGAAACACCACCTAAACTTTTAGAATAAAGAGCTATCTCATCAACTGCAACAGCTGGATCAGCTCCTTGATCTATCAAAGTAACATATGTATGTTTACCATTATCAGCTAATGCTGTTAAAGCAACGTGATTTTGAGAAAATTGAGTATTTAATTGTTGGAAATTAGTTAAAAATTGTGGTTGAGAATCTGTTGCTGGTGAATCTGTTGGCTGCGGAATATTTGGGTTAAAAGTCATTTTTATCTCCTTACTGGTTTGATCTATACGGACTTACATAATTAAATTCATCTGTATAAATAGTAGCCGTTCTATTTAGTGATATTTGTTTTAAAGTTCTTCTTTCTACTAAATTTTTTGCTTGATCAAATAAAATTTGAACTTTTGCAAAACTTTCCATATCTAATCTGTCTTCAAATATCTTTAAAGAAGTACCATATGAAAGTAATTGCCACCATTCTCTAAGCTCTGGTTCATCTATAGCATTTACTAAAGAAGTAGGAGTTACATAACAATTCATTTCAAATTGATAAGCTTGATTAGGAACTGGAGATAATTGAATTACATCATTATAAAATAAAGCTCCTTGAGGTCTTGCAGCTTCATAACTTACTGATTGAACTCTAATATCAGTTCCATTCGCAATAATTGCACTCCATGTAAGAGCTGCAATGGCACCTGTAGTATAATTTATGGTTGATCCAGCTAAAACATTTCCTGTAAAAGTACCAGCTCCATTATCTTGAGCAGATAAAGAATTTCCTGTATTATCAATAGTAGAAATTAAAACTCTATTTCTTTTAACAGGAGCAGCTGTAATATTTCCACTATAAGGACCAGCAATTCCACTTCCAGTTGTAAGTATTTCATTAGTAGCTATTTCAGGATATACAGAAAAAAATTGTTGCCTTGATTGAAAAAATTGAATTTCCATTCCTCCTATATATATAGGAGGTTCAATACTAATAATTGTATTCGGAGTAAAATTATATTGATCAATATCACTTTGAGTTACAAATCTATAAGTTTCTTTTAAATTTATAAGTCTCAAATGTTCTGGAAAATCATAAAGATAAAATGTATTAACATAAGAATCTATTTGAGCATCTGTTAATTGATTAGGTGAAGGACTTTTTGTAATTCTTCTTACTTTTGATCTAATATCCGCTAATGTTGCCATTTTTTATTCCTTTTCTATTATATAAACCTTTAAATTTTATTATGTTGCTATATTATCTAATACTCCACTTATATTTAAAACTTCAGCAACATTTACAGGAAAAGCACCAGGAATTACAAAGGCATCTAATAAAGTAGTATTTACATTTACCCAAAAAGAATTAACATTTATTACAGTAATTAAAATTTCATTTTTAGGAAATCTCATCCCATAATTAAGAGGAACATTTATTCTTACATAATCTCCGGTGCTGTATCCATGTAGTGTAGCTGTGACCATAGCAGGATCAGTATTAGTAATCGCAATAACAACTTTTCTTTCAGGTTCAAAATCCGCAAAATTCATTCCTTTACCTTGTTTCTCCTATTTAAGCTATATAACTTATTTATATTTCCTTAGCAATTACATATAATCTTGAGAAATAAATTGATATCTTTCTATCGGTGTATCTCTTCCAATTATTTTATTTCCATCTTTATCAATTAAATATTTTGATTTTTTATATTTACATTGTCTATTTATATGCCTAGCTACTCCTAAAGGTATTGTATATTCTTGACCATCTACAAAATGATAAGTTCTTACTGGATCTCCTTTATACATTCTATAAGCAAAAGTTACATCTCCTCCTGGACATTCTGAATTTTTAAAAACTCCTTTTACTAATTTGCTGTTTTCTATTTTGTCTTTTTCTATTTTTTCGGAAGTTTTTTTCTTTTCCTCTGTTGTTAATTTACTTTCATTAAATTCAGAAATTTCTTTAACATAATTATGATGTAATTCTGTAAAGTTATCTTTTTTATTTTCCCAAACTTTTTTCTCTTCATTTTCAGTTAATTTACTTTCATTAAATTCAGATGGTTCTTTAATATCACTTTCTGGTGATTTCAACATATGATCTCCTCATATTTCAAAAAAAAGGACGAAATCTTTATGATTCGTCCTTTTTATATTTTATTTTTTAAAAAGTATATTCTCTTGAAAAAGCCATCCAATCCATCACATTAGTATTAGCTCCTACTACTGCAGTTCCTAAGTTCAATCCAAAGAAACTATCATTATCAGTAGCAGCAGTTAAGATTGTAGAAACTTCTCCAAAAGGTACTACATGTGCATGTGTTACTCCAGTAGCAGCTACAGCTGATGTTGGAAATGCAAATGCTGTAAAAGCAGCGGCATTAATATCAGTTGTTATAGTAGATGCTGTCACTGCAGCAACAGTTGCAGTTAAGCCATTAATTTGTGGCATTCCAAAATTTGCATCAGGATTATTGATTGTTATTCTATCTCCTACTGCATAACCATGAGCTATAGAAGTAGTAATAACAGCTGGATTAGCAGCAGTTATTGCCGTAATCCATCTTCTTCTAGGAAGAAATCTTGCCTGTTGAACTATTCTATAATCAGCATTGGTTGCAGCTGCACCAAAACCAGCAGCTGGTAAATATCCTAGAGTATAAGATACTCCACCAGTAACGGCAGTAACTTCAAATTCAAGACCTGCAATTTGAAGCATTGCAGTTGTATTTAACATTCTTACAATATCACCAACTACAGGAGTATTAACATCTGAAACCACAGCTGGTGTTGCATTTGTAATAGCTGTTCCAGTGGCAACTAATGGGCCATCAGCTAATGTTCTTTGATCTATTTCTGTAAAACCTGCTCCTCCAGCAGCTGTTGCTGTAGCAGTTAATGCAGATCCTCCACCTTCAGTAATATGGGTAGCTTGACCTGCTGCAAATCCTCTATACCAATAAGCCTTAACAACTGCAGTTGGTGCAGTTCCCCATGTTGATCTATTTTGTATAACAAAATAATCAATTGGTAAAGGAAATTCTATTGTTCTAGCAGCTCCATCAGATATGTAAGATCCGGAAGCTATTAAAGACATAGGTGTACTCATAATTTCTTCTCCTCTTACGCTAATGTTGCTCTTAAGTTAATAATCCAAGCATCATTTGTGATTCTTGGTACTTGTGCCATCCTCCATGCACAGGTTTGACGAAGCTCTATAGGATCGTCACCATGACCTGCAGGATGATAAATAAATTTTGCAGAAATTCCATTTTGTTCAATTTTTGCATAGGATTCTTGCCCACCAATGAAGATATTATAAACATCATTCCCAAGAAGGGAACCATTGGTAGTTACTGATCCTCTAGATGAGAGATAGAATCTTACATTTCCAATACTACCCCATTCTGAAGAAAGAACTCCTTCTTGATTGGGATATTGAGCTTTATTGATAAATCCATTTACATTTTCAAATTGACCGATCATATTAGTATCAGCTAATCCAAAATATGCATCTCGCACTGGACCTGAACCAAATCTATCTTCTCCTTCAATCATATCAGTAATAAAATCTGCATCATTATTTTGAAGAGTTGCTACTACACTATTGACATCTGCTCGTGTGATCTCTGTAGGATTATCTCCATTGACTCCATTAACGCAATTTAAAACAGACGCTGTTCCTGCAAGCATATCTCGAATTAATTCATCGTCAGTTTCTCTCATTGACTGACCAAGACGAGCTGCTGCTTCATTTAAAACAGGATCTTCGTTTATTAATGTTACCTGCTTTGTTATTAATATATAAGTACCGTACCAGTCAATTCGAGCATCTATATCAACTGCATTTAATGTTTGAACCGGCGGATTATTCATAGCAGGTCCTAATGGTACAGGTGCAGTTGCAAGACGAGTATATCGACGCATACGTAATATATCTCCACTTCTCTCTGGCATTTCATAAGGTATAGCAAAAGCTCCATGAATCAATCTCGCTTGAGGAGTTGAGAGTAACTTTGCACTAAACCGTTGTTGTACCGGAGGTGGTAATACAGTGGTTGTTGTAGTCATCTTGATTTCCTTGTTTATCTATTTTTAATTACAAAGATCCTCCTCGATATTTAACTATTTCTTTCCACAGTGCTACATCACCTTTAGCAAAATCATTTGCATACGATAACGGACGTTGCTTGCCGAAAGTTGTGCTAGAAGTAGGTTTTTGGGAATTTTTAGCTATTTTTTCTTCACTTTCCTTACTTATTAATGAATCTTTAAAAAAATTAGAACGTTTTATTTCTTTATAAACTCTTTCATAAGGATTATTAGAAGCCATTATTAATTTTTCGAGTTCTGGATCTTCTTTTTTCAGTTTTTCAATATTTTCTAATGTAACAATCTGATCATAATCTGAATATTTAGAACGTACTTCGATTGGTTGTTTTGATTTTTCAAAATTTTTTAATTCTTCTTGAACAATTACTCTAGCATCTTCTTTATTAAGCTTTTTATATTGCTCATAGGTGATAATGTCATCTGCATCTAGCTGAGGTTGTTCAGGAATTTCTTCTTTTTTATTAAAAGAGGTTTTTAATTTTTCTTCCAATTCCAAATATCTTCTTTTTAATTCAGATTGTTCTTTTTCAGATTGTTGTAATTTTTCTTCCATTTTTCTCCAATTATATTCTTTAGAACCTTTTTGAAGCTCTTCTGAATTTTCATTAGAAATAGAAGAAACTGAAGAATTTTGCTCATTCAGGCTAGCGACATCCTGATTACTAACGCTTATATTTGCTTTTTCTTCTTGTTTTATCATTATTTATCCTTGTTTATTTATTTTAGGAAGCGATTCCTAACTTACGCTTTGATCCTATAACGTTGATCACACGCTTATTTACTTATATATAGTATAAATTTTATTTATGCAAAATTTTTTAAGAAGGAAAAGATATTTTATAAATAAAAAATTAAATTATTATAAAAAATTATATATTATTTTTATAATAGAATAATCAAGTAAAAATAAATTTACTATAATAAGAAATATCCTTAATAAGAAATTAAAATATAAATAAAAAGGTAATTTAATTGTCATTTTTTTCCTTTTTTAATAATTTTCATCTTTTTTAAGTGATTTATAAATTTTTATCCATTTTATTAAATTTGGATCATAATCATTTTGATTATTTAAAAATAAATCAAAATCAGACCAATGAGGTAAAGACCACAATAATTTAAGTTCATTTTTTTTATTATTTACATACCATAAATCCATATCGTCTTCCATTAATGGTTTACTTCTTCTAGCAATAAATATAAATTTAGTTATTCTTTCTGGTGCATATATTTCTTTTTTACATAAAACTTGAATGTAATATTCATTAATCAATGTTCTGTGTTTTTCAATACAATCTATTAATTCTCTCATATAAGATTTTCCTCCTTCATGAGCTAATTCATAAGCTTCAATAGGAGAAGATTTTTGATGATCTTTTTGAGTTTTTAGGAGTTGAGTTCCTAACGTATCTCTATTTTCATACTCTGATTTCAAAATATTTTTCCTTTTGCATTAAAAAAATGATGTAGAAATAATAAATATTAATTTTAACTAATAACAATGACTAAAATATTTCTACATCTATTACAAATTAATTATATCTACCTTCTTTATATGTAACTTTTCCTTTTTCAGGATCACCTCTTTTTGCTAATAAAGCATCAGGATGGTCTTTATAACTCACAGAACCTCTTTCTAATTCTCCTCTGGATGCTAAATAAGGAGAATTTTCAGTTGGATAACTTACTTTTCCTTTCATTACCAATTTTGAATTATTTTTTTTCATTTTTTTATCCTTTTAATTTATTTTTAATTTTTTTAAATATTTTTTTTAACTTAAGAGTTAAAAATTTATAAAATTTTATATACAGATCCTTAATTCCTTTCTTTTTTCTTTTAGAAATTTTTCTTTTTTGTTTCATTGATTCCTCATTTATCATTTTCTTTTCTTTTTAGGTATTTTATATCCTCTTTTTCTAGCTTCTGATAAAGCAATTGCAATAGCTTGTTTTTGTGACTTTACAATTGGTCCTTTCTTAGACCTACTATGTAGCTTTTTTTCTTCCCATTCTTCCATGACCTTTTTTATTTTAGGTCTGGCTTTTCTTGAATATTTAACTTTTTTTTTCTTCATTTTTAATTTCCTCTTTTGGTATTACTTCTAATCCTTATGATATCCTTCTGATAAAAATGTTCTTAAACAATGAGGACATACATATCTGTAAATTCTTTTAAAAATTATTTTCTTTTTCTTCCCATTGCTGAAAGTTGTCCCATTTTTTTAGCTCCATATTTTTTACGTCCTATCCACGCTGCTAATTTTTCAGGAGATCTTATTCCTTTCTTTTTTTCTAATGCTCCTTCTAATGCACTAAATCTTTTTCCAGAACCTAATTTTGGTTTTTTTCCTTCAGCTACGTAACTTTTACCTTTTCTTTTTTTGGCTTTTGCTGATTTTCTTTCAACATATTTGAACATTTTTTTTTCCTCTCTTTGTAATATTAAAAATAAAATAAATATTTTTATTTTTGATATTTTGTTTTAATCAATGTTTATCTTTTAAAATTCTAAATAAAATATATTTTAAACTATTCATCTGATCTTCTTTTCCATCTTTCAATAATATCTTCTTTTTTTAATCTTAAACCGCACCATTTAGTGCCGTCATACCAAGCATTAGTTTCTCTTATTTTATTTTTTAATTTAACTATTACTAAATCATAAGGATAAGGAGTATATTTTTTAGCATTTATCCACCCATCCACCGTTAAATGTTTTATATCTTCATATGTAAGCGCACTTACTCCTATTTTTTTAAGCATTTTTTGTTTATTCTCCGATCTCTTTTTCTTTTTCAATTTTCTGTATATCTTTTTTTTGAATTAAATTTATTATATTTATAAGTTTTTGTAATTGAGTTAAATCTATATCTTCTAATTCTTTAGCAGCTTTTATCTTTTCTAAATTACCAAGTTCTAAATCATGAAAAGCTCTTGCTCTTCTTTCTTCAGCTAATGCTTGATTTTCTTTTATTCTTGAGAGTCTTTCTATACCTAATCCTTCATCGGCTGTTGCTCTTGCATTTGCAAGATTTATTTGAGATTTTAATTGTTCAGATTGTAAAGCAAGTTGAGATAATTGAGTTTGTTGTTGAGTTGCTTGAAGTTGTCTTATTGCATCTAATAAATCTTTTTTCTCTGGAATAGGAGCTTTTTCAATTAAAATATCAGGAGGAATAGGAATTCCTAATTTTTGCATTTCCATTAATGCAACAAATGAAGCTTTTCTTTGAGTTTCAGTAAGTGTTCCTTCTGCCACTATGCAATCAAATTTTTGAAAAGCTTTATTAAAAAATTGCTCCGATGGTTGTTCATTCAAAATTCTTCTTACTTTTCCAGCTGTAAAATTTTGTTGAATCAAACTAATTGTCATTTCTCCTAATAATTTTTGTGATCTATCTAAATTATCAAATAAAGTTTGAAGAGTAGTTAAACCAGCTCCTTGTCGAAGCATACTTAATATGCCAGCTTTATCATCATCAGCAGATCCAAGTAATTCTTCATTAACCCCAGAGATTTGAGCAATTTCATTTCCAAGAGCTTCAGAAAGTTGAATCATTGAAGGAGGAATTTGAGGAGGTTGCATAAATTGGACAGAATCCATCCCCATCGGAGCTTCTTTTTTTATAAAAAGAGCTTGACCTTGTCCTTGTTTAAAAGCATCATTATCATCTATTAATGAGCCTTCCATTACTTTCATACCGGAATTTATCTGAGATTCTAAAATATCAAGTTCTATAATTTTTCTTCTATTATATAAAAATTGAGAATCTCTTAATCCTCTTACGACGCCTTGAATTTTCCAATTATAATAAGGAACATCCGGCTCAAAATATGCAAAAATAGGAATAAAAGGATAAGAATCAATTCCATAAGGATTAGGTCCTAAATACATTACTCTATTTTGAATTACAATTGCTAAATTAACAGTTTGTTTTTCTATTTGCTGAGATTTAATTTGAGGAAATTTTGCTAAAAATTCATCTAATCTTTCTTTTTCACCTAACCATTCCATTGTTTCGCCAGAAAGAGTGTCAATAAGAATTGTAGCATTTCTATAATCAAGGTGCCAATATTCATCATAAGAAAGCAAATCAGTATTTTGAATGTTAAAATTTTCTGGTTCAAAGGTAAATTTGTCATCTCTTCTATTTCCTTGCATTTGCATTATTTCTTCTTTTCTTTCAGGCATTAAAGAAGCCGCTTGGAGTTTAGATAAATATTTTCTTGTCCATACAAAATTGGCGTCTGACATATCATATTTTCTAAAAAATTGATCTAACATAAAACCATTATAAGAAAGATTATCTATTTTAAATTCTCCATTAATAGGATCAGATCTATAATCCATCCATATATGAAGTAAATTCATACCAGTTGTTAAAGCTCCCTCAAATGCTTCAGAAATAGTATGATAACCATTTGTAGTTGCATAAACCCAATTTAAAAGACGAGAAAACTGATCAGCTGTTAATTCATCTGAACTTTCAATTGGAAGAGTAATAGTTGTCTTTCTATTTCTTCTTTGAAAGCCTGCAATCATATTTATAATTCTTCTAATTCTATTAAAACTAAACTTTTTCTTTTGAAATACAGGATAATTTAGATAAAGTTCATTCCATAAATTTTGATCGCCAGCTTTGAATCTAACATCTCTAGTTCCTTCCAACCAATAAGATTGATTAGCTTGAGAATTTTTATTAAAAGATTCTTGCATTAATTTTAAAATATCTTGATCATTTTCAACAAAATATTCAGAAGATAGTCTACTAGACATTTTTTAAATCCTTGTTTATCTAAGGTTACTGTAGCTTATTTGTAGTGAGTTGACTACTTATTTTTTTATGGTATTATGAAATTCATAATCATATAAAAATTTAATAGCTTCTTTAATAACAATAGATTTTTTAAAAGGTAAGCTACAGTTCTTTCTACTTTTAATCATTTCTCCTAAAATCTTACATTCTTTATCGTTCAAATAAACTTTTATTATATTTTTTCTTTTATTTTTTTCGCTTTTTTGAGAAATGGTTGAAATATTTCTTTTCTTTAAAACTTTCCCTTTTTCTTTTTTAAGATTTAAAATTTCTTTTTCAACCTTTTTAATTTTTTTTATTAAAGTTAAATAATTATTTTTTTTTAATGTTTTGGCCATTTCTTCTTTTCTCCTTTATTCCTCACTTATTGATCTTTCTAATTCTTCTAAATTATCTTCAATTAATAACTTGTAATCTAAAAGGTAATTTAATTCAGAAATTGACAATTGAATGGACATAGCAGTGGTTTCAATATTTTTGATTAAATAGTCGATTTGTTCTTTGATATCTTCAATTATACAAATTTTATTTATCACTTTAATTCCTCTGCTTATCATCTTCCCTCGAATTCACTTTAAAATATTTTATTTAATTATGTAAAGAGTTTTATTAACAAAAAAAAGTGAATATAATTAGAGTAGGAAAGGAGAAAAAATTTATATTCACTTTTAAAGATTTAAATAACTTTTTATTTTTTTAATTTACATTCTTTGTTATTGACGGACAAACTTTTATATTTCAAAAATTTAGTTACGCAAAATAATAATAACATTAAAAGAATTACATAAAAAAGCCTGTTGGTAAAATATTTATTTATTATATAAAAATAATCTTTCATTACATTTTTTCCTTTAAAGTGTCAAATATGGCACTTTTTTAATAAAATTTTTAATCCATCTTCCATTTTCTTTTTAACTCATTTAAATGTTCTTTTGACATAGAATTCGAAGAATTTTTTAAATAATTTAAAGATAAAATCATATATCTAAATGCATCTACGCTATGAGAAGCCCAATTATGAAATGGTTTATTTCTAAAAATTTTAGCATTGTCATCCCATTCAGAATGATATTCATGTAAACATTTAATTAAACAATCACATTTTTCTTCATCGATATATATTCTTGGAAATATTCCTCTCACTTTTTCTATTCCTTCTAATAAAGAATATTTATTTTCTATTATTTCAAAATTATATTCAGATTGATTAGCAATTTGAAGAAAAGTAGAACCGGTTGCAATTTCTCTTTTTTTTCCGTCATGGGGCAGAAAATGAGTCGCATAGGGATATTTTTTTTCTCTCAAAAAATTTATATAATGATTTAAGGGAAATCCTGAATTTTCATAATGATCAATGACTAATATTTCATTTCCTCTTTTTTGAAAAAAGACAATCGCCATACTATCTGAAATTCCAATATCCCATGCTGTATAAACCAAAAAATTTTTATCAAATGGAACTTTTCCAATTCTTTTTTCCTTATAAGCTTCTTTTAATTGCCTTGAAAAATAAGCTCCTAATTTTCCAATTTCAAATGAACAATAATATTCTTGATCTAACATTTCTTGAGAAATGCCTTGTGATAATTTTTCTTTTAATTGATTAGGATCAATAAGTTTGGTATCTTCAATAGTTACCTTTATAAAGTACCATATATGTGGGTTATTTTTAGCGAATTGATACAATGTCCAAAAATAGTTTTTTCCCTGCGGTGTAGAGTTAAAAATAGCCCATCCTTTATTTTTTTCTAAAATAGGATCCAAAATTGATGTCCAAATCGTTGGATTTTGCCATGCAAATTCTGATAAAACTACACCGATAGGATTAGCTCCTCTAAGAGCATCTGGAGAATCTGAACCTACTACTTGAATAATGGATCCATTTGTAAGATATAATTTCATTTCATTGTTAAGTCTTTTTTTTATTATTTCTAAAGGACAAAAATCTAAAAAAGAACGCCCATCTTCTGTAATATTATCCCAAAAACTTTTTCTAGCTTGAGAGTAAGTTGGAAAGATATAATAATAGTTTCCTTTTTTCTCCATTGCTTTTTTAAGCATTAAATTCCAACAACATAAATCTTTGCCGCCTCGTCGATGGATTACTAAAACAGCTCGTTTTATTCCATCATCTAATGCTTCAAATAAAGGAATTTGATAATCTCTTGGAATAAAATTATATGGAAGAATTACTTCCTTCATTTTCTTTGCCTTTTTTAGAAAAATTAATAATTTTTACTATTGTATTTGAAAGATCTTTTCCTATTTCTTTTTCCAGTTCTTTTAAATGTTGATCTAATAAATAATCATTAAGTCTTATATATTTATTAAAAAATGATGGATGAATCTTTGATGGTTTAGCATTTACTTTTTCAATCATTCTAGCGGCTAAGATAGCTTTGACACACATTAATGCTTCGTGAAATTTTTCATTTTCTTTTGCCAAATCAGGGATTTTAGAAGGAATAAGCATTTTTTCAGCACAAAATTGGATTAAAGCATAAGAATCATCTTTTTTAGACCATTTGATTAAATCATCGCCAAGAACTTTAATTTTTTCTTCAGTCCAAAATTTTGGACGTCCTACTTTTTTTTCTAACGACATTCAAATCCTTGTTTAGTGTCTATTTTTTTAATAGCTATAACTCTAATAATTTGCAATAAAATAATACTTATAATTGACTTAAATGCAATGGTTTTATTATATTAGATGCAACTTTTAAAAAAGGAGAAATAAAATGAGCAATTTTAAAAAAGAAAATTTTAGAATTCAAATTGGAGATATTGTAATTGGTAATAAAGGAAAACATAAAGTAATTGGAACTGTTTTAGAATCAACTAAAAAAAGAGGTCAACCTGCAATTTTCTCTAGATGGGGATTTGTAGGAGTTTGGGTTGAAGATGAATATGGAAAAAAGACAGTAATAAATAATATAGAATTAGCTTGAAATAATATTATAAAATAAATATTTTATCTCTTTGTTAAGAAATATTCTTAAAATTAGACCCTTTAATTTTTATATGCTTATGAATTTACCAGAAGAAGATAAAAAAAACTTAATGTTTCAAAATTTTTATGAACTTATTACGGGATATATTGATTGCTATAATCCAAAAAATGAAGAAAAAATATATTTTTTAATAATATTATCTTCTAATTTATTAGATCATAATGTAGAATTACTTAATAAATTTACCGATTTATTATATCGTTGTTATAATAAAGAAGAATTAAAAAATATTTAAAATTAAATTTAACAATATTGATCGTTATTCTCTGAAAGACAACAATATCTTTTTCCATTAGGACAAATATAGATACTACCTTCAAAAAGAATGGTTTGAACTACCGAAGCTACCATTCCGGCTACTGTTCCTAATACAATATATTTAAATACATGGGAATAATCTTTTTTGATACATCCAATGCCGCTTGAAGCAGCTATTCCACTTACGATATAAAGAGCTACTCTTGCTAAATAAGTTATTAAGTTTATTTCTTTTCCACAAAAAACATCTTTAAAAAAATAATGAGAATTACTTTCTCTTTTTAAAATAGGAGTTTCTCCCAAAAGAGGTTGAGAAGAAGATTGAATTAAAGAATCATTATTAACAATTTCTTTTCCGTTTACTGCACAAGACATTTTTTTCCTTCTTTATAATTAACATTTCTAATAATTCAACAAGATTGATCATCATTTTCTAAACAACAACAATATTTTTTTGCAGGAGGACAAAGATAGAAAGTAAGTCCACAAATTATAGTTTGAGCTACAGCTGTTGTCATTCCTGAAATCATCCCAAATCCAATATATTTAGAAATATGAGAAGAATCTTTTTTGATATATGCAATAGCACTTGCAATACCGATGCCACTTCCTATATAAAGAGCTACTCTTGCTAAATAAGTTATTAAGTTTACTTCTCTTGCGCAAAAAATATTTTTAAAAAAATTATTTTTAGAATTATTTTCCCCTCTCAAAATAGAAGTTTCCTCTAAAATAGGAGAAATATTAATACTTTGTTTTTCGTTTACTGGAAAAGTCATTTTTTTCCTTTTTTTATTATTAATATTTTTAATAATTTAACAACATTGATAGCCCTCTTCTGAAAGACAAGAATATTTTTTTGAAGAACAATAAGCCCAACAATATAGCTCCCCTATAGTGTAACCTAATGCACCTAAATATCCTATTGCGAATCCATCTACAAGATAGTGAGATATTTGAGAATAATCCTTTATACTACAACAAACAACAGCGCCAGTAATTATTCCTACTATCGTCACAAAAACTTGTCGAACTACAATAGTTGTTAATTTTATTTCACGTGGGCACAAAATATTTTCAGGACACTTATATTTTGGACGATTTTCTCCTCTTAAAAGAGTAGTTTCTTCAACCACAGGAGAAATATTATCACTTTGTTTTTCATTTACTGCACAAGACATTTTTTTTCCTTTTTTATAATTAACATTTCTAATAATTTAACAACCTTCATCATTATCATCTTCGCAAAGACTATAATAACATCTTTTTGGAGAACAACCAGCAAAATAAAATGCCTCTATTCCACTGTGAACTAACATAAATACATCTCCTATTCCTATTCCTGTACAAATATATTGAAATATATGAGAATAATCCTTTTTAACACAACTAATAACAGCGCCTATCGTTGCTCCCAATACCGATCCAATAATCATTCTAATTCCATAAATTGTTATATTTGGTTCTGTAACCAAAAAAATATTTTTAATACATTTACATTTAGAATGATTTTCTCTTCTTAAAAGAGGAATTTCTTCCCTCACAGGAGAAATATTAATAGATGCTCTTTCACTTACTGGAAAAGTCATTTTTTTCTTTTTTTATTATTAAATAATTTTAAAATTTACTTTTATAAAATATAATTAACAATTATAATAATTTAACAACAATCTCCTTCATCATTTTCTGATACACAAAAATATTCTTTTCTTGAAGGATAATAAGTATTTAAAAACCAAGTAAATAAAGATTGAATAACACAAATAGTTGGACCACTACCAAAAATAGGTAATATAATATAAAGACGATGATGATTTTTATCAGTGATTATTAGAGATGTCACTACACCAATAGATGTTGAAATAACGGAATATAACAGAGCTCTTAAACAAATAATACCCCATTTCAATTCTCTTCCACAAAATAAAACTTTAAAAGGACTAGAAGATCTTTCAAGCATTGAGGATGAGTTATCTAAACGCGTATATGAGTTATGTAAAAGCATTGAGTCTTCTTTTAAATGATATAAGTTTATTTTTTTTGGCGGAACAACTGGAGGTTGATTCGCTGGTTGATTAATAATGCTTGCCATTATTTTTTTCCTTATTTTTTAAAAAAAAGTAATTTTATAGAAATCCTTATAAAAATACAATCGTAAAATTGTAAATTAATATTGTTAATTCAGAATTTTTATAAACGGTTTTAAATACGTTTTATTTCTCCTTTTTTATATAAGTTGGGTTGTTAATCGATTTTGTTGCAATCGACGAAATTTGAGCCGTTTCTCGCAGTTTTAAGCGCATTTTATTAATGATATAGAAAGGTACATAATATTTTTCTTGTAAAACTTTAAAAAACATATCTATTGTTTTTTTATAAAATACATTATTATTTTTATCTTTTAAGAATTTTTCATGTATTTCCAAAAAACCTTTATTTATTAATGAAATATCATTAGTTTCCTGTTCGTACCATTTTTTATATATCAAATGAATTTCTCTTAATTTTTTATCAATAGTTTGTTCTTCATTTGTTTTGAAATGTTGATATGCTTCATTTTTTTCATTGTCTTTTTGATACCATACTAAAATAGTGTGATAATGAGATTTATATTTTTTTGGCTGCCCTATCGAATTCAAATAATTTTTTAACTTAACAATATAAGCTTCTGTTTTATCTTTTCCTATTTTTTCTATTAATTTATTTTTTTCTTTTTCTGATAACTCAATTTCTATTTCTCTTTTTTCTTTAAACATTTCTTTTTTTATATATGTGTTATTATTATGTGGTATAGGTGTGGGGATTTCCCCTAACCCATTTGGGGATTTCCCCAAATGAGAAAAAGAGGAACCTGTTTTTATAAAAAGCTCTTCATTTTCAAAGGCATACCAAGAAGTTCTATCAAATTTTGATTTGTTATAATTCCCTATTTTTAAAATTGGTTCAAATAATTTTTTGTCACCCTTTCTGGTCTTTCCATTTATTAATTTATATAAAATATCTCTTATTTGATCGGGCGTAAAATAAGGGAAATGATTTGATATTTCTTCTAAAGTTTGATATGTCCATGTATTTCCATCAAAAAAATTTTTATTAGCACGTTTATTAATTGTTATCCAATAAATGAAATGTTGAACTACAATTGCTTCAGGAATTCCAATTTTAGCAGCAAGTTCAGGATCAAAAAAATGACGGTCATGAGATAAAATAATTTTTTCTTTTTCTTTCTCTTGACTAGTTGCTGTTTTATATGCCATAATTACACTCCTGTTTTGTTTTATTTTGATTATATGGTGATTGTTTGCCATTTTTCAACTTCTTTGTTTGATGAGCGGCAAATTTTACCTTAGGTATATACCGGAGCTCTTGGTATTTTTTTTTATTTAGACTCCTCTTCGCTATGTTAAAAAAAATAACTTTAGCAAGAAGGTAGTAAAAACGTCACCATCTTAATACTTTTTTTTTAAAAAAGATGGAGAATTTTTTTTAATAAAGATAAAGATATGCCATTCTTAACAAAGATCTTTATAATTTAATAAAGATCTTTTTTTATTATTACAGGATAACTAAAAGATATTTGAGGTTTTCTATATTTTTCTAATATTTCATCTTTTATTTCATAATCTTTACAAAGTTTTTTATAATCTATTAATCCTTGTTTATTTATTCTTTCAATTTTCACTTTGGCATCAGGAATAATACAATTTCCATCGTCTGTTTCTTCCAAAAGTTCTTGTCTAGTTAATTTTTCATGTTCTATACACATTTTTAGATTTTCTTTAGCTCGTTTCCATTTATTAGCTTTTTCGATTATTGCATCTTCTCTAAGTTCAATAAATTCTTTTATTAAATAAGGAGGAGGAATCATTTTTTCTAAATATTCATAAAATTCTTTTTCTTTTTCTAAGAGGGATGCAATATATGATTGATCTCGTTTAACAGAAATGACAATAGGCTCTTTATCTGGCCTAAAAGCCACATAACGGCATTCGAATTTTCCACTCGCCAAAAGCTGATGCTGAATTTGATCAAAATAATAAGGAGAAATATATCCTTTAGCCGCTTTATCATAGGTTTTTTCACCACACTTAATCTCCAGTATATAATCTTTTTTTTCATTATATGCATCTAATGAAGCAATAATCCAGTTAAATTCTTCATTAATTACTGGTTGTGAAGGTTTATAAAAAGTAGTATTAAATTTTTTATTAAACCAATTTAAAGCCGAATCTTCCAAGAAATTCCCTTCTTCCATTTTATAATTTAGCTCATTATCTTCTTCAATTAAGCCAAGTTTTAATTGCCATAGTTTATAAGGAGAATTGCCTTTAAATGAATTTGTTCCATTGATAATAGCTGCATCTGTAGATGTTACGCATTTTTTTCTAAATTCCCAATATTCATTACTATTTACTACAACATTTGCGAATTTCATAATTTTCTCCGATAAAATATTTATAAATATATTTAGCAGTTTCTATTTGACAACTTTTTATTAAGTCTTTTTGTTTTTCTATTTCTTGAAATGAAAAATACTGATAAAAAATATTTTTTTTAATTTTTTCTCCTTTTTCATTAATTTCAGTGTCCGTCACTATTTTTCCAGGTAAACAAATAAAAAGTTTTTTTTTTCTTTTTTTTACAAGAATTCCTCGAAGATCTATTTTATAATCAATTAAATATAAAGAAATAGTTCCTATATATTTAATTATATTAGATTTATTATCTTTTATTAATCTTGGATAAAAATCAATTACTTCTACTTTCATTTTTTATTTCTTTGTTTTTTTCTACATAATTTCTTATAAATTCTAATATTTTAGGATATTTATCTTTGGTTATTTTAGATAAATCATTAGTTTTTATTGCACGCAATATTTTTGTTTTTTCCATTAAATCAAGTTTATTTAATTCTTCTTTTAATATATTAATTTCATTATCTTCAATTGTTAAAGAAGGTTTATAATCAATATTATCAGATTCTGGATCTTCACCAGTTTCTAACATAAAGTTTTTTAAAAGAGCCATTTTTGTTGCATAAGAAATTGCTTTACCAATTCCTTTATCTTGATTATCTATTCCATATCCATATGAAATTATTTCAAACATATCTTGAGGATCATCAACATTTATAAAAGAAACACTAACTTTTACAATAGTTCTATTACCATCTTGTCGACATTCTAATATATTGCTTTTTGTAAAAACTCCATGTTTAACCATGGGCATATGAAGACTTCCAGTTACTTGGTCATGGGTAATAAATTTATAAGGAAGTCCTTTAGCCGCTTTATCAGTTTTTTGTAAATATTGTACTTCATTCATAATAGCAAGCATTCTTTGATAAATATTTTTTATTTGTTTGTTACTTTCTTCTTTTTTATTCATACATTTTCCTTTTTATTTATATAACCATTTTCCATTTTTTTGTATTATATAATCTTCTAAATTTTTTTTATTTATAGCATATTCACAAAATGAATCTGTTTTCATAATATCTAACCAAAAATCATAATTATGAATATCTTCATTTTCTTCTTCTTCAAAACTTATAATTTCTACCCATCCATCATTAGGACTTTCTTTTTCTTCATCTTCATAAAACATTTTTATTCTCCTTTTTATGATTGTAATTTTTATTTGATTTAAATATAATACAACTCTTGATTTAAATGCAAGAATAACCCCGCAAAAAAAGCAATAAAATTATGAATTTAAAAGAATGGTTTAAAAAAAGTGGAATGCCCAAAGCTGAATTTGCTAGAAGAGTTGGCATAAATCAAGCAACAGTATATCGTTGGCTTGATGGGGAAGCATTCCCTACTAGTAATAAAATTTTGAAAATATTTGAAATAACTAATAAAGAAGTAAAATATTTTCTTTATAAAGAAAGAGTATTGAAAATTGAAGAAATTACTCATGAAAAAAATTTTAAAGCATAAATTTAATGCAAAACCTCAAAAAATAGATGAATTTTATTTTGATTCTAAAAAAGAAGCCGAGTATTTTGGTAAATTAAAAATTTTACAAAAAGCAAATGAGATTTTATTTTTTTTAAGACAAGTTCCACTAGATTTACCTGGTGGAATTAAATATAAAGTAGATTTTGTTGAATTTCATACAGATGGCTCAATTCATTTTGTAGATATTAAAGGATTTATGACACCTTTAGCAAAAAATAAAATTAAACAAGTTGAAAATTTATATCCAATAAAAATAGAAATAAAATAAAAAACTTTATCTTATTTCTATAAAAATTACTATATTTTTACTTAAACTCCTATTTCCCAAATTTCTAAAACAGAAGATGCTCTTCCTCCAAAATTTCTGCTTACATTATTACCATTGAGATAACCAAATAAGCCAGGAAGCATTCCTATTCTAATTTTAAAAGTAGTAGAACTTGTAGTACCAGCTGCCATAGTATGACTTAAAACAGCAGTTCCTAAATCAGTATTATTACCACCCCAAAAAACTACTGATCCACTAGTAGCAGCTAATGCATTTGCAGTCGCATCTTGAAATAAAGCTATAACAGGTGCTGTTAACATTCCATTAGGACCAACAAATCCATAAAATTTAATAACTAATAAATTAGATGCACTATGAGGAGTAATCGCTAAAGTTAATACTTGTACTCCTTCTCCACTTTGAGGAATAGTATCGTCTATTGGAATATTTGAATTTAAAGTTACTCTATCTGATCTACTAGTGTAAACATATTGTATAACTTCTCCCGGACCAGGTGAGGTTGACCAGTTAAGACCACTTGCTTGAGTAGAATCTGCTGTTAATACTTGTCCATCAGCGCCTACTGATAGAGTAGTTGGAGATCCTGCTGCAGTTGCACTAAAAATATCTCCTTTTGCATTTACTTGTATATTTCCTGCATTTACTTGTGCCATATTTGACTCCTTAAATTATTGCTATATTTCCCATCATATTTTGTATTACCCAATCAGTATTAGCTATACTACATCTAAGAGTAATACAATCACCTGCATTAGTAGCTGTTAAACTACCTCCTACTCCTGTTGTAGTTACTTGATTACCGATATGAATAGTTTGACCAGCTCCTTGGGTTACAGACCAAAGGCCTAATATTCCCATTATTTCCATTACTGTACCAGCTGCTGCAGTTGCAGGTAAAGAAAAAGTTACACCTGCTCCCCTATTAGCTCCATAACAAGTTGCAACGGCCATAGCTTGAGTAGCAGCTGTTACTTCTACATATGCTAGACCAGAGCCTGTTGCACTAATAGTAATACTGCCAGCTCCATTTGCAATAGCTATTCCTGATCCTGGTGTTAAAGTAGCAGCTACAGGATCATTTCCTGTAGATCCAATAGGAAGTTGACCATTTGTTAATGGTCCTATTTCTGTAACAGCTCCCACGCCGGAGCCAACTATCAAAGCATGATCAGTGATAGTATTTACTCCTGTTCCTCCTGAAGGAACATCTAATGGAGCTGTAGGAAAGGAAGGAACTCCAGCTGAAGTAATTTGAAAAAATACATTTCCATTAGAAGGATCAATACCATCTGTTATTTTAAAATTATCTGAATCTGAATTATCTATTCCTACTGAATAACCTTGTGCACCTTGAATTTCATATTTTGTCCACACATCTTCTGTTGCAACAGAAGCATCATGTGATAAAATATTTTGAGGACCAGATCTTAAATATTCTGGAGCTACAATTGTCATCAAAACATCGGTATTAGTATCATTTGTAAAATTAACTGAACCATAAGAAATTGTTCCAGTTCCATCTACTGCTGGATTATTAGATGATTCTATTGTTACATGATCGAGATCAACTTGTCCGCTAGAAGTATGATAAATAGCAGGTTGAACATCCATATAAAAAAAAGAATTTACACAGGTTCCTATAGAACCATCTGAAATACGCCATGTATTATTTATTTCTGAGTCTCTAATTAAACCATATGCTTGTCCTACCCAATCCATTTGACATTGCCATTTACAATTTTCGATTCTATTTTGTCCTCCTAATGCAGCTATATTATTATCTCCATTTCCAATAGTTGAATTAGTACATAAAAAGTTTGCAGCTCCAGCTCCAATATCAATAAAACCATCTTGAGTTCCAACACAATGACAATTTAAAATTCCAATTAAACCAGTCCAATTTGGTAAATTAATTGCTAAACCATCATCAATTGCAATTAAACAATCTACCATCGCAATAGTTGTAGTTCCAGCAGCTGCAGAATTCAAAATATTAGCAGCATCTACTAAATAAAGATTTCTAAAACTTATACTACCACTATCTGGAGGAGTATGAGTTCCGTTAATTGTAGTATTATATCCCGCTGGTGTTGAAACAGCTCCCATTATATCAATTCCATCATATAAAACTAAATCTTCTGTGTAAGTTCCAGGCCTTATCCATACAACAGCTGGAATTCCAGCTGTATTTGCAGCATTAATAGCTGCTTGGATAGTTTGATATTCTGTTTCTAAAGCAGTTGGATCAACTACATATTTTGTAATATTTCTTAAATCTCTTGAAGATATTGTATTATTTGCAGGATCTCCAAAAAAATGCATTCCATTAAGATAAGCTCCGCTATCACCTAAAAAATTAATATTTCCTGCTCCATCTGGTCCAGTAAGTCCTCCCGTGTCAGGAGTTACACTATCAATAGCTGCTCCTCCTCCTGTAAGTGCAATCGTTAAAGTATTTGTAGCAGGAGTTCCTGTTACAACAATTCCAGCACCACCTAATAAATTAATATTATTTGTTCCATCTGGACCAACTTGTCCTCCTACATCTGGTGTAAAAAATTCTACAGCAGCAGCAGTTCCGGCCATTTTTCTCCAAATACCTTGAGTTGCATCTCTATATACTAATTTCCAAAAATCACTTGATGAAGTGTCATTCCATTCATCTCCTATTATAAAATTTTTATAATCTGCATTAGTAGGAGCTCTTCCATATCTAAAAATACGTATAGAATTTTCACTATTAGGAGGATAATTTAATGGACTTTTATTTATAAATGGCATTTTTTTCTCCTTAACAAACTAAATGACCAGAAAAACTTGCAACACAATTAGTTGCATCTCCCAATACATCATCAGTATCTCCTGCTTCGCCTGCAACAGCAATTACAATATAAGCTATATCTGCAGCATCCATATCACATAAACTTGAAATTTGCATTGTATGATCTTGATTGCTAGCTGCTCTTCTATAATAATTATAATAATTTCTATTTGACGTAGCTATCAATATTGCAAACTGAGTAGCTTGTGTTGTTCCACCAATACATACAAGAGATTGTAAAAAATATCTTCCAGTTACCGGAGCTGTAAATACACCAGATGCAGTATTATAATCTGCATTTTGATCAAAAACTTCTGTATCAAATATTACTGTATAAGCTGTACCGGTTCCTGTAACATTATTAATAGTTGAAGAAACATATGCTAAAAATGCTGGTTGAAGTGGTTTTGTTATTTCACCTGTATCTAATGCTGTTATAATATTTCCAGTTGCACTATCTAATGTAAAATCTCCTGTTCCAGTATCTATATTTACAGCGCTTGCACCTGTTGTATTTCCTATAGTAATAGTTTTAGCCGCTGCTCCAGTTCCTATATTTATATTATTTGCTGCTGCATCGGTTCCTATATCTGTGGTTCCTCCAGTTTGAGTAAAATTTCCTGTAAAAGTAGCATCTGTACCTTCTACTTCACCTGCATCTAATTTTGTAGCTCTTGATATTGTTAAAGTTCCAGCAAGTGTAGAATTATCTAAATAAGTAACAGAACCGAGTAATAGATTTCCAGCACCTGCACCAGCAATGCAAGGATTAGCACTAGTATCAATTGTTACATCAGATAAAGAAAGTTCATTTGCTGATCCGTGGGTTATAGCGGCATTAGCTCCTGTTTCAAACGTTGTGTCAGATATAATTATAGTAGCTGTGTCAGCGGTTGTTAATGTATTTTCAAATCTATTTCCCATTGTTAATGTAGCTATTTTTGCACCTCCAATCGTTACTGTATTTGCACATTTAACACTTTCCTGAAAAACTAAAGTACCAGTTCCTCCAATATTTATTGGACAATTTATATTACATGTATCAAATCTTAAATTTCCATTTCCAGTCAGAGTCATTACATTAGCATTTCCCGCACCCATTTCAGTATTTAAAAATTTTATTGAACAACCACCTGTATTATTTACAACGCCATCATTTGTAGAAGCTTCACCACAATCATCTAACAATAATTCTCCTGTCCAATTAGGTAAATTAAATACATATCCATTTGTAACTAATATAAAACAATCATTAATTTCAATATTTGTTGTTCCTGCTGCTGCAGAATTTAATATATCTGTCGCACTTCTTAATTGACATTCATGTATTTCTATAGAACCGGTTGCAGGAGGTGTATGAGTTCCAATAATAATTGATAATCCTCCTCTATCTCCCCATAAATTAATTGAATCATATAATGTTAGGTTTTCAGTATATGTGCCTGGTCGAACGTAAACACAAGCATTTCCACCCGCTGCATTAGCAGCATCAATAGCTGCTTGTATTGTTGTATAAGGAGTATCTCCACTTACATCTACTATATATTTACTTACATTATTTAAATTTGTTGAATCTTGATATACCATTTTCTCACTCCTATACTACATTTAATACACCAACATTTGATAAAACAGACCATATTGTATCAGCTATTCTACAAACGATTTTTACGGTATCATATTGATTAGTTGAAGAAAGAGAGCCTCCAATTCCAACAGTTGTAGATAGATTTCCAAATTGAATAGATTGACCTGCATTTTGAGCAATTGTCCATCCTCCAGCACCTTCTCCACATATTTCTATTATAGTTCCTAAAGCTGCTGTGGCTGGAAGAGTTATAGTTGTTAAACCTACATTTGTATTAATATAGCCACTATCAATT